>JBKQHM010000228.1:0-19967 GCA_052148775.1 Isosphaeraceae bacterium | reverse complement strand
TGGTCGACCCGGATGGGTTCGTCCTGGAATTCGAAGCCGCGGCGCAGGAAGGCGACTCCGATGCAGGGCCCGAGGCACCGAGTCATTGAGTCATGACGTCGAACCGAGAGCGGGAACCATCGCCTCGGACTCGATCGAACGAGGCTCGCAGCCATGCCGAAGATCCGACTGCGGTTCACGGTTCGGCGGTTGATGCTCGTGATCCTGATCGCGTCATTATTGCTGGCGGGTTATATCGCGTTCCAGGATCGGTTGCGACGCCAGGCCATGGTCGACCAGCTCCACGCGGAGATCCTGATGAACGACCTCGCCCGGGCGCAGGCGGGTGCGATGGCCGAGGCCGCGAGACGACGAGGGGATTCGCCGGACGTCGTTCAAGATCATGAGCGGTCTGAGGGGTACCTGGAACAGAGGGCGCAAGAGCTGCGTGCGAGGCTCTCACGACTCCGACGGTGAGCAAGCAGTCGCTGTGATCCGAATGCCTTGCCCGATCCGCTCTCGCCACGGGCGACACCGGAACCCAGCAAGAAGTCCACGCGATTTCTGCCGCTCCGTAGCGCCAGGAGTGTTCAACCTTTGTTAAACAACAATTATTCTGTCAAAGATGGTTAATAGGCACGTAGGCTTCTCTCGGAGAACGCTATTGATCAGCGACAATTAGAATTCCCGCCCGTGTTGCCTCATCGCAAAACATTACCAAGAACCGGCCCTTGGGGGCGGCGCGCGGCCCCGCAAGAATCGCTGCCCTCGATCTCACGACCGAATTCGCCCCATGCTGTTGATTCATAGTCGGTTCCGTCATCGACTAGCCGAAGCTGATTCTGTTTGGATCATCACGGATTAGGCTTGTCCGGGTGGCGGCACTTCCGGGGCGTGTTACCATAGTGACCCGGGGACAACTGACGGAGTTCGGGCTTTCGCGCCTCGCAGTCCTTTCTGGGAGTGACTCTCTGCATGTGGCTGCTGCACGGAACGACCCGCGTGCGGGCAGAGAGCGTTGTTCAGCACGGCCCCGATGTCACTTTCGTTGAGTCGGGAGGGCGAGGCATCGCCGAGAACTTCTCGTTCACCGCCGAGGGCAAGCCGTCCGCTGTTGGTGACTCCCTGGCCTACGCCCGAGGGAAGGCGACCGCCTTCCCGAACGAACTCGGCCCGGCGGTCGTCGCGGTCGATGTACCGGATGACGTGGTGCGGATGGCGGCGGTCGAACACCTGTCCCTCTACGCAGGCTTCATCGAGTATGATGAAGGTGCGGACGTAGGGGAACTCGTCGCACTCTGCGGCGGGGTCGTCCAGTTCGACCCGGGGCCCGCGCTCGACAGCCTCTTGGCGAGGTGGGGGTCGCTCGTGAAAGAGATTCGAGGTGTGCCGTGATCCCATCCCAAACGGCCGAGGATCGCCTGCGATGTGCTTTCGCGCCGACGCAAGACGGCATCGTTGGGTTGACCGATCAATTACTTGAGGCGTGCGTCGGCAGCGACGTGGAATTCAAGCGGGTCGGGAACCGGTGCGTTTGCAACTGGACCGTCAACGGGGAGACAAAGGAGGCTCTGGTGCCTGTGCCGCCCGCCGCCTTCCGGACGATCCTGGCTCGCGTCGCCGCCCTCTGTAACGAATACAGCGCAAACGCTGTCACTCCGTACCGCGGAGAAGGTCTGCTGACCGTCAAGGGCCCCCCGCCGACGGTCGTTCGTGTGGCGTTCGTCAATACTCCCGACCAACAGCGATTGGAAGTGAAAGGCAACGCAGAGGACAGCCACCGGCCTTCATTCCATGGTGGGCCGGATGCTGCGCTCAGGGCCGCGATCGAGCCGCTAGCAACCTACATCTCGGCATCGAGCAACCCACGCTGGGCACTCGCTCATGCCCTGGAATTGCTACTCGCGGACCTTGTCAGCGTCGACCAAGCGGCCTTCGAGGCGCTTGAGAAGTTGCGTGATGCGGGCCACACATCCGAATCAATCGTGGGCTGACAAGCCGGCCGAACCAGGGGCTGCATCTGACCCGACGGGCATGTAGGCTTCTTGGAGTTCGTAGCTCCTCGCGCCTGCCGGGCTGGTGAGCTCAGCGTTTCGGTTACCGATCAAGCGAGCATCTGTCGCAGTCCGGCTCCCCAGCCCAGGACGCTGAAGATAAAAAGTTCGGCTCATGGGCCGTGATTGGTGAACTCCGATCCTACCAGCCCAAAGCACCAGCGAGGGAATCAGCCCAAGAATGCACTCGCTGGCGCTTCGGGCTCGTATGAGGATTGCGGCACCGACCACCAATCTTGGCCCATGAGCCCCAGTAGATTACCCGGGCCTTATCCTCAACGACGGGCCCTGGGATCCGAGGTCCCATCGGCGATCGATCCCGACGGCCGGTCGGGCTTGGGCTGGAACTCGAAGATCCGGACATGGTCGTCCCATGGCTTCATGTCGAGGCCGGTGGTCGGGACGACGAGGTCCACTCGCTTGCGCAAAGCGTATCGGACCTCGATCGATTCGAGCCAGGCGGTCGCCGCGGGACTCTTGATGATGGCGTCGTCGAAGGCGACGCAGCGCAGCGGCCGTTCCGGCGTCACGAGGTCCCAGCGCGGGCCGCCGCCGCGACGCTGTCGCGGGGAATAGATCTGCTGGTTGCACAGGTAGATCGCCGTGCGGGCGAGCCCCTCATGCCGCGTCGCAATGCCGAAGTCCCACTGCAAGCAGGCGACCTCGGCGTCCCGGGATTGCTCGGGCCAGAATCGTCGGGCGAACTCGCGAGCCTGGTCATCGTAGATCGCCCGGTACGGATGCCGGAAGTCGTCCGCCAGTGAGATGATCCCCGCCACGGCCAGCGTGACAGCCGCGACCCGGATCGCCCCGGTCCGGCGAGTCGGTCGGAAGAACCAGAGCAGCAAGCTACTCAGGCCCAGGCCGGCCATGAGGCAGATGGCCGGGGCGATGTACTGCATGATCCGCGCCTGGCCTCCGTAGGGATAGAGCTTCGGCGCCGCGACGGCCAGCGCCACGCCCATCGGCATCAGCAGGAGCGCGAGGATTGTCCGCTGGCCTCGTCGCCACAGGACGACCCCGGCGATGAGCACGAGGATCAGCGTCCCGGTGCTGGCCCCGCGGCTGCCCCCCCAGGGATAGGCGAACATGCTGCCGGCGTGGATCGAGACCAGCCAGGAGATCAATGGTACCGGTGAGTTGAGCGGCGGGAAGGAGCCGGCCCAGTACCTCTGGAGGCCCACCAGGGCCGAGCCGCCTTGCTGTCGATGCATGACGGCGAAGAACAGGACGCCGAACGTCGCCAGCACCGTCAGGCCATAGGCCGCGAAGGCGATCCTCGGGCCCCATCGTCGAGCCCTCCAGACGGACGGGGCCAGCGCCAGGCCGATTCCCCCCGCGACCAGCACGGCCGGATACGAGGACGCCAGCGCGATCGGCGTGAAAGCAACCAGCATCCAGAGCCATCTCGTCCGTTCGGTCGACTGGAACCACTCGATTGCCATCGCCAGCAGGGCCAGGGCCACCAGCAGGTCGGTCGCGTAGGGCTTGGCCTCGGCACTGTGCCGGATCGGATGGATCGACACGGCGAAGATGGCCATGGCCATCAGCAGCGCCGGGCCTTCCAAGACTCGGCCGGCCACGCGTCGGAACAGGAAGACACTCCCGATCCCGCAGAGGAGCGGACAGAGCCGGAGCGCCATCTCCGAGAACCCGAACAGCTTGACCGCTGTCAACTCGGCCCACAGGAAGAGGATCGGGCAGATCTGCCCATATTCCAGGGGCAAGAGCAGGTCGAGGTAGCCGCGCCGGGGAAGGCTGAGCGCAAGGCACGCCTCGTCACCCCAGACGGGATAATTGGTCAGGTAGCGGCCGATCCTGAGCAACACCCCGAGCACCACGAACGCCAGGACAGCCCGGTCGAGTCGCCGTTTTTGCAGGACTTCATCGTCGGTCCCTTGCGGAGCCAATGAGTCGGCCATCCTTGCCCGCTCCTCCTATCCCCTGCCACTCAATGGCCTTGCGTGATTCCGGCAGGGCGAGGCTCCGGTCGAGCCGGATGGCGTCGTGGCTCGCCGGGAGGCTTGCCCTCCCAGGTTCGTGCAAGGCCATTCAGCCCCTTCTTCGCGAATCGCCCATAAACTCGGAAACGCGACTCAGTCCGAACGTTCGGGTTTCCTATACTTCGGAATAAATCGCGAAGATGGTCAATATGGATCTTCGGGCGATTTGACAGACTGCCTCCAAGAAAAACCGGAAGGTCCCGAGCGGCATTCCCTGGTACCGGCTCGCCTATTGCCGCGCCGAGCAACACCAACGCGGATGCCGCGGATACAATAGGCCGTCGTCGGCCTTGTCCGTCGTGTGGGCGACCGATGGGAATCGTGGGGGAGTCAATCGTATGGGCACAACGCTGTTGACCTGGGCCGTCCTGCTTCTGGGGGCGACGGATGAGGCGGGATCACCCTGGGATTCAAACCATCACCCGAGCGACGTGCCGAAGCGGCACGTGCAACAGATCGCCGATGGACGGCTCGAATACATCGTGGTCCAGGGGGGCACGATGGACGGCCGGAACTGCCGTTCGCCCCAGGGGGTCTGGCAACCGTTCGAACAGACATGGGAATCGAATCGCGCCGTCCGCATGGAGAATACGGGGACGACGGACGTAGTCAATCCCTGGCTATCCAACGGATCGAACGATTTCCGCAGCATGGAGCGGATCGTGGCCAGGGCCATCGAGCCGGGGATGAGCGACGGGGAGAAGGCCCGCGCCCTGTGGTGGCAGGAGGTCCAGCATCGGTTCCACTTCGAGGGCGATAATCAAGAACTCCTCGATCCCGTGAAAGTTTTCAATGTTTACGGCTATAACACGTGTGGCAACGACTCCATCAGCCTGGCCGGCCTGTGGCACAAGGCGGGCCTCAAGGTCGCCCCGGCCCGACTGGTGGGACATTGCGTCACCCAGGTCTTCTACGACGACTCCTGGCATCTGATGGACGGCGACATGCACGCCATCTACTTGCTCCGCGACAACGTGACCATAGCGGGCGAGCAGGATCTCGTCCACGATCACGACCTGATCCGTCGCACGCACACCCAGGGGATCTTGCACCCCGACCGACGTGCGTCGGATGAGTGGGAGTCCTCCATCTATGTCTACGAGGGGAGGGTCACGGGGGCTCGCAACGCGTCGAGTAGCGACTTGAGCATGACGCTCCGTCCGGGCGAGGCGATCGTCTGGCGATGGGGGCATCGGAATCCCGTCAAGTATCACGGGACATCGCCCCCCCGCTTCGCCGACCGGCTGTGCAATGGTTCCTGGGAATATCGGCCGGATTTCCGCCAGTCGGCCTGGCGCACCGGCGCCACGGCCGTCGAGTCGATCCGGGAGAGGGACGGCGAAGTCATGGCCGAGGGAGGGAAGACCGGCGTCATCGTCTGGACCATGTCCAGTCCTTATGTCTTCGTCGGGGGAAGGCTGGACGTCGAGGGGACCGGCGCCCGGTTCAAGGTTTCCGGGGACGGCCGGAGCTGGCGCGACGTCGATCGCAATCTCGACGGGCTCTTCCCCGCGAACGGACCAGCCCGGTACCGGTACCTCCTGAAATGTGAGCTCTCGGGAGACGCACGCCTCCGGCGACTCGGAATCCTCAACGACTTGCAGATGGCCCCGCTCACGCTCCCCGGGATGGGCGTTGGCGCGAACGCGTTCACGTACACCGACGAGACGCCGGGGCGACGCCGGGTGCGGATCTCTCACGAATGGGTCGAGCGGTCGGCGAGCCGGCCGCCGGAACCGCCGTCGGAACCGCTTTTTCCCACACACGGGGCCGCCGTCGAAGGGACGGAGATCGTCTTCCGATGGAGTCCCGCCGGGGACCCCGATGGCGACGCGATCGCCGACTATCACTTCGAGCTTTCCGATCGCGCCGATATGAGGTGGCCCCTCTCCATGAGCTTCGCCAAGCTCATCTCCCGGACCGCCGACGCAGGGCGGGCGCGATACACGTTGCCCGGGCCCGGACTCTTGAATCCGGACACGACGTATTTCTGGCGCGTCCGGGCGCGTGATGGCAAGGGTATCTGGGGAGCCTGGAGTCCGACCTGGCGATTCACGCCGCAGGGACCGGCGCCTCCCCGGGAGGTCCGCCTCGCATTCGATCGCGAGCGCAACCGGGGCGTCCTGCGGTGGTCGGCGAATCCCCGAGGTCGCAGGCCGGTGGCGTACCGCGTCCATGCCAGTGATGAGAAGGGCTTCTCCGTCAGCGACCGGCCCTACGCGGTCACGGTTGGCGTCTCCGCCGAGATGACCCCGGAGTTCGCCGCAAACTTCGTGGTCGAAACCAAGGCCAATGAGCTGGAGGTCGTGGGACCTGAGGTGAAACTGCCGGGAGCGAACAAGGCTTTCTACCGCATCGTCGCGCTGGACTCGGCGGGGAATCGCAGCGGGCCGTCCGACTACGCGGATGCCCCGCGGCCGGTCATTGTCAGCGCGCCCGTGACGGAAGCCCGGAACGGCGTGGAGTATCGCTATCGGGTCGCGGCCATCCGCTCGCTGGGCGATCTCCGGACTCGTGTGGTCGATGGCAAGGAAGTCATGAATTTCTGGGACGTCGAACGGCCCCGGTTTGAGATCCTGCGCGGGCCGGGCTGGCTCACGATCGATCGGAGGACCGGCTTGCTCTCGGGGAAGCCCGATCGATCGGGCGCGACCGAGGTTGCCGTCTCCGCGACGCTCGAACGCGACGTGCGCCGACTGGATGAGGAGGCCCTCAAGTGGGGGATCGAGAAGGTCGTCGCGTCCGGCACCGACACGGTCGGCCGTGCCAGACAGAGCTTCGTCATCGTGGTGGGTCCGTAGGGACAGAGGCGACCACGCCCGAGAATCCGGTCAATGCGACGGCGAATGGTTCGGACGATCGCCGGGCGCGGGAGCATCCAAGGGGAGTCTGACGCGAAAGAGGCTGCCTTGACCAACCTCGCTCTCGACCTCGAGCGAGCCGCCGTGATCGCGAACGATTCCGTAGCTGACCGACAGTCCAAGCCCGCTGCCGCCGCCGACGGGCTTCGTCGTGAAGAAGGGCTCGAAGATGTGCGGCAGATGCTCGGGACGGATCCCGTCGCCGTGATCTTCGATCTCCACGACGACCGCACGTCCGGGGTCCAGCCGTGTGCGCACGTCGATCAGGCCGTCGGGCCCGGACGCCTGGATGGCGTTGAGCAGGATATTGAAGAACGCCTGATTGATCTTGCCGGGGTTGCAGACCAGTGGGGGGAGTTCCTGGAGAGCACTCTGGACGTGGATCGATTTCTGGTCGAGCTCGTGGCGGAGTGCGGACAGGGTCGACTGGAGGGCGGTGTTGAGGACGACCTCCTTGTATTCCGCCTCGTCGAGCCGAGCGAAATCGCGGAGATTCTGAACGATCGCGCGGATGCGTCGCAGCCCCTCGGCGGATCGGTCGAAGATCCGATCGAGATTCTCCCGGAGATAGGGGAGGTCCATTTCCTCCTCCAGGCGGGCGAGTTCGGCGGCGAGGTCGGGCTCGGCCCGAGAAAGGACCTCTCGCGCCTCGCCGTACTTGTCGAGCACGCCGAGGGCGGCCTGCACGTCCCGGCGCAGCACGGCGAGGTTGTTGATGACGAAGGAGATGGGGTTGTTGATCTCGTGGGCGACCCCCGCCGCCAGGCGGCCGAGGCCGGCAAGCTGCTCGGTCTGGATCAAGGCGGCCTGGGTCTCGCGCAGGTGGTGCTCCAGGCGGATGATCCGCTCGCCCGCTCGCAGCCGGACCCGCAGCTCGTCGCGGTCGAAGGGCTTGGTGAGGAAATCGTCCGCGCCGGCCTCCATGCCCTCGACCAGGTCCGCCTTCTGCGATTTCGCGGTCAGGAGGATCGCATAGACATAGCCGGGGCGCTGCGATGCGCGGATGCGGCGGAGCAACCCCGAGCCGTCGATCTGGGGCATCATCCAGTCGGTGATGACCATGGGGAACAGGCCCTGCTCGAAGATCCGCCATGCCTCGGCGCCGTCCTGGGCGGCCGTCACCTCGTACCCCCACTTCTGGAGGTAGCTTTGCAGCAACCTCCTGGAGACGACATCATCGTCAGCGATCAAGATCTTCATGGAGATTTCCTCCGTGTTGTCGAGTTGAGGCTCGAACGCGTTAGGGACTCTCAGCCTGCCATTCCCGTTGTTTCCGGCTGTAGCCGGGGTCTGTGACCCCGGGATCGTATGCCCGGCCTCACAGAGACCGGCTACAGAAGAACGAGAGATCCATAACACGCTCTAGGAGACGCCCGCCCGGGTGAGTTCGATGAAGGCCGGCTCCAGGCGGCTGATGGCCCCTTCGAGCGCCGTCCAATCCTTCTCGGCACGAGCCCAGTTCTGTTCATGGCCATCCGACTCCAGTCGCTGTGCCGCCTCGACCGCCGCCCGGGCGGCGAAGTGACTCACCGAGCCCTTGAGGGCATGGGCCGCCCGATGAAGTTTCGAGGCGTCCCGTCGGTCGATTGCCTGGCGGATCTCCGCCATCCTCCGCGGACATTCTCCGAGGAAGAGCCCGGCGAGCTCCTTCAACAACCCTGCGTCGCCGTCCACGAGCTCCAGGGCGGCGTCCAGGTCGAAGGCGATATCCGGGTGCTGCGTCCGGGTCATGGTGGGCGGCACCTCGTCGGTCGCGGTCACGAGGCCCTCGAGAACCTCGTAGAGTTGCTGCGACCTTAGCGGCTTGGAGACATAGGCATCCATTCCCGCTTCGAGGCATCGGTCGCGATCGCCCTTGAGTGCATGTGCGGTCATGGCGATGATCGGAAGATGGGCGCCCGTGTCGGCCTCACGCGCGCGGATGACGGCGGTCGCCTCGAAGCCGTCCATCTCGGGCATCTGCACGTCCATCAGCACGGCATCGAACGGGAGTTCGTGACGGTCCAGCGCGGCCAGCGCCTCGAGTCCGTTCCCGGCCACCACGACCTGATAGCCCCGCTTCTCCAGCAGGCTGACGGCCAGCCGCTGATTGACCGAGTTATCCTCGGCCAGCAGGAGCCGGAGGGAGCGATTGCGCCCGGCCGGGGCCGGGCGGTCGGCCGCTTCGACGTTGCGACCCGCGACGCCCCTGGAAGCGCCGAGGCTGGTCATGATCGCATCCAGGAGCGTGGATTGGCGGATGGGCTTGGTCAGGTAGGTGGAGACCCCCAGCTCCCGGCATCGAGCCGCGTCCTCGCGGCGGTTGGCCGACGACAGCATCATCAAGGTGGCGCCGATCGGCTGAGGCGCCCGGCGGATCCACTCGGCGAGGGTGAAGCCGTCCATCCCGGGCATCATGGCATCCAGCAGCACCAGGGCGAAGGGGGATTCCATCTCGTGGGCCCGCTCGAGGGCGGCGAGGGCCTCGCGGCCCCCGTCGACGATCGTCGGCCTCATGCCCCAGTTGGTGAGGATCTCCTCGAGGATCCGCCGGTTGGTGGCATTGTCGTCCACCACGAGGACGGGCAGTCCGTGCAACTGGTCGGGCTCCGCCGGCGCCGGCCGCGACACCGGGCCGCTCGCCGGCCCGAACCGCGCCGTGAAGTGGAACGTGCTCCCGCGACCGACCTCGCTCTCCATCCAGATCGTCCCGCCCATGATCTCGACCAGCCGTGCCGAGATCGCCAGGCCCAGCCCCGTGCCGCCGTACTTGCGGGTGGTGGACGTGTCCCCCTGGGAGAAGGCCTTGAAGAGCCTCTGCTGCTGATCCACGGCGATCCCGATGCCCGTATCGCTGACGGCGAAGTGCAGGCAGACCTCATCCTCGGTGAGCGACTGGATCTCGACCCGGAGGACCACCTCGCCCCGTTCGGTGAACTTGATGGCGTTGCCGATCAAATTGACGACGACCTGGCAGAGGCGGTGCGGGTCGCCCGCGAGGGAATCCGGGACTTCGGCCGCGACGGAGTCCACCAGCTCCAGTCCCTTCTTATGGGCGCGGATGGCGAGCGTGGCCACGGTGTCGTCGAGCGTGTCGCGGAGGTCGAAATCAACCCGCTCCAGGTCGAGCTTGCCGGCCTCGATCTTGGAGAAGTCGAGGATGTCGTTGATCACGCTCAGGAGGTGATCGGCGGAGAGCTTCACCATGCCGATGTACTCGCGCTGTTCGGCGGTGAGGTCGGTGTCGAGGGCCAGCTCCGCCATGCCGATGATGCCGTTGAGCGGCGTGCGGATCTCGTGGCTCATGTTGGCCAGGAACTCGCTCTTGGTGCGAGTGGCGGCCTCGGCGGCCTCCTTGGCCTGCCGCATGGCGGCTTCGGCCCGCTTCTCGGCGTCGACGTCGGTGTGGACGCCGATCCACTCGCGGATGCCGCCCTCCCTGGCCAGGATCGGGATGGCCCGCACCAGCATGTGGCGGTACTCCCCGTCGTGCCGCCGCAGACGGTGCTCGACCTGATAGAGCCGCCGGGCGGCGACGGCCTCCGACCAGACCCGGGCGGTGTGCGGCTGGTCCTCGGGGTGGACCGCATCGAGCCAGCCCCAGCCCTTGAGCTGTTCGAACGTCTGGCCGGTAAACGCGCTCCAGCCGGGCTGCTCGGCCTCGAATTCGCCCGAGGCCGGGGTGTTCCAGACGATGGCCACGGTTGCCTCGATCAGAGACCGGAATCGCTCTTCACCCTGGCGCAGGGCCTCCTCGGCGCGTTTCCAGGCGGTGAAGTCCCGCGAGATGCCGAACGTGCCGATGACCCGGCCGTCCTTGTCCCGGAACGGCATCCGGGTCGTCGAGACCCAGGTGACACAGCCGCGGTTCCATGTCTCCTTCTCCTCCTTACCGACCAGCGGCCGATCGGACTCCATGACGGCCCGCTCGTCGTCCCAAGCCTGGCGGGCGTGCTCCTCGGTGAAGAAGTCGAAATCGGTCTTGCCCAGCAACTCCGAGGGATCAGCCACGCCGAAACGGTCGGCCATGGCCTTGTTGACGCAGAGGAATCGGCCGTCGGCATCCTTGAAATAGATCATGTCCGGGACGTTGTCCATGAGCGTGTGGAGCAGGTATCGCTCCTGCGAGACGGTCTTCTCCGCCTGTTTGCGCCTCATGAACTGGCCGAGCTGGCTGCCCACGGCGGTCAGCATCGCGAGCAGGTCTTCGTCGGGCTGCTGGATCTCGCCGCTGAAGACCTCCATGATACCCAGGATGTCGCCGTCGAGCGCGATCGGGAAAGCGAACGCGCCGTGCAGCCCCGCGCGGGCCGCGACGGGGGCGCGCGGGAAGTTGGTGTCCGCGAGGACGTTCGGGATCCAGGCCGGTTGACCACTCGCCCAGACGCGGCCGGGAAGACCGATGCCGGGTGCGAATGTGATCCGACGACTCGATGTGGCGAACTCGTCCATCAGAGATGACGGTACGTGCCAGACGGCGCGGCATCGCAGTACGCCGGCCTGGTGGTCGACCCACCAATGGGCACCGAGTGTCCAACCCAGGCCGTCGCAGATCGCTCGCAAGATCCCGGGCACGGCGTCTTCGGGGCCGAGCGCTTCCGCCAGGACGCGCGTCGCCGTGTACTGGATCCCCAGGCGACGCTCCGCCCGGCGACGCCCGCGGTCCATGCGGTTGAGCGAGGCCGCGTTCCACCAGATCAGGACGGTCAGGATCACGATGTTGGAGAGCACGAACAGAGACAGCCCCATCACCCGATCCAGCATCCCCCAATGTCGGGCGAACCAGCTCAGCCAGCCCACGAGTGCCGGGATGAGGATCACCGCGGGCAGCAGCCGACGCGCCATCACGCCGCCGGCATCGCTGCTGGCGAGGACGGCCATGATCCCGCGGTCGGGTCGCGCGCAGAGGATGCCGACGCCGATCAGTCCCAGCGCGACGGCGGTGTTGAGGGCCATCGGGATGAAGTGCTCGATACCGGCCAGTGCGAGCGCGCTATAGGCGTAGCCGAGGATGGCCAGCATCGCGATCATCGTGGTCGCCAGGGCCGCGAACTGGCCGGCCAGGGTGCCGCGCCGCGACCGCGCGTCCAGGAGGAGCAGGGCCGCGCCGACCAGGAAGAGGCCCGCGGCCGTGTTCGGGGCCATCCGGTTGGGATGGCCGCCGAGCCGCTCCTCCGCTGCCAGTTTCTCGCGGAACAGGAGCTGGTCCGGTCCCCCATCCCAGTCCCACACATAACCGCCCAGACGGAGCAATGCCCACAGGACCACGAAGGCGGCGCAGACCTTGGCGACGGCGCGGGGCCGACGGCCGGCCGGGGCCGACTGGATCCAGAGCGACACCCCGGCCAGCAGGAATGCGACCGCCGTGCCCCCGGGGTTCATGGCGATCATCCCGGGGATGAGACTTTTCAAGATCGCGATGTCCCACCACCAACCCACCAGCACGAGGCCGCCGATCAGGATCGTAACGGCACCGGTCGCTTTCGCAAGGATCCGCGGTCCGGCGAAGTCGCTCGGGCGCATTGGTATACTCATGGCCGGCCTCGGACAGGACCCCGATGCTTCAAGGTAGCGTCATCTTTCCATGGTACTGAGTTCCGCTCGGCCGAGGAAACGGTACACATGGGCCCTCGTCGTTTCTTCCGGACCCGATCCCACTCAGATCGGTTCCGAGTATGATGAAAGTCGAAGGAGCAACCAGCCGGAAAACCTGCGATCGAAGCTCACAGAAAGGACAAAAACAAGATGTTACGATATCTGATGGCAGCCGTCGCATTCGTCGCCATGGCTGCGAGCGAGTCCCGCGCGGAGCACTCGTTGAGGGTGGGCGTGTTCGCGGTCGACGCCTCTCCTCCGGTGGGGAGCCCGCTCGCCTACGATCCGACGAAGGGGGTGACGCATCCGTTGAGTTGTCGCGGGATCGTCCTGATCGGCGAGGGTCGGCCGGTCGTGCTCTGTGCCGTCGATTGGATCGGGATTGCCAACGATGGGCAGGTGGAGTTCCGAAAGGCACTGGCTGCGGCCGCGGGGACCGATCCGCAGCGAGTCGCCGTCCACACGCTGCACCAACATGATGCCCCGGCCTGCGATTTCTCCGCGGACCGCATGCTCGCCGAGGGTCGGATCAACCGGGAGATCTTCGACGCACCCTTCGCGCGCGACGTGATCGCTCGCACGTCGGAAGCGGTCCGCGTCGCCACGAAGGAGGCGAGGCCGGCGACTCACCTGGGGCTGGGCCAGGCGGTGGTCGTGGACGTGGCATCGAACCGTCGCATCCTCGGTCCCGACGGGAAGGTGAAGTTCGTCCGGTATACCGCCTGCAAGGACCCGGCGGTCCGGGCCATGCCGGTCGGGACGATCGACCCCGTGCTGAAGCTGATCAGCTTCTGGGATGGGGACCGGCCTCTCGTCGCCTTGACCTATTACGCGACCCACCCGCAAAGCTACTACCGCACGGGGCTCGCCAACCCGGACTTCCCCGGCATGGCCCGCGACCATCGGCAGACGGCCACAGGCGTTTTCCACGTCCACTTCAACGGGGCCGGCGGCAACATCGGCGCGGGCAAGTGGAATGACGGTTCCCACGAGAACCGCCAGGTCCTCGCCGACCGGGTCGCCGACGGGATGGCCAGGGCCTGGGCGGCCACCGTGAAGAGCCCGATCACGGCCGCGGACCTCGGGTGGACGTCGTTGCCCGTCGCCCTGCCGCCGGCCTCTCATCTCGACGAGGGGCGACTCCAGGCCCTCGTGAACGATGCGTCGAAGCCGGTGCGCGAGCGGTCCACGGCGGCCAGCGAGCTGGTCTGGTTGCGCCGCTGTCGGGCCGGCGACACGATCGACGTCTCCTGCTTGCGCCTCGGCAAGGCGCGCGTGCTCAGCATGCCGGGCGAGTTGTTCGTCGAATACCAGCTCGCCGCCCAGAAGATTCGGCCCGACCTGTTCGTGGCCATGGCCGCCTATGGCGACTACGGCCCTGGCTACATCGGGACCGCAGCGGCCTACCCTGAGGGCGGATACGAGACGGGCCCGCATGCCTCACTCGTCGCACCGGCGGTGGAGCGCGTCCTGACCGACGCGATGACGAGATTACTCAAGGAATGAACGCCTCATGGTCGTTTCTCCTTCACTTGCCGGAGCTCGGCGACCAATGTCTGAAATGTGGGGTCCTTGCGGATCGGCTCGAGGTCGGGGTCGATCTCGAGGCTGACGACGTCGGTCCAGCCGCGCTCCTTACCCTTGCGCAGCGAGAGGACCGCGGCGTCGGTGTATCGCTTGACCAGGGCGTCGTCGCCTTTCGCGTCGCCGCCGAGTTCGAGGAGCGGATGCACCGCCGGCAGGGACTGCCGGACCGACGTGTGGTCGCCCCTCGCGGCGCCGGCGGCGAGGGCAAAGCCTCCAGCGGTCTGGAAGTAATGATGTTCATCGGTGGGTGGTGTCGCCAGCAGTGCGCTGGCGATCCTGGCCGCCTCGACGTGCTCGCCGCATCGGGCGAGGGCCAGCATCAGATCGGACTGCGAGACCTTGGCCTTCGGCTCGGTTGCCAGCTTCTTGTAGATCTCCAGGCATCGCCGGTAGCCCGCTGAGGCCCCCGGGGCATCGCCCGAGTGGAGCGCACAGGTCGCCTCGTAATAGAGGGTCTGGGCGAGCCGCGACTTGGCATCGAAATCCGCCGGGTCGTCCTTGACCCGCTTCTCATAGACTTCGATGGCCTTGCGGTGGAAATCCCGAGCGGCGGCCGGGTCGCGGCTGTAGGGGAACCGGACCATCCCTTCGTTATTGTAGGACCGGGCGAGATCGTTGGCGATCGGCCAGAAATCGGGGCGCTCCACGGCCACTTCCTTGCGGATCGCGGCGCATTCGTCGTACAGGCGCCGGCCTTCGGCCGTGTCGCCCAGCCGCAAGTTCAGCTCGGCGACCTGTTCGTACAGGCCCGATAGCTCCCGGCGCGTCTCCCGGTCCTTGGCCTGGGCCGGGGAGAACGACTTGCGGGTCGCGATCTCTTCGCCAAAGAGATCGCGGGCCTTGGCGAGATGTCCGAGCCGCAGTTCCGATATCGCGAGATGGCCCAGCGAGTTGGCCAGCTCACTCTTGTAGGTGTCGCTGTCGGGCTTCTTCGCCAGGCACTCCCGGCTGATCCGGATCGCCTGGCGGAAGTCGTCCTGTGCCTCCTCGTTGTGGCCGAGCTTGTTCATGGCGACGAATCCGACGAAGCGACGGCTGCGAAGCCAGATGACCTGCAGGTCGAGGTCGGTCGGCGCCGCCGCCGCGAGCCTGCCGATGATCTCGTCCGACTCATGCAGGTGCTTCATCGCCTGATCGAACTGGTTGCGGGACAGGTACAGTTCGGCCAGCCCTCGCTCGGCCCTGGCCAGCGTCCGCCAGTTGTGTGCTTCGTCCTTCGGGTCCCAGCCGATGTCCTTCCTCAAGTTGGTCATCGCCCTGGCCGCGGCCACCAGTCTCCCGGCCGCCTTGTCGAGCAGCTCATCGCGAATGTTCTGGATCGCCGGCACATACCTCAACTGACGCTCCAGAAGCCTGATCAGCTCGAGCTGGGCCTCCACGGCACTTTGATTCTGCTCGTTGGCCGCCCTCGCGGCAGTCTCGGCGAGCTTCCGCTTGTCATCGGCCACCTGCTGCTGTGTCTCGGCCTCGACCCGACGATCGTCGGCCAGTTTCTTGGCGGCGGCGAGCGCGGCGTTGGCCACGGTCAGGTCGTCCTTCTGCCCGATGACGATGATGAAACTCCCGACAAAGACGCCGACCAGGGTGACGCCCAGCAAGGCGACGGCGGCGTAGAGGCGGGCGAGCTTCTTGTTGCGGAGGCACCAGCGCTTGAGCCGCTCGGCGCCGGAGACCGGCCGGGCCACGATCGGCTCACCCGCCTGGAACCGGCGCAGATCTTCGGCCAGCGCGAGGACGTCCGCGTACCGTCGTTCGGGCTCCTTCTGGAGGCACTTCAGGCAGATCGTCTCGATATCAGGATGCATCCGGGGCTGGAGCTGGGAAGGCGGAATCGGATCCTTGCCCCGGACCATGTCCAGGGTGTCGAGGGTCGACATGCCCTGGAAGGGGGGCCGTCCGGTGAGCAGCTCATAGAGGATCGCGCCCAGGGCGTACTGGTCGGCCGCGGGCCCGATGTTCCGTAACTCGCCCCGAGCCTGTTCGGGCGCCATGTAGCAGGGCGTGCCGAGGATGACGCCGCTCATCGTCTGGCCCGACTCGTCCTCCAGTTGCTTGACCAGGCCGAAATCGGAGATCTTCAGGGTGCCATCGACGCCGAGCAGGACGTTGGCCGGCTTGAGGTCGCGATGGATGATTCTTTGTTGGTGGGCCACACTCACCGCGCGGGCCAGGACCTCCACGATCCGGGCGGCCTCGGCGGCCGGCTGGGGCTTGGCCGCGAGCTTCCTGGCGAGGTTGCCGCCGCCGAGGAATTCCAGCGAGAAGTAGGGCTGGCCGTCGTGCTCGCCGATCTCGAAGATCTTGACGATATTCGGGTGATCGATGCTGGCGACCGCCCGGGCCTCGGCCTCGAACCGATCGCGGACCACGGACCGGTCCCCGGCCGCGCCCTTGATCATCTTCAGGGCCACGGGCCGGTTGAGCCGGCGGTGCCGCGCCTTGTAGACGATCCCCATCCCACCTTCGCCCAGCACCCCCTCGACATCGTAACCGCCGATGCGCGGCAATCCGTACGGCCGCTCGTCCGGCGAAGGGGCCAGGGTGCTCTCGGGATCCGCGAACCGCGAATCGAGTGCGAAATCAGCGGTCGCGTCCCGGTCGCCGAGGCAGGCGGTCGCGTCGGCGGTCGCACCACCGGGCTCGGGCGGTGCGGTGATCGGGTCGGACGGGGACGCGGAGAGCGACTCGGTGGCGTCGCCGGCCCCATCGGCCCGGACACCGCCGATGAGGCTGCCCTTCCCATGATCGGTCCCGGGATCCGTCGGGGGGACCTGCGGGATGTCGACCGTCTCGACATCTCGTTTCGCGACGGGTTCGGGAGCGGTCTGCTGTCGGTTCCCACGATCGGCGTCGGTGGGAGGAACACCCGTCAGTTCGTCGCCGGCCGCGGTCCTCTCCTCGGTTTCTTTCATCGTGGAATTCCTCCCTCGGGGTCGTCGTCGCTCACGGCTCGGAGCAGGTCATATTTGAGCATCCAGGCGAGCGAGGCCCTTCCGATGCTGTACTCGACGCCCGCGGCGGACCAGAGGTCGTCGAGATCCTCGACGGAGCAAGGCGTCCTGGCCAGCGCCGCATGGAGTAGTCGCGGATCGGGGGCACGCCGAGCGGGGGCATGATGAGTGAGGGGCTGGGCGAGGAGATCGTCCAGAGCATCGGCTGCGCCCGGCGAGGCGACGACTCGCTCACGACCGTCAAGCCGGACGGTCGGATAACCGGCGAAGGTCCGCTCGGGGGCCGGATAGGCGGCCGGACCGTCGGGACCCCGCCACCGCGACGGGCCGCCACGGCCATCGCCCTCGGCCCGGAGTCGCGCGGATCGCTCGGCATCCTGGTCAGCCCACAGTCGTTCATACGCGCGGATGATCCGGGGCCAGGCGAATTGCTCGGATGCGCGGCGACGTCCGGCTTCGCCCATCCGACGGCGCAATGTCTCGTCGCCGACCAGTCGGCCGATCGCGTCGGCCATCGCCGGCACGTCGACCGCCGTGGCCTGGCTGCATTCGGCGAGGAAGTGGTCGTAGGTCAACTCGCCGATCAGGAGCCGTGCCGTCGCGCCGGCGGTCGCGCCGTCGACCATCATGGTCGGCACCAGGAACCCGGTCTCGCCCTCGGCGACCAGATCGCGATAGCCGTCCCAGTCGGACGCGACGACGGGTAGCCCGCTGGCCATCGCCTCGATCACGGCCAGGCCGAAGGTCTCCTGGATGCTGTCCGACGGCGAGACGAACAGGTCGGCCGCATGCCAGACGGAACGGCGCGTCGCCGGGTCGCGACCGTCCAGGAGCGTCGTCCTCACGTCGGGGGCGAATCGACGTGCGCCGTCCAGGAAGGCGGCGTGGACGGCCGGGTGCGCGGCCCAGCCGGCGAGGATCAGATGGACCCGTCGCCCGGTCGCGCGGGCGGCGTCGGAGACGCCGCGGAACATCGGGAACGGGTGTGCCTTGGCGTGATGCGAGAGCCGGCCGACATAGAGCGCCGCCACCTCGTCGTCGGCAACACCGATCGATCGACGCGACGCGACGCGCTCTTCCCGACCGGCGGGACGGAACCGGTCGAGATCCACGCCAAGGGGGATCGTTTCCAGCCGCAACGGGAACGCGTGCGTCGGCCGACTCACCGTCTCGGCTCCGAGCCGGCCGCGGAGATAATCGGCGTAAGTCCCCGTGACCTCCAGGACCATGTTCGTCACCGCGCGTGAGGTGCAGACGAGCGCGTCGTAGCTTTCGAAAGGCGCAGTGACGAGGGACCGGAGCAGCTCGACGGCCTGTGGCGAGCAGAGTGTATGCGTGACGCCCGATGTCGCGAACGCATGCGGACCCCTCCACTGTCGCGCCCAGGCGAACTCCGGGTCCGGCGGCTGGGGTGCGTGCAGGATCGTGGCCGGCGGATGAGGGAAGAACGTCTGGTGGAACGCCGACCGCTCGAGGATACGCAGCGTTCGCGACCCGTCACGCGTCGTGGGATGCTCTCGCCATCGGCGGACCAGCGATCCCGCCGATGTCCGGTCTCGCACGAGGGCCGAGAGTTCCGACCATCTTCCGGAAGTCAGATAGGCGTCCAGAAACGACTGGCCCGCGACCTGACGGCCCATCAATCCGGTCTGGCCGGATTCCCCCGGTCGATCGGGCATCGATAGACGCTCTTCGTATGCGTCGTCGTCGTAGACAAGGGCGACGCTCGGTCCCCTGCCCAGATTCATCTGGTCTGATCCCTTTTCAGTCATTGGTCGATTTGGTCATTGGTCATTGGTTCTGGGTTGCAGTCTGACGGCGCCTCTTATGATCCTGGGTTCGCCGGTCGATTCTGACCGGATCAGGGTCGGAATCCGAGGAATCTCCTCCAGGAGGAAAGTTTCCGGTTGCGTTGATCCTCGACGGCCATCATACCAGCACGAAGCCCGCAGAGTCCGGCGACGAGGACGAGATCCTCCGGCTTCGCCCGCGGCTCGACGGATTGCGGGAGCCATCCTTGCGCAGGCATGGGACCTTTCGGAATCGCGGCGTGTCCGGGATTGCCGGCCGCTTTCACGGTCGGCGACGCACCTTCATCCAGGATACCTCCCAGGACCAGACTTGGCAGATCGATGGCTCGGTCCGCCTCCTGCCGGCTCGTCGGAACGAAGGCGGAGACCAGGTCGTTCAGGACCGAATCGGTCACGATTGAGGTCCGGAAACGTGCCGGGCTGAAGCCATCCTCGTCATCGAGATCGACTCCCTCGACGACGGTCGAGATGCCCGGAATGCCCTCGGACTCGTCGGCCGACTGCGAGGAAGTCGCCGTTTGAGCGATCTCGATCATCGGCGATACGGAATCCTCGGTCTGGCCGAAGAGGGTCGCGAAGTGATCCATCGACCCAGAAGACGACTGGCCGTCGGCGACCGTCTCCCCGTCATCGGCCCCGACGAGGTCCGTCGAGGAGAGGGACGTCGATTGTCCGGCCTGATTGAGCTCGGTCACGGATGAAACCGCCGGGCTGGACGAGGGACTCGTCGTCGAGGCGGTCACGACCGGTTTGAGCGGGGAGCTCAGGGAGCCGAGGCCCGTCTGGATCGCGGGCGTCGGGGTGTTGGTGTTGAGGATGGTCTCGCCGGCGGTACCGGTGAACTGGAGGCGGTTGACGTCGAGGGCACCACTGAGCTGAATACTCCCGCCGACGGAGAGGAGGGCGTCCGACGCGTAGATGAGCCCGCTCAGGCTCACGGACGAGCCGCCGCTGATGGAGACCAACGTGGGATTGGTACGTGCCTGGAAGAAGAGGACACCCGCATACGCCCCGGTCGTCGCGGGGGACAGGTTGACCTTGCCAGTCGTGTTCAGGGTCATGCCGCCGTAGGTACCGCCGGCCGTGGGGTAGGTGCTGCCGGCGTTGTAGATCATCACACCGTTGCCGGTCATCGAAGCGGAGCCGG
>JBKQHM010000227.1:0-12638 GCA_052148775.1 Isosphaeraceae bacterium | reverse complement strand
CTCACAGAGGCCGCCTACAGAAGAGGGGGAATTCATAACTCGCTCTCACAGTACCTTGGACTCGACCTCCGTCCCATCCCCGTCACCCGCGGCGATCTGGTTAGGAGCTGAAACAGGAACGATCTCTTTCCTCTCGACGACAGTTGTGCGACAATCGGCCGATTCGCAGGTCGAAGATCTCCGTCGATCGAGATGCTCGGATCATCACCCACGGAGCCAGCCATGTTCTTCGCCATCCTGGTCTGCGCCGCCTGTACGACGCTCGAGCCCACTTCGGAGACCGCCGATGCGAGAAGCGAGTCCGACGTGATGGCCGCCTATCATGCGGCCCGGGCGGGGGCCGGCCGCGATGCCGACGCCCACGTTCGCCTGGCGCTCTGGTGCGAAGGGCATGGCATGCCGGCCGAGCGACTCAAGCATCTGGCCATCGCCGTCTTGACGGATCCCTCGCACGCCAGGGCCCGCGGATTGATGGGCCTGGTCGCGTTCCGGGGCCGATGGCAGTCGCCCGATGCGGTCAGCGCCGGCATCGAGTCCGACGGGACGTATGCGGCGACGCTGGCGACCTACAACGGCCGACGCGCCCGGATGGGCGATTCCGCCGACGCCCACTGGAAGCTGGCGCTCTGGTGCGAGCAGCGAGGGCTCAGGCCCGAAGCCACCGCACACCTCACGAGGGTCGTCCAGCTCGATCCCGGCCGAGACGTGGCCTGGAAGCGGCTCGGCTACCGGCGGCAAGGGCGGCGATGGGTCACCGACGGGCAGCTCGCCGCCGAGAAGGCCGAGGCGATTGCCCAGAAGGAGGCTGATCGGCGCTGGTCGCCGCTGCTCGAACGATGGCGGCGCTGGATCGATGACGCCTCGAAAGACGTCGAGCTGGTCGAGGGACTCTCAACGGTGAACGACCCGCGTGCCGTGCCGTCGGTATGGGAGACGTTGGGACTCGGCAAGGCGGCCCACCAGGAGGCCGCCGTCCAGGTCCTCGGCCAGATCGATTCGCCCGACGCCACGCGGGCGCTGACGCTCCTGGCCCTCGAAGGCAAGTCGCCCCGGGTGCGTGCCGGGGCCACGCAGATCCTCCGCCTCCGCGACCCGCGCGACATCGCATCCCTGCTGGTGGCACTCCTGCGCGATCCTCAGCTCGATACCGACCCGATCCTGTACCGCTACCAGCTCAAGCCAACCGGCTGGGACGCGGCCTATGCGCCGGGTTTGTTGGTCTTCAGCGGTCCCCGCTACGCGGTCATCCGATCGTACACCCTCGCGGATAGCCTGGTGCAGCCGGCGACCGCCTCCCCCAATTCTGAGTCGAGTCGCGCGGCCGACCGGGTTTTGATGCGGCAACGCGAGCGGCAGTTGCGGGACCTCTCGGCGCTCATCGACCAGATCCTCCTCGAATCCGAGGAGCACATCGTCTTCGCCCGACAACATGTCCAGCAGGTCGAGCAATCGAACGCCCGGGTCATCCACACCCTGAGCGCAGCCACTGGTCGGTACCTGGGCCAGGACAAGGAGGCCTGGCGGAAGTGGTGGACCGAGGAACGGGGTTACGCCTACGAGCCGCCTCCGGTCCGGCCGCGGCAGGACCTCACGCTCGACGACGACAAGCCGACCTATTTCAGCAACGTCAATGCTAATCGCACCTCCTGTTTCGCGGCCGGGACATCCGTGCGGACCCTCGCCGGACCGCGGCCGATCGAATCGGTCGCGATCGGCGACCAGGTCCTGACCCAGGACCCGGATTCGGGCGCCTTGAGCTTCCGACCCGTGATCGCGGCCCTGCATAACAAGCCCGACAAGGTCTTGACGATCGACCTCGGTGAAGAACGGATCAAGGCCACGGGTATCCATCGATTCTGGAAGCCGGGGCACGGCTGGGTCATGGCGCGCGACCTGAAGGCGGGCGATGTGGTCCGCAGCCTGGGAGGGGTCGCGATGGTGAAGGCCGTCGAGCCCTCCGGCATCGAGCCGGTCTTCAACCTGAAGGTGATGAAGGCCGAGAGCTTCTTCGTCGGCGCTCACGGCCTGCTGGTGCACGACAACAGCGAGGTCCGCCCGGTGCTCGATCCTTTCGATGGGGCTGTGGAGCTGACCGGATCTCATCCCCCGGCGAGAGCCTGGAAAGAGTCGGACTCATCGCCCCCCGCCGGGCGCTAGGCGTGACCTCGCCGCGATCGGCTGCGTTCAGTCCACCCGGACCGGGTCCTCGACGAGTCGGAGGATACTCCGATCGGCATCGAGCTCGACCGGGCCGCCGTGCGGGAGGGTGGCGTTGAGCGGCGTGTGACCCACTGGGAACTTCAGGATCACCGGCACTTTCAGCCTCCCGAACCACTCGCGCAGCACGCGATCGAGCTCGCCGGCCTCGGCGGGATCCCGGCTCGAGAAGCTGCCGACCACCACTCCGGCGACGGCATCGAGGACCCCGGCCAAGCGCAACTGGGAGAGCGATCGATCGACGCGGTAGGGAGCCTCGTTGACATCCTCGACGAACAGGATCGCCCCCCGAGGCTCCAGGGCGTACGGCGTCCCGAGGGTCGCGCAGATCAGGGTCAGATTCCCGCCGATCAAGCGTCCCCGTGCGGTCCCGCCGACCAGCTTGACCGGCCTCGCATCGCGCGGGACCGCGATGGTGTAGCCCGATTCCGCCGGCTCGTACCGATCGGCGAACACCGCGCGCCGGAACGACTCGTCGGCGAACGCAAACTCGGGCTTGTCTCCTTGCCAAAGGCTGTGCATCGGCATGGGGGAGTGGAACGTGACGAGCCGCGCCTGGCGGGCGATGGCCAGGTGGAGGGCGGTCAGGTCCGAATAGCCGGTGATGATCTTCGGGTCCTCGCGGAGGGCGGCATAATCGATCCGGTCCAGGATCCGGGTCAGCCCGTACCCGCCGGCGACCGGGAAGATCGCACGGACCCGACGGTCGCGGATCATCGTGTTCAGCTCGGCCGCTCGCTCCTCGTCGGTGCCGGCGAGGTATCCGCTCTTCCGGTGCTCGATCCCCTGCGGGATGATCACACGGTACCCCGCCTTTTCCAACCGCGATGCGTAAGTCCGAAGCGGCGGCAACCGGGCCGGTCCGGCCGGTGCGACGAACGCGATCGTTTCCCCGGGCTTGAGAGCCGGCGCGCGGACCCAGTCGGCCGTCCGCTTCGACTCACGGGCGCACGCCGAGCCGGCACCGGTGGCGATCATCGCGAGCGCGGTCGCGACACCCAGGACGGCAACACCAAACCGCAAGAAGTCACGCATGAGGTAAGCCCTGTGAACGGTTGCGAGAGAGTAGCCGACCCAAGTTCGGCCGGCGTGTTGGACTCCGCGTCATCCCGGAGTTGCGTCGATTCTCAGCTGACTCACTCCCTCAGTCGAGGGGAGACCGGGTGCTCGGTCGGAACCGTCGCACACGAACTCATCATAATCCGGGGTGATGGGTCGAATCGTGTCCAAAGTGACCCGCATCGACCGACGGGGTCTGCGGCCGATTGATCGACGTCCTTCCCGCGACGAGTCGGGGACCAGAGCCATCTTCAGGCCCTGCCATGGTACACGCACATTCGCCGATCGCTTGACACAACAGCCGTGTTCTGCGGGAATATCAAAGTAATGTTTGACATTCCCTTGGGGAACGGAATCATGCATGCCCGGAATGAATCAGGCGATGGGAAGCCGGTCCCGTTCGACGCTGCGATCAAGACGGCAAACTTCCTGTCGCTGGTCCTTCTGACGGTAGGAACGGCATGGGCCGACGATCGGAAGTCTGACCTCGAGGGCGTCGACTTCTTCGAGTCCAGGGTGCGGCCCGTCCTGGTGGAGCATTGCTACAAGTGCCACTCCGCGCAGTCCAAACCGATCAAGGGTGGCCTGCGGCTCGACAGCCTGGACGCGATGCAGAAAGGGGGCGACATGGGACCGGCGGTCGTCCCCGGCAACCTCGACGCCAGCTTGCTCGTCCAGGCGGTGCGATACCAGGATGAAGCCCTGCGCATGCCCCCCAAGGGGAAGCTCGCCGACCCGACCATCGCCTCGATCGAGCACTGGGTGAAGGGCGGCGCCGTGGTGCCGCACGCGGCGGAGGTCGCGATCGCGAGCCCCGTCGCCAGGAAACCGTCGGGCATCGACTTCGGAGCGGCGAGCCAGCACTGGGCTTATCATCCCATTCGCAAGCCGGCGGTGCCCGACGTGCGGCATCGTGACTGGCCGATCACTCCGTTGGATTCGTTCGTCCTGGCGAAACTCGAAGCGAGCGGGCTCGCCCCCTCCCCTGCCGCCGATCGTCGGGTGCTGCTCCGTCGCGTTTCGTACGACCTGATCGGCCTGCCGCCGACCGCCGAGGAGATCGCGGCGTTCGAGGCCGACCGGGCGCCGGATGCGTTCGCCCGGGTCGTCGATCGCCTGCTGGCCTCGCCGCATTACGGCGAGCGCTGGGGACGGCACTGGCTCGACGTCGCCCGGTATGCCGATACCAAGGACGGCGTGCTCATGTTCGGCGACGACCGGGTCCGCCCGTTCGCTTACACGTACCGCGATTACGTGGTCCGCGCGTTCAATGAGGACGTGGGCTTCGACCGCTTCGTCCAGGAGCAGCTCGCCGCCGACGCGGTCGCGCCCAGGGACCAGCCCTGGCGCCTGGCCGCGATGGGGTTCCTGACCCTCGGCAAGATGTTCGACAACAACATCCACGACCAGATCGACGACCGGATCGACACGGTCACGCGGGGATTCCTCGGCCTCACGGTCGCCTGCGCGCGGTGCCACGACCACAAGTACGACGCCATCCCCACGGCCGACTATTACTCGCTCTACGGGGTCTTCGCCAGCAGCGAGCCGCCGCTCGAGCTGCCGCTGGTCGACCGGCCCGGCACCCACCCGGCGCCGAATGCCTTCGAGAAGCAGGCCGAGGCGAAGCGTCGCGAGCTCATGCAGTTCCGAGAAGGCCAGTACAAGATCCTGTCCGGGGCCGCGCGGCAGCGGACGCCCGACTACCTCGTCAAGGCCGCCACCACGCCCCCGGACCCGCTCGAGACCGCCATCTTCTTCCTCTCGCTGGCCCCCGAGGACCTGCGCCCTCAGATCCTCGCGCGTTGGCGTCGCTATCTCAAGGAGCGTTCGCGCCCGGACGATCCCGTGTTCGGCCCGTGGCACGACCTGATGGCCCTGCCGGAGGCCACGTTCGCGGCGGATGCGAAGGCCATCCTGGCCCGCTGGGGTTCGCGGCCTTCCGGGACGAAACCGGGCCATTTGAATCCGACGGTCGCGGAAGCCCTGGCCCACGCCAGCCTCAAGACCCGTGCCGACGTCGCCCGGACCTACGGCGGGCTGATCCGCCGGGTCGACGAGGAAGCCAGGAAGTCCGCCCCGAAGATCTCGGCGGCCCCGGTCGATGAGGCGGCCGGGCAGATCCGCGCGATCCTCGCGGACCACGAGAGCCCGGCGTACTTCCCGGAGAGCCAGACGTATTATTACATGTCGCGCGGCGAGAAGGATGGATTCGGCGGCAAGATGGTCGAGCTCGACCGGATGACCGTGAAGGCCGCCGACGCCTGGCCGCGCGCCATGGTGCTGTTCGACTCGGGAGAGCTCTACGAGCCACGAATCTTTGTGAGGGGCAACGCATCCCAGCCCGGCGATCGCGTTCCCCGGCAGTTCCTCCGGATCCTGGCCGGCCCCGAACGTCGGCCATTTGCCCACGGCAGCGGTCGGCTCGACCTCGCCCGGGCCATCACGTCGCCCGATAACCCGCTGACCAGCCGGGTCATCGTCAACCGGGTCTGGATGCACCACTTCGGCGAGCCCCTGGTCTCGACCCCCAGCGACTTCGGCACCCGGAGCACGCCGCCGACTCACCCCGAGCTGCTCGATTACCTCGCGGCCCGGCTCCAGGATGAGGGCTGGTCGCTCAAGGCGCTACACCGCCTGATCGTGCTCTCGCGAGCCTACCAGCAGTCGAGCGTCGACCGCCCCGAGTGCCATCGGGTTGACCCCGAGAACCGGCTGCTCTGGCGCTTCCCGCGCCGTCGGCTGGATCTCGAGTCGATGCGCGACACGCTCCTATTTGTCTCGGGCCGGCTGGATTCGAAGATGGGCGGCCGGCCCGTGGATGTCGCCGGCGACCCGAAGAACCGGAGGCGGACGGTCTACGGCATGGTCGACCGCCAGAGCCTCCCCGCGATGTTCCGCGCCTTCGACTTCGCGAGCCCCGACCAGTCGGCCGAGCGTCGGCCGCGGACCACTGTGCCCCAGCAGGCCCTCTTCAGCATGAACGCCCCCTTCGTCATCGAGCAGGCCAGGGCCCTCGCCGCCCGGCCCGACGTCGCGGGAGCCCCGACAACCGAGGGCCGAGTCGCCGCCCTCTTCCGCGCGGTCCTCGCCCGCACCCCTGCCCCGGCCGAGGCCCAGGCCGCCGCCCGCTTTGTGGCCGAGCCGACCCATTCCCCGTTGTCCCGCTGGGAGCAGCTCGCCCAGGTTCTGCTAATGTCTAATGAACTATTGTTTGTAGATTGAACATGAGAATTCCAGATAGCAAATTCCAGATTTCAGATTGGGATCGCGAATCGCTTGCGATTCTCGGTTGAGTCTCTTCCGGAATCGGGAATCCGGAATCCGCAATCGCCGGTCCACATCCTCCAGGAGAAGGCCATCATGAACCACGACCCGAACCGAAAGACGACCCGTCGTAAGGCCCTCTGCCAGGTGGGCACGGGAATGGGGATGCTCGGGCTCTTCGGCCTGCTGGGCGATTCGGGCTATCTCGGGAAGGTGGCGGAGGGCGCCGATGTCGTCGGTGGCCGGATGCCCGTGAGCAATCCGCTGGCGCCGCGGGCGCCCCATTTCCCCGCCAAGGCCAAGCACGTCATCCACATCTATCTCAACGGCGGGCCGTCGCAGGTCGATACGTTCGACCCCAAGCCGCTCCTGAACAAGTACGAAGGCAAGACGCTGCCGCTGGGGAACCTGACCACCGAGCGCAAGACCGGCGCCGCGCTGGGGTCGCCGTTCCGGTTCAAGAAGTACGGCCAGAGCGGGATCGAGGTCAGCGAGATCTTCGCCCGGACCGCCGAGCACGTCGACGACCTGTGCGTGATCCGATCGATGCGGGCCAACACGCCCAACCACGAGCAATCGATGCGGCTGATGAACTGCGGCGACGAGCGCCTGTCTCGCCCCAGCCTGGGATCCTGGCTCACGTACGGACTCGGCACCGAGAACGCGAACCTCCCCGGCTTCATCGCAATGTGCCCGGGCTTGCCGGTCGCGGACGTCTCCAACTGGAAATCCGCGTTCCTGCCCGGCGTCTATCAGGGGACCTACATCGACACCCGTCGCAGCAAGGTCGAGGAGCTGATCGAGAACATCCGCAACACATCCGTCACCCAGCCCGACCAGCGACGGCAGCTCGACCTGCTGACCGACCTGAATCGGATGCACCAGCGGCCCCGGGCCGAGGACGACGCACTCGAGGCGCGGATCGCCAGCTTCGAGCTGGCCTACCGGATGCAGATGGTGGCGACCGACGCCTTCGACGTCAGCCAGGAGCCGCAATACATCCAGGAAGCCTATGGCCCGGGCGTCCAGGCGCGCCAGCTCTTGATCGCCCGACGCCTGATCGAGCGGGGCGTCCGGTTCGTCCAGCTCTACCACGGCGACGTCCAGCCCTGGGACGCCCACGATCACATCGCCGACAACCACCGCACACTCGCCGGCCAATGCGATCGGGCAATCGCGGCACTGCTGACTGACCTCAAGCAGCGCGGGCTCTTCGAGGAGACGCTGGTGCTCTGCGGCGGCGAGTTCGGCCGCACGCCGGCGGTCGAGATGGTCAACGGCAAGCCCGGCCAGGGCCGCGACCACAATCACTGGGGCTTCTCGGTCTGGCTGGCCGGCGGCGGCGTGAAGGGGGGCACGGTGTACGGCGCCACCGACGAGTTCGGCTACCAGGCCGTCGAGAAGCCGGTGCACGTCCACGACCTCCACGCCACGATCCTCCACCTGCTCGGCTTCGACCACACGAAACTGACCTACCGATACGCCGGCCGCGACTTCCGCCTCACCGACGTGCACGGCGAGGTCGTCAGGGACATCCTCTCATGAGGAGATCTCCAACCGGGCCGACGATCCCGAGATGGCAGGGTCCGACTTGACCCCTTGCCATCCATTTCAGGAATCAGGCACACGCTTTGCTAGAGAACAAGCTGATCCAATTCAAGGCGCCAGTGCACCCTGATTTAGCCGGATTCACTGTTTTGACATCCTGCCGGAAGATCGGGAGAAAAGGCGAAGACCAGGTGCTATGCGAGCCGCTTGGGGGAAGACTATAATCCGCGCGGCGCCGAGTTTCTCCCGGTCTGCAAGCCGGGAGCCGATGGAAACGGTAACGGATTGAAACGAGGAGCACGCAAACCCGAAGGAGGACACGACCATGCGTTACATTCTGGGATTCTGTGTCGCCCTGGCAGTCGCCAATCTGACCGGGATCGTCGAGAGGGCGTATGCGCAGACGCCCGCAGCCGGACGAGCGGTCCCGGCTCCGCCTGCTCAGGGCACTGCGGGGGCTGTCGAGAACGCCGTCCAGCAAAACCTGGTGCCGGGCGGCACGACCACTCAATCGACGGTGACCAACCCTGCAAACGCCAACCCGGCCCCGGGTATCCCGGGAACGGTCACCTCAACTCCGGCCACCACCACGACCGCTACGACGAATGCCATTCAGAACCCCACCAGCCCGGGGGCGGTGATCGGCAATCCGGCGACCGTGACCACGACCGCTCCCGGTTATGTCGCCCCGGGGACCGTCAACGCGGAGACGACGAACAACCCGGCTTATTCCTCTTACTATGTGCCCGGCACCCAGACGGTGACGACGCCGGGCGTCGCGATCGGTGGGATCAACTCCGTGAATCCGATGGGCACGACCATGCCGATCGGGACCTACTATTCCGGGGCCGGAGTCGGGCCCTATAGCGTGTATCCGAGGACGACCACCTATTCCTCGATGTACGTCACCCCCGGATACACCACGGCGGGTCAAACCTACTACACCACGCCCGTCCAGACGTACCCGATCCGTCAGCGCCGCGGGCTCTTCGGCGGGCTGTTCGGGCGCCGCAATCGCGTCTATACGACCGCGCCTTATACCTACACTTACGGCACGGCCCCGGGTACCTACACTTACGGCACGGCCCCTTATTGATGGGCGGCCGGACAGGTAAATGACTACGAGCCCGCAGCCCGGCATGGCTCTCGCCGGGCGCGGGTCCTCGCTCGTTCATCGGCTATCCACCGGGACCGATGGGGATGCCTCGGCCGGCGTCTCATCGAGCGACCGTCGTCGGGTACCCCCGACGGCTCGGCCATGCAGTCTCATGCCAAGGCTGTGCTTGGGCCGGAGCGTGATCGACGGCAACAGTTCGAGCGTCTGGCCGGGCTCCACGACCAGGCGGTATCGCCGGACAATGGTGGCCAGGATCAGGACGGCTTCCATCATGGCGAAGTGGTTGCCGATGCAGATCCTCGGGCCGTCCCCGAACGGGAAGTACGCACAGCGGGGCAATCGCCGGATCAGGTCGTTGTCCCATCGCTCGGGCCGGAAGACTTCCGGGTCGTCGAACCAACGCGCGTCACGGTGAACCAGCCACTGGGTCATGAAGACCTGCGTCCCCTTGGGGACGTGATAGCCGCCGATCTCGCAGTCGGCGAGCGCCTCGCGTGCGATCCCCCAGGCTGGGGGATACAGCCGCATCGCCTCTCGCACCACCCATTCCGCGTACTTCAGATTCGGCACATCGGCGGCCGTCGGAGACCGGTCGGGGACGACCGCGTGCAGCTCGTCGGCCAGGCGCGCCTCGGATTCCGGCGATTGGGATAGCAAGTAGAAGGCGTAGAACAAGACCAGTGCGGTCGTCTCGTGGCCGGCGAGGACCAGGGTCACGACCTCGTCGCGGAGCTGGCGATCGGTCATCCCGGCGCCTTCCTCGTCGCGTGCGGCCAGCAGTCGCGAGAGCAGGTCGCCGCGGTCACGGCCCTCGTCGCGATGCGACTTGATGATCCCGTAGATGATCCTGTCGAGCCGGTCGATCGCCCGCCAGTATCGACGGCTCGAGGGAATCGGCAGGTAATCCAGGAACCGGAACCACCGCATCGGGCTCATGAAATGGTTCATGACGACCTCGAGCGAGTGGCCGACCGTCTTGGCATTCTCGGATAACTCGGCATCGAACAGCGTCTTGGCGACGATCCCGAGCGTCAGTTGCATCAACTCCTCGTGCGGGTCGCGGACCTCGCCGTCCTGCCAGGTCCGTAGCATGCGCTCGGTGTGCTCGACCATGACCGCGGCATAGCGTTCGATCTGCTGGTGCTGGAAGGCCGGCTGCGCCAGCCGGCGTTGCCGTCGCCAGAGCGTCCCCTCGCTGGTGAGCAGGCCCTCGCCCACCAGTGGGATCAGCCAACGCGTCAGCTTATCCTTCATGAAGTTGTCCGCGTGCGTGCGCAGGACGTACTCGATATGCTCGGGGTGGCTCACCAGGTAAGTCCGCAGGTTTCCGAGCCTCAGCCAGACGACATCGCCGTGGTCCCGCTTCGCCTGCGCGACGAAGCCCATCGGATCGCGGAGATACGCGAAGGTACTCCCGAGCAAGAAGTTCCCCTTCGGCCCCGGGGGAGACTTCCGAACTCCCCGTGCGCGGGACGAATCCGCCATCGTCTCGATTCCCATCGCGGTGCTCCACCTGGTCCGGACGCCGACCGACTTGCGGGGGGATACCGATCGCGTCAATCGGTCAGCGGTACGTAGATCTCGGGGGTGCGGCTCTCGATGATCGGGAACAGGCCCCCCTTGGCATACTGCTCGAAATGCGGCGCGGCGCGGTGGGCATCGAGCGCGGCCTGGTCGTCGTACTGTTCATACAGGAAGAACCGGCGGTGGTCGGTCGTCGACCGATGCGCCAGGTACATCCGGCAGCCCGGTTCGGCCCGGGTGTGCTCGGTCAGCTTGGCGAAGAGCGCGACGGCCTCGTCTTCGTGGCCCGACTGGATGATGTAGGTGACGGCGACGCAGATCATGTTCGATCCCCCTGACCTCGATTCCCACGATGATCGCGGTTACCATGCCAGAGGACTATCCTCGCTCAGTGAGATCGATGATGCCAGAGCGAGGCGCGGGAAGTCGGAGAAATCCCCAGGAAACCCGTAGCATCATCCCCGAGGCTCCCTCATGACTCAGCCCAACCACCACCCTCCGGGGCTTCCGGTCGCGTCGACCGCGACGATTCGCGAGGATTTCCCCGCGCTCCAGCGGTTGCACCAGGGCTATCCCGTGGCCTATTTCGACGGCCCGGGCGGGACCCAGGTCCCCCGCGCCGTGGCGGATGCGGTCACGGACTACCTCATCCACCACAACGCCAATACCCACTGGGCATTCCCGACGAGCATCGAGACCGACGCCGCACTGGCGACCGCCCGGCAGACCTTCGCGGATTTCCTCAACGCCTCGCCGAGCGAGATCGCCTTCGGTCCCAATATGACCACGCTCACGTTCCACCTGGCCCGGGCGTTGGGACGATCGCTCGGACACGGCGACGCGGTCGTGGTCACGGAGCTCGACCATCACGCCAACATCGATCCCTGGCGCGCCCTCGAGCGCGATCGGGGCATCACCATCCTCCAGGTCAAGATGATCCCCGAGACCGGCCAGCTCGACTGGGACGACCTGGACCGCTGCCTGAACGATCATCGATGCCGGTTGCTGGCGATCGGTGCCGCCTCCAACGCGCTGGGCACGATCAACGACATCCCGAGGGCCGTGGCCATGGCCCGCGAGGCCGAGGCCCTCACGTTCGTCGACGCCGTCCATTACGCGCCCCATCAGATCGTGGATGTCCAGGCATGGGGATGCGACTTCCTGGCCTGCTCGGCCTACAAGTTTTACGGGCCGCATGTCGGCGTCCTCTATGGGAAGCGCGAACGGCTCGAGGCACTGGACGTCCCCAAGCTCGAGCCCGCACCGGATCATGCGCCCGAGCGGATCGAGACGGGTACGCAGAACCATGAAGGGATCGTCGGCGCCGCGGCGGCGGTGAATTATCTGGCCTCGCTGACCGTGGGCCCATCGGGTGGGGAGCCGCTTTCGCGCCGCGCACGCCTCCAGGCCGCCCTCGGCGCGCTCCATGAGCGCGGCTCGGCCCTGCTGGTCCGTCTCTGGGAGGGACTGAGTGAGGTGCAGGGCGTCCGACTGTACGGGCCCCCGCCGGATGCGTCGCGTACGCCGACGCTATCGCTCGCGCTCGCGGCCTGCCCGGCCGAGGAGGCCGGCCGACGATTAGCGGAACGGGGCATCTTCGCCTCTCACGGCAATTTCTACGCCGCCACCGTCGCCCGACGGTTGGACGTCGGGCGGGACGGATTGGTCCGGATCGGCTGCGCCTGCTACTCGACTGAGGTCGAGATCGACCGGGTGATCGACGCGGTCCGCGCGATCGCGGGCGGGCGCTGAACAACGGGCGTGGGCACCAAGACCTACTTGCCCTCCTCGAACTTCACGAGTTCCATGTTGATGGACCCGCCCGGGACTCCCATCGATTCCTTGATGATGCCGACATCCGGAGCGAACCAGTATGTCGTGACGACTTTGTTCCCCTTCACGGTCG
>JBKQHM010000226.1:0-3072 GCA_052148775.1 Isosphaeraceae bacterium | reverse complement strand
GGCTCCGCCCGAGTGCTATCGACTCGGACGGAGCCTCGCCCTCCCGACAAGATTCCCCACGCTCTTGCGTCGCGAGACCCAACCAGGGAATCGCGAGATCGCGGCGACCCGATCAGGATGCCGGCTTCGCCGGGGCGGCGCCGGGCTTCGGCTTCTTCATCTTCATCTTCTCTTGAGTATTCTTCATCGTTTCCTTGAACTGATCGGTCTGGGCGCTCTTGGGGATTTCAGAAGGTAGCCCCTCCTTCAGGCCGCTCTCTCCGCAGCCGACAAAGGTTGTCCCCAACATCGCCAGTGCCAGTAGTGCGCCGAATCGTTTCATGAATCTCGAACCTCTTCTGGGGGGAAAGTCGTTAGAGCGGTCCGATTGGGCTTGGCCCATCGTCGCCTGTGAAAGGGAGAACGCTTTCGTCAAGCCTCATTCGGGTGCTATCAGCCCTCTCCGGAAGAGGATACCGAGACGCCAGAGGAGACTTTCGAAAGTCGCCATGACAGCATCGTTCATGATGAAGGATCCATGGCATTGACGCCATCACCTCCAGGCTCGCTTGACCGGACCGGATCGATCGTCACGCTGCCCACGAGTCGGAGCGACTCAGCGGTCCGCCAGCGCCAGCGATGGCACAATAGCCTCGGCCCGACGCGGCGGAGTACAACCACGTCGGGCCGGGGCGATGATTGACCGGTGCCCGGCCAGGGAGCCGGTGCCCGACCGAAATCAATAGCTATCCGAGCTGAGCACCTCGCCACCCTCACGAGTGCCGAGGGCCCACCAGGACTGGTAGCTCACGGCGTCCTTGATAAATCTCACCGAGCCATCGGCCAATCCGAGGTTCACTCCACCGGGGTGGTTGCTGGTCGGCGGCGCCGAGCCGGTCGGCCCCACGAACGTGAGCCAGGAGGCACCGAAATACTCCTGGGGGTTCTGGCATGCCACGGAGTTCGGCGTCCCGCTATGGAGATAGTCGTTGACAACCACGTGCCAGGGATAGCTCGCAAACCAGTAAGCGCCGCTACCCCACGTGTTGATCGCGGTCGTGGTTCCCGGCATGCTCTGGCATCCCGCGAGGAACTTCTGAGTGCCGATCAGGCCCGAATGCCAGGCCGCCCCGACGGGACCATTGAACACGACCCGCTTCCATTGGTTGGGCGAAGATCGGTAGACCGTGACCGAGCCCGGAATCCCGATCAATCGCTCGCTGAACATGCCCGTATTGGACGTCCCGTCGAGGATGCCCGCGATCGGGATCGGCCCGAAGTTCTGGCTGTCGCCCCAACCGCTGATGAACGCGCCATTGGGCACGATCACGCCGGTCATGGCGGCGACCTGACCGGGCCCGCCCATGTTGCCCACGTAGTTCGTGGCTCCGATGGGAGACTGCGGACGCTGGATCGAACCGTCCGACGGGCAGATGAGTGCGCTCAACTGCATGTACTCGATCGTCGTGTTCCCCATCTGGAACGTATCGCCGGCCGCATTGCCGAACATGCCGATCGAGAAGTTGAACGCGTTGAACATCGTCCCCTGCTCGAGGTTAGGCAGCAAGGCCAGCGGCCAGCCATAGCTCCAACCCCAGCTCGGACCCGCCGCAGTCGGGTACATCGACTGGAGCGGAAAGACGTTGTTCTGCTGGATGTAATTGTGGACCGCCAGCCCGAGCTGCTTCAGGTTGTTGGTGCACTGGGCACGGCGGGCCGCCTCTCGTGCTGCCTGGACGGCAGGCAGGAGCAGCGCAATGAGAACCGCGATGATTGCGATGACCACAAGCAGTTCGATCAGGGTGAAACCGGCCGACTTCCTGCGCATGAGGAACCTCCGAGGTGTTACCCGAAAACGATCAAACGAAGGTAGAAAGGATTGACTCGCGGAGAGAGCAGCGATCGTGAATGAGATTACCACGCAGAGATGCCCATGGTCAACAAGAAAGAAACACGTTCCCCGCAGTCTTAATTCATTCAGAAAAAACAACTTCTGAATAATCACTCGCGGTGCACGCGGCGCAAGACCGGCCTCACCTGGCAAGAACGATGCCGCAGACTTGTACCATCGGGTACGCCGCGAAGGAATCTCGTGATTCGGTAACGATTTAGAGAATCCAAGAACGAATGACGAAGATCTTGAGGGGCCAGCCGATTGCGTCCTTCTTGTGCGGCACGCCTTTCCTGATGCTGTAAGAACTAGCATTACTGACGATCCGGATTACGCGATTCACTGGGAGAACCCCGCCGCTTGGCAATCGCGCCGACACCATGCCACCGGTGAGTTTGGGGCGAATATCGAAGGGTTGGGTCTGGGTCCACCGAGGGCTGGCGGCCAATCGCCTCGTCATTCATCATGGCAAACGCCACAGGCACCCTCCCTCAGTTGGCGAGGAAACCAGGTGCCGGCGACTTTCCCCGGAGGCGGTGTGCGGAATGATCGCGGCTCGCTCCAACGCCCTTCTCACGATCACCTCTTCGACCTTGATCGCAGCCTTCTGCGTATTCTGGTTCTCCGACACCGTGGCCGACCCGGACCTCTGGGGCCATGTCCGCTTCGGGCAAGACATCCTGCAAAATCGCTCGATCGTCCAGGCTGACGCCTATTCGTATCGCACGACGGGTCAGCCCTGGATCAATCACGAATGGCTGTCCGAGGTGATCTTCGCCTCGATCGACGCCCGTTCGGGTCCCATGGGGCTCGTGGTCCTGAAGGTCGCCGTCAGCCTGCTGATCTTCGGCCTGTGCCATATCCACCTTCGACGGTGCGGCCTGGGGCCCCTCCGGTCGGGACCCCTGCTCCTGCTGATCAGCGTCCCGATGATCATGGGCCTGCGATCGGTCCGTCCTCAACTCTTCACCTATCTCCTCTTCTTCATCGAACTCCTCCTGATCGTGGGGGCGACGAGAGGGAGAATTCATCGGCTCTGGTTGTTGCCGGCCATGTTCGCCTTCTGGGTCAACGTGCACGGCGGCGTACTCGCCGGCGTCGGCCTGCTAGGGCTATGGGCTGCGGCGAGGATCATCGAGCGGCCTGCGGAGAGCACACGCCTCGGCGGTCGACTCGCCCTTGTCGCCCGGATCGGCCCCCTG
>JBKQHM010000225.1:0-18319 GCA_052148775.1 Isosphaeraceae bacterium | reverse complement strand
TCGGCGAGGGCCAGCGCGGTCGGCTCGTAGCCCGAGGAGATCTTGGCCGAGGGATTCAGCACGGCGGCGATCAGCTCGTCGCGGGGGTACTTGGATGCGACGCTCGAGAGCTCCGGCCCGACGGCGCCCCCTTCCTTGCCGACGGCGTGGCACTTGATGCAAGCCAGGCCCTTCGCGTCGCCGAAGAGCTGGCGCCCGCGATCGGGCTTGCCTTGCCCCTTGAGCGCCGCGGCGCGATAGACGTCGGGGTTGAAGCCCTCGCCGGACGTCGCCTTGAGGAACGCGAAGTCGATCGGTGCCGTCACGGCGATGGCGTATTGCCAAGGCCCGCCGTGGTTGCCGCATTGGATCAGGAGCTTATTCGTCCCCTTCTTCAGCGTCATGTCGAACCGCGCATGCTCGTGGACGAAGCCCCGGCTGTCGGCGAACTTGTAGACTTCCTTGCCGTTGAGCCAGACGGTCAGCGTGTCGTCGGAGCCGACGGCCATCTGCGCCCGCCGCTCGACGGGGCTCTGGATCTCGGCATAGCCGTAGGCGGCCAGGCCGTCCTTGTGGCTGTAGGTGCGGCCGAGGTCGACCTGGCCCCTGGAGTTGACCGGCTTGACCGACCGCCAGGTCACATGACGCCCTTCGGCCCCTTCGAAGCTGGCCTTCGGATCGATGGGCTTGGTCGCATCGATGCTCGGCGAGGCGTCGATCGCGAACGGCCCGGCCACGCGCCAATCGGTGACCGGCCTGAGCGCGGCGTAGATGGTGCGGAGCTCGGGCAACAGCGAGGGGGCCAGCTCGTGACGATGGGCGAGCTGGTCGAGCACCGGCGCCGCCTGGTCGCGCAGCTCGGCGATGGCCGAGGCCGAGGCTCGCCGCAGCTCGGTGTTCTTACCGGAGAGGCCGCGGAGGTAGACTTGCAAGGCGCGAAGATCGGGCATGGCGGCCAGGGCCAGCGCGGCCTCGAACCGCGAATCGGGCGACTCGGCCGCGGTGAGCAATGCCGGGATCGCGCCGCGGTCCTCCAGCGCGGCCGTCGCCGCGATCGCGCGGTGGCGGACCGTCAGGTCGCGATCGGTGAGAAGCCCGCGAACGGGCTGGATGACCTCGGCACGGTACGACTCCTTCCGGCCCTTGAGGATCGCGATCAGGGCGTCGATCGCGGCGGCCCGCACGGCCGGCACGGGGCTCTTCAAGGAGCCCAGCAACGGCGGCATCGCCCCGAGGTCCTTCGAACGCCCGAGCGCGGCGATCACTCCGGGCTGCCGGGCAGGGCTCAGCGTGTTCCGGGTCAGCAGGTCGGACAGGGCTTTCACCGCCTTACTCGTGCCGATCGTCTCGACAGCCTCCAGCGACGACTCGCGGACCGGCGCGGGCGATTCCGGGTCGCGGATCGCGGCGATCAGAACGTCCAGGGCTTCCTTGTCGTCCATCTTCCCGAGGGCCGAGGCGATCGAGCGGCGGACCTCGACATCCTTCTCGGCGGTGAACCGGGATCGGAGCATCGGCAGCGATTCCCGGTCCTTGATGTCGACGATCGCACGCACGGCCGCGACCTGGATGGGGACCGGCAGACCCACGGGCTTCACCAGGCCGCGGATCGTCGCCAGCGCGAGGCGCGTGCCGCTCCAGTCGATTGTCCTGGCGGGCGGCTCGCCCTTGGCCGGCTGCGTACCCCACCACTTGCCGTTCCACGGCGGTGCCTTGCGAGCGGCCTCGGCCAGATACCGGAGGGCCTGGACGCGCTCATCCGTCGAATGCGATCCCCTCAGCACGAATCGATCCAGCGCCATGACGGCCGCGTCGTCATAGACTTCCTCCAGGGCGAGCAAGGTCCCGGCGCGGATCTTGGGATTGGGCGAATCGAGCCCCTGCGCCGTTCGCGGCCAGTCGTCGATGCGCCGCAGGGCTTTTCGCGCGGAATAGGCGATGAAGGCGTCGCCATCGGCGAGGACGGGCAAGAGTGCGGGGATCGCGTCGCCCAGGCCGATCCGCCCCAGCGCGATGACCGCCTGGAGCCGGACCGAGGGCTCGCGATCCTTGAGCAAGTTGACCAGGGGCTCGCGCGCGATCGGCACGGATCGCTCGCCCAGGGCGCGGGCGGCCTGGGCGCGGACGTCGGCGACCGGCGATTTCAGGGCGTCGATCAAGGGATAGCTGGCCTCGGGCGTGCCGCCGGCGATCGCGTCGAGCACCCAGACCAGGTGCCGCCTGGCGACCGGGTCGGTCGCGGGCTTCGCCAGCGCGGCCGTGACCGCGACGAGCGCGTCCTTTCCCCGACAGATCAGGGCCGTCTGCGCCCGACGACGCTCGTTGTACGAGGGATGATCGAGCTGCTTGAGCTGGGCCTCGATCGCGTCGGAGTCCTTGCCGCGCTGGCGGGTCTTGACCGCATCGGCGCCGTTGTACGTCACCGCGTAGACCCGGCCCAGCTTCTCGGTCTTGTTGTTCCAGCCGCCCATCGACCAGTCGGCGACGTAGAGGGTGCGCCCATCCTGGGACAGCGCCAGGTCGAGCGGGCGGAAGCTCTCGACGTCGCCCGGCGTGATGAAGTCGATCTTGTCGGCGACCTTGAACGTCGAGCCGTCGGGGGCGAACCGGAAGGACTGGACGGCGCGCTTGCCCCACTCGGCCCAGTAGACTCGACCGCGGTACTTCTCGGGCCAGACGTCCTCGCCGTAGAACACGCCGCCGCAGGGGGAGCCGCCGCCGTACTCGGCGATCCGGGGGAGCATCCGGTCGGTGCGCTTGTGGTAGTCGAAGGGATAGCCGTAATAACCGCCGTCGATATGATGGGTGACCCGGGTCCACCAGCCGAGGCCGTCGTCGGTGTTGTCGTAGGTGAAGAGGTTGTCGCGGTCGTCGAGGTTGGGCTCGAGGTGGTTGCGTGTGCCGGTCGTGAAGACCTCCAGGCCGTTGCCGTCGAGCCGGCAGCGGAGCGTGCCGCCGCCGACCACCTGCGCGGTGCGGCCGTCGGGGCCGGTGGCCTTCGGGACGCCCTTGTCGCCGACCGAGATATAAAGATACCCGTCGATGCCGATCTTCAGCCCGGAGACGATGTGATCGTTGAAGTCGTTGGGCGAGCCGGCGGGGACGCCCATGTCCGTGAACAGCTCCTTGCGCTCGTCGGCCTTGCCGTCGCCGTCGCGGTCGCGGAAGACGGTCAGGTGGGGCATGATCATCACGTAGAGTGCCCCGTCGTGCCAGACCATGCCGAAGATCGCGTTCAGCTTGTCGGCGAAGACGACCGGCTCCTTGCCCTCGCGGAACAGGAGGATGCGGTCGATCGGCTTGCTCGCCGGCCCGACCTGGTCCATCGGGTCCTCGCCGACGAACAGCGAGCCGTCGGGCGCCGTGGCCACCTGGCAGGGAAACTGGACGGCGGGCACGGCGGCCACCAGGCGGATCTTGAAGCCGTCGGGCACCTTGGGCATCGCGGCCCGAGCCGGGCTGACTGCGGGCTGGGCGATCAAGAGCAAGGACCCGACGAGCCATCCAAGAAGTCGATCGTTCATCGCTTCAATATCTCCTGTTTCTCCAACGCGATCCTCCGCGTTAGCTGGTCGATCAGCATGATCATCAATACGGCGAGCCCAACGAACATGCCCACGAAGGCAAATGCCCGGTGGACCGTCATGGCGAGCACGGCACAAGGGACGAGGCCGAGTAACAACGGACGATACGGTCGCAGTCGTAAGCTCTGCATCACGATGGTCGCGAGGATCCTCCGGCCGTCGCGGAACGCCCGCAGCTTGCTCTGGGTACCGGCGATCCGGGGGTGATACGGGATCGAGATCTCGACGACGCGCAGCCGCCGCGCGACGGCCTCGCTGGCCAGCTCGGTCTCGATCTCGAAGCCCGATGAAGCCAGCCGGACCTCCTCGCGGTAGCGACGGCCGAAGGCGCGGTAGCCCGAGAGGAGGTCGGTGGTCCCCGGGCCGATCAGGATGCGGAAGGCGGCGCGGATCAGCCGGTTGCCGATCCCGCGCGTGAGGGTCATCGCCCCGGCGCCGGGCGTCGGCTGGCGGGCGCCGACGGTCATGTCGGCCGAGCCGTCGAGCACCGGCCCGATCAGGAGCGGGGCCGCCTCGGCCGGGTAGGTGCCGTCGCCGTCGGTCAGGACGATCGCGTCGAAGTCGCTCAAGGTCGCGAACGCGGACCGGACGGCGTGCCCCTTGCCTTGTTCGGGGACATCCACCACCCGGACCCCGAGCCCACGCGCGATCGCCCCCGTGCCGTCGGTCGAGTTGTTGTCGAACACGACGATCTTGGCCGAAGGCAAGGCCGCGCGGAACTGCGCGACCACGGCGGCGATCGCCGCGGCCTCGTTGAAACAGGGAATGGCGACCGCGATCCGGGCGGCGCCGGGCGTCGACTCGTCATCGTCGGAGATCGTCACGGGGGCTGGTTTCTCGAATGGGAGACCCTTGAGTCCGTCGGCGGGGTCCGGAGACCCGCGCCGAACCTGCGTCCGTCGGCGGGGTCGGGAAACCCGCCTTTACCAGTCCGTACGCCTCCCCGACCCCGAAAATCCATCCAAATGACCAATGACCAATGACCAGTGACCAATGACTAATGACTAGAGGCAAATCCGACCGGCTGGCCGGCCACGAAGGTCGTGACCACCGCCGCCGGGCTGCGAGACGTCCGGTCGGGGGTGACGCGGATCAGGAGCGAGCCGGCTCCCTGGGCCAGGTCGACGGCCGCGGTCCGCGGCTCGCCCTTGTCCCGGGCGCCGGAGAGGGACACGGGCTTGCCGTCGAGCCAGACGGCGACCTCGGCCGGGGTGTCGAGGACGAGCTTCGCCTTCTGGGCCGTCGCGGAGACGATCGGCGTATAGGCATAGAAGCTCGCACCGTTCTTGGGATCGGCGGACACCAGGGCGGACAGGTCGACCCGGCCCTCGGCGTTCGCATTCATCCGGCGCCAGGAGAGCTTGCGCCCCCGACCGTCGTCGAGCGACGCCTCGAGGTCCACCGGCGATGCCGGGTTGATCCGGGTCGATTCGCCCGAGTCGGAGAGCGGGCCGACCACGTGGTATTGGCCGACGATGCTGACCGGCTGCTTCAGGGTGGTCAGGTAGACGAGCAGGTCGACGAGGTCGCGGTCGGTCATGGACTGCGCGAGCCCTTCGGGCATGAGCGAGACGTCGCTGGTCCGGCGCTCCTCGATCGAGGCCGTAGGCACCGTGACCCGCTGGCCGTCGGCCGTCTTGAGGACGATCCGGTCGCTGCTCTCCTCGACGGGCAGGCCGGTGAGCACGCGGCCGTCGGAGAGGGCCAGGACCATCGACCGGAAGCTGTAGCCGATCGCGGCGCTGGGGTTCAGGATGGAGCGGATCAGCTCGTCGCGTCCGTACTTGACGCCGATCGTCGAGAGGTCCGGCCCGACCCAGTTGCCCTGACCCTGCACGCGATGGCAGCCTCCGCAGGAATTGCTGCCGGCGCGGAAGAAGACCTCGCGGCCGTGATTGGCATCGCCGGGGCGACGCATCAGCTCGCCGATCGACGGCAGCGGATGGCCTCCTGCGATCTTCGGCAGCGGCAAGACCTTCGCCGCTTCCTCGCGGATCTGACGGTCGGACGAGGCGTAGAGCACGGTGGTCGCCTCGGTCTTGAGATCGTCGGGAAGCTTGCCGTCGCGGGCCAGTTTGATGATCGCGTTGCCTCCGCCCCACAAATGAGAGAGGGCCCGCAAGGCTTCGCGACGGACGCCGAGCGGGTAGTCGCGCGCGCCCAGGAGTTCGGTCAAGTGCTTTCGAGCTTCGGGACGTCGAGCGACGGCCCGGGCGGCCGCCTCGGCCACCGGGGTCGAGCTGAGCTTGCCACGCACCGCCTCCAGCAACTGATCCAGGACCGGGCTGGGCGCGGCTTGCAACTGGGCGAGCGCATCGACGGCGTCAACGCGGGTCTCCTCGGGTATCTTGGCGTCCCGGGCGAAACCCTCGAGGGTCGTGAGGTATCGGGCGTCGAGGGTCGAGGCCGCCATCGCGATCCCCTGGGTGCGCGTCTCGGGGTCCTTGAGCGACGCCTCGATGAGCTTGACGACCTGCGGTCGCGGGCGGGCCGCGGCCCAGTCGACGGCCAGGCGGCGGGCCAGCACCGCGCTCAGTGCCTGGCGATGGGCCGGGTCGCCGGCGGCCATCGCGATCCCGGCCACCAGCTCGGCGGTCTCGGGCTCCTTCATCCGCTCGAGGATATCGTCGGCGGCCTGTTGCAGCTCGGGGGTCCGCAGGTGGGGGGCGATGCGTTCGAGCATCGGCAGCACCTCGCGGCGATGGAGCCGCCACGCCAGCCCGAGGTACTTGCTCAGCGCCGTGGCCGGCAGGTCCGGCGTGCCGACGGCGATAAATGCCTCGTTGCGATCGACCGGGAAATAGGGGGGCAGGGCGACCTTGTCGTTCCGGCCGGAGTGCTCCAGGTCGAGGCCGCCGTACAGCGTTCCATCGAACAGGCTCGACAGGAAGTCGGACTCCCGCTTCTCCAGGGCCAGGCCGAGTGCTTCGAGATACCATCGGTCCTGACCGTCCCAGGACGCGGTGAGCTTGCGGAGGGCATCGCCGACCTTGTCGGTCGACAGGTTGCGGAACGCCAGGATCAGCTCGCGGCGGACGCCCGCATCGGGGTCGTCGGCCATCGCGAGTAAGGCTTCGAGATGCTTCAGTGCGGCCGGCGGCTTCCTGGCCTTGGGCTTCTGGTATTCGACGTGGCCATTCTCCCGGCAGTCACGGCCTAACAAACGCACGACCAGCTCGCGGATGCGCGGATCGGGATCTATCTGATCGACCAAGAAGGGAGCGTGGTCGTAGCCGGACTCGATTGCATAAATCGTCCAGTAGGCTCGCGCGCGTTCCGTGACTCGAGGGTTATCGGGATTGGCCATCAAGAACAGGCCATGGAGCCGTTCGCGCGTCTGCCGTGCCCACACGTCCAGGGGCACCTGTCTCTGCAGCGGATCGGCCGACTCGATCAACAGCCGACGCGCGGCGTCCATCGTGGCGATGTTCGGCGACTTGAGCGCCGCGATCAGGCCGGGGACCGTGGCGAAATCGGGCTTAGGCTTCGTGACCTTGCCCCCCTTGGGGGCGACGCGGTAAATCCGCCCGGTCGTCTGATCGCTGAAGGCGTGGCCGCCGACGCCCGCGTCGTACCAGTCGGCGACGAACACCGAGCCATCGGGCGCGGAGCAGGCGTCGACCGGCCGGAACCACGGGTCATCGCTGCCGAGGAAGACCTTGTAGTCGGTCCGGAACGCGGCGCCCTTGCGGGTGATCGGGAAGAAGTTGACCTGACGGGTGCCGGCGTCGACCTCGAAGATGCCGCCACGGTATTGGGCCGGCAGCAGCTCGCCCTCATAGACCATGATGCTGCATGGGCTGCCGTTTCCGGTGCCCACGATCTTGGGGACGTTCCCCGGCACGTCCTCGCCCCAGTGCCGAGGGCTGCCCGGCGTCCGGTAGCCATAATGGCCGCCGTCCATCGCCCAGATGACGCGGCAGCCGCGGTTGCCGTCGTCGTCGTTGTCGCTGGTGAAGACGTTGCCGAACGAGTTCATGCAGGTCTCGTAGTTATTCCGCTGCCGGTCGCAGATGATCTCGAACTCGGTCCCGTCGCGGTTGACGCGCAAGGTGTTCGCCAGTTGGTCGGACGAGACATGACGTCCGCTCTTGTCGATGACGTTGAAGTTCTGGGCGCGTTCCGAATGGTCCTGCTGGACCGAGCAGCAGCCGTCGCCGTGGGTGAAGTAGAGCTTGCCGTCGATGCCCAGGACCATGCCGTGCACGCCGTGGTCGGAGTCGATCCCGCCGAAGCCGGTGAGGAGCGGGTAGCGTTTGTCGGCCTTGTCGTCGCCGTCGGTGTCCTCCAGGACGAGGAGGTCCGGGCTGTTGCCGACGAAGACGCGGCAGCCGGTGTACTTGCCGTCCTTGTTGTAATGCTCCTCGACGGCGATACCCATGGGGACGGGGAAGACCTTGTCGGCGAAGACGGTGACCTTGTCGGCCTTGCCGTCGCCGTCGGTGTCCTCGAGGATCTTGATCCGGTCGGCCTCCTCGATGCGCTTGAACCGCCGGTTACCGCCGCGCGTGAGCCGGTAATTGAGCCCCTCGGCGACCCAGACCCGGCCGCGGGAGTCGACGTCGATATTCGTCGGGTTGCTCAGCAAGGGCTCGGACGCCCAGAGGGTCGCCTCCAGCCCCGGGGCCGGCTTGATCTTTTTGGCGGACTCCTCGGGACTGACCTGGGCCATGGCGGGCGCGGGCGAGATCGCAGCCAGCCCGACCACCCCCCATACCATCCAGACGGCGATCATCCGGCCGGTCGCAACGCGGTGCATCATCGATGGAAACTCCTTCTTCAGCAGGCAGCAGGCAGTGGGCAGTAAGCCGTCAACGCGAGGATGGAACGCTGGCTGGTTCTTATGGGCTACTGCCTACGATCAAGGAACGACTCAAGTCGTCTGGCCTCAAGGGATTGGCCGCGGACCGTCTTATTGTGGCCTGACGGTCATCGACCGTCCAGATGAGAGGGTCCCGACCCTTCGCCCGAACCGGATCGCCCGCTCTCGAGCAGAACGGAATTCCTTCCGTTTCTGGATGGGTTCGACTGGAAGAGACGGAACGAATCCCGTTCAACGAGTTCGTTTCCGGCGCCGGAGGTTTGCGCTGGTTTGCACTGGTGTGTAACATTTCGCAAGGGCGCCATCGCCGATCACCTGGGTGAGAATGGAGATCGGGCTCGACCCCGGAACAGGTGATCCCGGTCGCCCCTGAGGACCCGACCGGCCGGATCGGTTTTCTGTTGAGTCGATGGTCAATGGACGCTGGCCCCCGTGGGAAATGACTGTGCACGATCTCCCTATAGAATAGAATGCCGCCACTTTTAAAAAACATGAATGCACCTATCGGAAAATGGGGTCCGATTTTCGTCCGAACTCTTTATGGAATAGTCGGATACAAAAAGTTTTCCGAAAAGAAAATCTGCGCGCAGGCCCCTTGCGATTGCATCACAGGATCTCGGATCCTGGCCATCGTCCGGCTCGTTGTCATGATATGGAGGAATCCCTGATGGACATCCCGGCGAGGATCGGCCGCGGCGGGACTTTGCGTGCCTCGACCGGCCTGTGGGTCGCCGTCCTGGTCGCGACGATGTGCGCGGGCGTTCAGGAGCTCGAAGCGTCGGATATCCGACCGTCGCTGCCGCCGCGCGCGCTGCTCCGGATCGGCACGGACGACTTGCGGACCCGGAACTCCCCCGTCACGGGTCTTGCGTTCTCGCCCGACGTCCGGATGATTGACGCCTCGGATACAACTGGCTTCATGATTTCCCCAGGACTTCCAAACCACACACGCATGGATGCTACTAACAGTATTGGCAATGGGTTGACAATTCCTGCCAATGGCGGCACAATGGAGCCAAAGGAGGAATCGCCCATGGATACGATGAACATTGCCCTGCCCGAAACGATGAAACACTTCGTCCAGGAACGCGTCAGCGAAGGCGGATACAGCAGCGTGAGCGAATATATACGCGAACTCATCCGCGCCGATCAGAAACGCAAGGCCGAGGAACGCATCGACGCCCTCCTGCTCGAAGGGCTCGACTCCGGCCAGCCGATCGCCGTCACCCCGGAGTATTGGGAAGAGAAGAAACGGCGCCTGACCGAGCGGCTAAGCAAAGCCAGTCACCCGCAATGATCGGGCAATATCGCGTCCTTTCCGCCGCCGACCGGGATCTGGACGACCAGGCCGCCTACCTGGCGGCGCAAGCCAGCCTGGAAACGGCCCTGCGATTCTATGATGCCGCCCGTTCCACCTTCGACAAGATCGCCGCCATGCCGGGCATCGGCGAGCAGTGGCCATCGGCGAACCCTCGCCTGGAGGGCTTACGCGTCTGGCGGATCGAAGGGTTTGAGAAGCACCTGATCTTCTACCGGACGCATGACGATGGAATCGAGATCGTCCGCGTCATCCACGGTGCGCGCGATATCGACAGCGTGCTGGAATCAGGAACTGCGGAGTGACCACCCGGCCCGGCCGCGACGGTGATCGCCGACAGGGTCAAGTGGCCGAATGCCTGGCGGTCAACCGAGGCGTTGCGGCCGACGACCGGGTGAATTCCCTTGAAGAGCTCCGAGACGATGTCGGTGTCGAGCAACGCCTTATTCACCGGACGACAACCGCCAGGGCTGCTCGCGGCGATTCTTCATCGCGTGGTCAACGATCTCATCGAGCAGCTCGGCGTCCTCGCGCCACACGCCGAACAGGGGGTCGGGCGGTGAGTCGGTGTCGGCGGCCATGGCTTTTGGCACCGGCTGTTCCTGGTTGACCTGGCGGAGCCGCAGGCGTGCGGCCTCGGCCATCGCGTCATCGACGGAGGCGAACCGGCCGCTAGACACGACCGCTTCAATTGAGCTTCCCAGGTCGTCAGATAAATAAATCGTCATAGTATTATACTTATTTGTTCTAGATTACCAGGGCCGGAGGATTTTGCCAAGTTCGCCCGGCCTGGCGGCTGGTGGGCAGGTTCGACCGATACTCGGCTCCTCCCAGGCTCCCATGGTCAAGTGGTTCACCGCTCAGGAACGGGTCCGGAATAACCTCCCGGAGTTCTCGTGATCAAGGCCCCCGTTGTGGCAAGGTCTCCCGACCTTGCCACAGAGCCGACCGAAGGTCTCCAATGCCACGAAAGGAGACCTGCGGTCCCGCCCACGGCGGGGTCGGGAGACCCGCGCCGAACCGCCCCCCCACGGCGGGGTCGGGAGACCCGCGCCGAACCGCCGCCAAGGGGAAATCAGGGAAGTTATTCCCGGCTCGTTCTTAGGTGCTGATTGCGGCCCCGCGTGGAGGTCCGCTCGAGGACATCAGGCGGCTTTCGCTGGGGCATGCCTGCTTGAGATCGGGACCATCAGGCGTTGGTCTTCCCGGTATCGCTGAAAGAGCTATCAGCGAGGTCCAGAGATCCCGTAGAATCACATTTCTCTGACCGACCGTCGTCTCGTCGAGGAGTGGCCCCGCGGGCTGGTCCGATCGGCTCCCGGGGCGCGGAGCCTTTCTACTCACGCTGACATGCATGGCATGGTGACATATGGACTGGATCGGAGTCGTTGCCGACGCAATCGGCGAGTTTGTCCACACGCTGATCGAGGGGTACCCGGTGCAGACGATCATCGGCCTCTGCTTACTGGCAGTCGGGGTGTTCTTGGTCGTCCGCCACTACTATTTCTGAATGTTACATAGGAGAATCAACGTCCGGGAGGATCCGGATTCGGGCGATTGCCATCGCGCTGGGTTTCCGCGGCCTTGCAGGCCGCGGGAGATTGGGTCAAGGCTCAAGGGTTCCCCGGGTTTCACCCGGGGCTGTGTTCCTGCGGCCCTTCAGGCCGCCAGAGATGGGCGCGGTGACGGCGAATCCCCGGGTTTCACTCGGGGCTCCGTTCCTGCGGTCCTTCAGGCCGCCGGAGAGGTGGGAGGGCCCGGCAAATCCCCGGGTTTCACTCTGAACCCTCGCGAAGTCGGAGGACCCGATGCACGCGATCCTGGTCACCGTCGGCACCGATGGCGATGTTTTCCCGTACGCGGGCCTCGGGGCCATGCTGCGGGCGCGAGGGCATCGGGTCACCCTGGTGACCAACGAGCAGTCCCGGGCCCTGGCGACGGAGCTCGGCCTGGACTTCCGCGCCTTGCTTTCCGAGGAAGAGGCCCGAGGGCCGCTCGCCGACCCTGACTTCTGGCACCCGATCAAGGGCGGGCCGATCGCGGCGCGGTGGGTGGCGCCGTACATCCATCGGCAATACGCGCTGCTCGATGAATTGTCGAGCGACGCGGATTCCGTGCTCGTCGCCAGCCCGGGGGTCGTTTCCGCTCGGCTCGTTCAGGAGACGCGGGGGAGGCCGCTGGCGACACTGATCCTCCAGCCCGGGTTGATCCCCAGCGTCGACGCCCCGCCCGCCATGCCCGGGTTCACCCTCCCTCGTCGAGCACCCCGATGGGCCGGAGACCTGTACTGGCGCCTGGTCGATCTCGCGGGCGCATGGGTCGTGGGACGCCACCTCAACCGGGTCCGGGCGACGCTCGGCCTGGAGCCGGTCCGGCGCTTCTTCCCGTGGTGGAATTCGCCGGACCTCATCATCGGGATGTTCCCCGAATCTTACGGGCCGCCGCAGGGCGACTGGCCGACGCAGATCACGCTGACCGGCTTCCCCATGTGCGACGGCCGACCTGGCGGCGACCTGCCGCCCGAGATCCTGCGGTTCTGCCTCGACGGCGATCCGCCGGTCGCGTTCACGTTCGGCACGGGGATGATGCACGCGGCGGATCAGTTCCGCAAGGCGCTGGAGGTTTGTCGCGTGCTCGGGAAGCGCGGCATCTTCTTGACGAGGTACGGGCATCAGCTACCCACCCCTCTGCCGCCGTCGGTGCAGACCTGCGAATTTGCCCCATTTCTCAGGCTCTTCCCGCTCTGTGCGGCGGTGGTGCATCATGGCGGGATCGGGACGGTCGCAAAGGCGCTGACGACCGGGACCCCTCAGTTGATCCTTCCGATGGGCTTCGACCAATTCGACAACGCGGCTCGGGTGAGGCGTCTCGGAGCGGGCGTCTCGCTCAGGTCGGGCCGTTGGAAAATCGCGCAGATGGTGGACGCTCTCACCCTCTTGATGAGCGACCAATCGCGGAGTTGTTGCCGACGCGTCGCGGAACGACTTCAAGGCGACGACGCGCTGGAGACAGCAGCCAAGCTGGTCGAGGGGCTCGCGCAGAGTCCTCATCGACCGTCCGGATCGGTTTAGCGCGATTCACGATCGTGCTGGGCTCACCGTACACCAACCCGAAGCGCCGGCGAGGCGAATGCCGTCGGATCCTCGCTGACGCTTCGGATTGGTAGGATTGCCAAGAGGATCAGATCGGTTTCCGATCCGGCGTCAAACCCACACTTCTGCGCGGCCACGTATCGATCACGCCGCGGAGTATTCCCCGGGGAGATCCATGATGTGCGTGCAATCCGGGACCCTGGGATACGGGCGAAAGCCGAGGGATTCGTAGAGCCTGGCGGGCCCCTCCTCCTCGGCCCGGAGGCGGAGCTGGTCGAAGTGGCCCCGGGCTGACGCGATGGCCCGCTCGACGAGCCGACGGCCGATCCCGCTCCCACGGTATTCGGCCAGGACGTAGACGTTGCGCACCCGGCCGATTCGCGGGTCATTGAGGTAGGGATCGACGCTCAGGCCGCAAATGCCGACGAGTCGGTCGTCGACCTCCGCCGCGAACAGCGCCTCGCCCTGCCGCGTGAAGCGATTGAAGCCCGACTCCCATTCCTCGATCACGCGGCGCAGGAATCGGTAGCCCGACGCCTCGCCCTCGGCGAGCAGGTCCGCGAAGCGATCGTGCGTGAGCCGGTCCAGGCGGCGGATGACCAATTCCCCGTTCATGAATCTCCTCGAACAACCAGGATTCGTCTCCTTGACTGCGGTGGACGAGGTCAGGCCCGGGCCGTCGGGCGGTTCGCCATCGCCGCCGCCTGCGTCGTCTTCGGATAGGGGCAATGCCGGCAGACGTTGCCGCAGCAATAGCCCCGACGCCTCAGGAAATCGGCCGTGAAGACCTGGTATCCCGTGGCTGGATCGGCATAAGTGGGCCGGTTGCTGGCGCACGCCTTCGCATGCAGGTCCGTGATCCGCGCGGTCTCCCCGGGCCGGGAGTGGACCACCCAGGCCCTGCCGCGATGGCCGGCCGGGTATCCGTGGAGGATCTCCGCCAGGATCTCCACCGTCTCCACGATCGTGGTCCCGGATCGGTTGAAATAGCGGTTGCCGTCGGCCAGGACCACCTTGCCCTGACGCACCGCGCGCAGGTCGGACCAGCCCGGGAGGACTTCCAGCGTCGGCGCCTCGCGGATCGTGCGCTCCAGGTCGAATCCGCAGGGTGCGATGATCAGCCACTCCGGATCGGCCTCGCACACCCGCTGCCAGTCGATGGCGCTGGAGTGTTCGCCTTTCTCGCCCAGCACCAGCCGGCCGTTGGCCGATTCGACGAGCTCCGGGCCCCAGTTGCCCATCGCGAACACCGGATCGATCCACTCCAGGACGACCACGCTCGGCGCACGCAGGTGCGCGACCGCGCCATGGACGGCGTCCATCCGCCGTTTCATCGCGTCGACCAGGTTGGCCGCATCCGGTTCCCGGCCCATGGCGCGACCGATCGCGAGGGCGCCGTCGAAGATCCCCCGCACGCTGCCGGCACTCAGCGCCAGCACCTGGGAGGCGACGACGCATCCGGCCCGGCGGACGTCTCCCGGGGTCACCGCGCAGACCTCGCAATGCTCTTGCGCGATCAGCAGATCCGGCTTCAGCGAGTCGATCCGTGCGGTGTCGACGTGATACAGCGGCTCGCCCGCCTTGAGCCGGCGGCGGACCTCCGCGTCGATCTGCCCGCTCGGCATCGCGATGTCGAACGCCGGACGGGTGCACTCGGGGAGCGACTTCACCCACGGCGGGTTGTCGCATTCGTGCGACCGGCCGACGAGCCAATCGCCCGCGCCCATCGCGCAAACGATCTCCGTGCCGCTGGCCAGCAACGAAACGATGCGCATGCGACCTCCGCGCGTCAGGCCAACTCCGGCATGGTGGTTTTTTCACGCATCCATACCACCCGCGACTCCAGCCACGCCAACCCGCCGAACAGGATCGCCGTGAAGGCGAAGTCGCCCGAAAGGCTGTTCCGGAAGTAGGGGATCGCGGCCGTGTAGCACTCCAGCAAGCCCGCCCAGGTCATCGGGTACATGTTCATCGTGGCCCAGTAGGCGAAGTTCGTCACCAGGTAAAACAGGAGCGACCCGGCGAACGGGGCCGTGCCCACCTGCCACACCGAACGCCGATCCTGGATGAGCTGGCCAATCGCCGTGGTGGCCAGGATGCAGGCATAAACGACCGGCTGACTGGCCAGCAATTTCGAGAAGCCATAGTGCGTGAACCCGAGCACCAAGTCGCTGAGCAGCATGGCCGCCATCGGCACCAGGTAAGCCATCCTCCGGCTGGTCAAACACGCCCCGCCGAACAGGGCCATCGCCGCGATCGGCGTCACATTCGGCGGGTGCGGCAACAGCCTCGCCAGGGCCGCCGCCGCGACGACAACGATCAGGACGATCAATCGCTTATTCATGTCATTCCTTCGCTTTCAAGCTGGCTCATGCCGTTTCTCAGAGCTTGTGAAACGATCGGATTGCAGATTCCGGATTTCCAATTCCAGAAGTCATAATTCCTTTACACGCAAACCATAATATGCATTCTGAATCTGGAATGTGTTATCTGGAATCGATTCTTTCACAGCCTCTCAGACTGGCGGGATGCTGGCCGGGGTGCAAGACACCACCTCGGCCGATTCCGCGAGGAGGAGATCCGCGTAATATCGCCCGTCGCGGATGACCGTCTCACCGACCTCCACCGCGACGGGCCGACGAAATCCCGGGCTGTCGTAGACGAACGAGTGAAATTCCCCGTACTCGCCGCACGGGTCGATCCCGGCCGGCAGGTCGTCGAGCAGGCGATCGTCATACGGCCGCCCGACGAACCCCGGCCCCACCTTGCCTTCCACGCAGGAGAGGATCGCCTTGAAGCCCATGGTGATGAACTGGCGCGACAGTTCGCGGGTGTCACGCTTCCAGATGGGGAAGACGCCGGACATCCCCACCCTGGCCAGGTTGTTTTCGCGCCAGGTTCGCAGGTCTTCGAGGAACAGGTCGCCAAAGCCGACGGTGTAGACACCATGCGACCGGAACTCCTCCATGACCCCTGCCATGATCTCCTCGTAAACCTCGTTGGTGCACGGCGTGGTCTTGCCCGAGGGCAGGTAGATCTTCCTCAGCGGCAGGCCGATCGCCTCGGCCTGCGCCTCCAGCAGCTCCTCGCGGACGCCGTGATGGCTGATGCGGCGAAACTCCTCGGAGACCGAGGTCATCAGCGCGACGACCTCGTACCGCGGATCGCCCTGGAGTTCGTGCAACGCCAGCGCGCTGTCCTTGCCGCCGCTCCAGGACATGACCACGGCCGTCCGCTTCGGATTGTCCACGCCCATTGGCCCTGCTCCCGACCGGCTGATCCGCCAAAAACCAACGGCTCCCGGCCATGTCCTTCAGAAAAGGACACAACCGGGAGCCGGATGATGACGGCGCCGCGCGTTGCATCGGTTCCTGATCCGTGAGGACGATGCTCCCCGCTCGGCCGGTCTTCTGGCTTCGGCCGTCCCGACGCCTTCCCGCTTTCGCAGTGGCTGAATTGTCGGGATCTCTCGGGCCGTTACAGCAGCACGTCTGCCCCGGATTCTCACCGGGTTCCCGTTCGCCGATCGGGTTCGATTTCGTGATGTCTTGCGACCGGCCAGTGCCGGCCTGGTATTCCATCGAGGATTCTACCGGCAAGCGCCGAATCACTCAAGTGGCTGGTCCGAGCCGAGTTTCGCGCGGGCTCTATCGCTCGATCGTCAGGCCACGCCCTCCGGAGGATTCTTCTGATCTGGTGAGAGGGAATACGTGACGAGTGCAGTCTCCGTCGGAGCGGTATGGCGGCGAGCGGATATTCGTGTGTTGTGTCACAACCCTAGCCAGCGCCGCACCGCATCCTCGACCAGAGCGAGTTGATCTGGGGGAAGACTTCCCAACCTACGGACCAACTTGACATAAGGGACTGTCAACATGTTCTGAGCATCAAAGACTCCGGCCTGGAGAAATCGCGACCGAACGGCCACTTCGAAGTTCGAACCGCGAGCGCTCGTTGTGTGAGCCACCAATGTGACCAGGGCACGATCCTGGGGTCCGGCCGGGGCGCTCAGGACAAGACAAGGTCGGACCTTGCCGACGATCCCCAAGTCTACAATCCATACATCTCCACGGTCAGGGACCGGCATTCGCCGCTTCCTCCATATCGAGCGTGCAGAATAAGACATCGGCTGCTTCGAGCAGTGCGTCCTCGGGCAATTCGCCTTCTGATGGCGACACTCGCCGTAGAATCTCCACGGCAGCTTCCTGGCGATCGGCGTCCGAGAGCCTGTCAAATGTCTCGAGTAACGCTTGGACGGCAATTGTCATGGGACAAGACCTCTGAAGAGGGGATCGGGTCCCGCGGCATGATCGGTGGCGGTGTTCGTGAGCCCGACACAACCCGTAAGCCGCGGCCCACGGATTCACTGCGGCGAACTGAGATTTCAACCCGTTTTACCAATCCGGCACGCCGAATCCAAGCGCGCTGACGGTCCGAAGCAACCGCCCCAAGACTTAGTGGATGGCGTGTTCCTCGGGCTTCACGCCCTTCTTGGCCCCGTTGAAGCCGAAGGGGAGCGGGTGGAACTCGCCGACGAGAGTCACGTCGGTGTGCGCGGGGATCTTGTCCTCGAGCCCGACGGCCCAGTAGACGGCGTTGACCAGCAGGCAGCGGGTGCCCTCGGTCTCGAGGTCTGTGGCGGCGCCCATGGTCGTGGTGAAGATGCGCGCGGCCTTCCCCTGCTTGCCGACGTAGCTCTTGACCCAGGCGACCGGCATCATCGGGTCGTTCTTCTTGCCCTCGAGGGGTGCGTCGGTCGGCTTCATCCCCTTGAGCACCTGGCCGAGCACCAGCGGAGTGCAGTCGGCGGGCGGGTGGGCCTCATAGACGTCGGTCGGCCCCCAGATGTCGCCGTCCTTGATCCCGCGGACGATCGGGTGGTCCTTCGCCCCGGGCGCGATGATCCCGCGCGTGCTCTCCTTGCCGTGGTGCCCGTGGTGGTTGACCCAGGTCTCGCCGAGCACCTGACGGCCGAACCCGCCGGGCCACTTCCGGCTGTTCCACGAATAGTCCGCATACGTCTTGCTCTTGAGGTTGAACGCATGGGTCGCGGTCCGCATGCCGATGATCGGCCGGCCGGACTCGATGTAGGCGACCAGGCGCTCCATCTGGTCGTCGGGCAGGTCGCGGAACCGGGTGGCGATGATCATCAGGTCGGCCGATTTGAGCGCCTCGAGTCCGGGGATGTTGTCGCTGCGGTTGGGGTCGATCGTCCCGTCCTTGCCGATGGCGAAGAGCACCGTGCACTTGAAGCCATGATGCTTGGCCAGGATCTTGGCCAGTTGCGGCAGCGCTTCTTCCGAGCGGTATTCCTCGTCGCCGCTGACCAGCACGACGTGCTTCCCCTTGCCCGGGCCCTCGGCCCCCTCGTAGACGACCCAGGGGTCGGCCCCGAGCGCGGGGCCGGCCAGTGAGAAGGCCAGGGTCACGGTCATGGCCAGGCCCGCGAGGAGTCCCGGCACGTCGCTGCGGTGTGCGTCCCGTCTCGTCGGCAACACGGCTTCGCCTTTCTGTTTGGATTGGGATA
>JBKQHM010000224.1:0-15572 GCA_052148775.1 Isosphaeraceae bacterium | reverse complement strand
CGAGCCCTACGTCATCCCCAAGCAGAGCCTCACGGGCTACAACTCCGAACGGGTCGACACCCGAGTCCTCCAGGTGATCTACGAGCTGCCCGAGGATCGTGCGGTCGACGTCTACGTCGGCCAGCAGATGGATGTCTACCTCAAGGCCCCCCACGCCAGCGCAGACGGCCACTTCGAGGTCGGTGGGACCGAAAGCCAACTCCCGTTCGAGGAGAAGGCCGCGGTGAAGAATGACACAAAGCCCGCCGCTTGATCGCCGGGCGTTCGAGACCCCCGGACGGGAGCCGACACGTAGAACAGAATTCATTCCGTTCCTTCACTCGATCGTTCGTCGCCCATCGCGCAGGGCTGCGGCTTGGGAAAACGGGACGAATTCCGTTCTAGGGCCGATCGCACGGCCGCGGACAGGAATTCATCCCTTTTCGGCGTAGTATCCAGCACGAGCCCGATCGACGGAATCGCTCGAGTCGCCGCCACGTCACTCGGTCGTCCGACTCACCTTCTTGGCGGGCGTCTCCTTGGCCTTCTCCTTCTTCTCCGGATCATCGGCGGGAATCACCTTGAACTTCACGACCTGGGTGGCCGTCCGGCTTTCGTTGTTCTCATCGTGGAGGATGATGATCAGGTCATAGTCGCCCGGCTCGAGTCCTTTGAGGGAGATCGTGTTCCTCAGGTAAATCTGCGTCGGGGGGAAGTCCTGCTTGGGCGTGGTGTAATCCATCATCTTGAGCTTTTGCCAGAGGATCTTCTTCGATCCCCTCTTCCGGACCTGGGCATCCTGGGTCAGATGCGCCTGATAAGTCCCCTTGTCCATGGAATAGCGATAGTTGGAGGCTCGGTAGTAGACCAGGAGCTTCTCATCGCTCGTGAGGGCCGCGCCGGGCAAGGGCTCATAGTCTTCGTAGCCCTTGATGGTATCGCAGACGATCGCCTCGGACATGCGGAGCAAGGGCTTCGTCGCGGGTTTTTTCGTCTCGGTCGACGACTTAGTCTGACCGAATGCCATGCTGTGGGAATCCCACGAAGGCCCGAGCAACAGGCCAAGTGCAAGCCACGATGCGCCGGCGATCGCGATCGCCGGCTTCTTACGGATACGCATGCCGATACCTGGGAAGATGTGGTGTCCGGGCCGGGTCCCCACCGGTGCCGATCCGCCGGGAACATTAGGCGCAGATTAGCGGACCGTCATCGAATCCGCAAGCGGCCGGCTCGCCCAAGATCGTGCTCATCGGCAGATTCCGATGAGACGCGAGCGCCGGCAGACCCGACCGGCGCGGAGCGACCGGGTTCCCTGCGCAACTCGTTCGGGCCTACCCAGGAAGGGATGAGGGTCGGAGTGTTGGTGGGGGATGGTGGGGGAGTTCGGACGGGGAGGGGCCCGGGGGAGATGGCGCGGGCAAATCGGCCGGACTTCTCCTCCGTCCTCGGCCGATGAACCATACGGCGACCTGGAGGAACGGCCGCCGTCTCGCGCAGGGATGCAATTATGACCATGAATTCAATGGACCGAACATCAGGGGCTCGTTCGCCGGGACCGGCGGAATCGATACGCTGCCCCTCCCGCCAAGGCGCCCCAGAGCAGCCATGTGGTGGGCTCCGGTGTGGTGATGTTCTGCGGCTCCACGGGGGGGACGTAGATGAACGAGGTCTGGAGTTTCCCCTCCTGATTGCCCGGCGTGCCGGAGTACGCCTCGATATAGAACCCGCTCGTGAGGCTCACGCCGGAAATCTTGCTGAAATTATTGATGGTGAATTCCATGTCGGGTTGCGCCGCCGAGGGATTGTAGGCGATATTCCCCGAGTTCGGAATCTGCGTGCCGAAGCTGAACGGCAGACCGGCGCCATTGGCGCTGTACTTCGTGACGGTGAAGCCGTCGATCGTGGCGGTGCCCCCCTGGGACTTGTCCTGGGGGATTCCGGCGATGATGGTGGGCGTGCCCGCCACGTTCTGCCCGGAGGCGTTCTGGGTCAGGGGCGCGAAGGCGATGGCGAAGGACTTGAGCCCGCCGAAATTGGGATTCGCGTCGAGGGCGGGATTGGTGTTACCCGAGTCGTCGCCGAAGATCTCCTCCTTCCCGGCGACATTCTTGTACCCCTGGATCCCGACATCCAGCGAGTCGGTGGTGGCGTTGTAATTCACCCAGATATTCTGGATATCGACGCCGGAGACCAGTTGGCCCGCGGTGCTGCCCGTGGGGCCGGTGACCATGCCCGGACCCAGGTTGACGGGAACCTGAATGCTGCCGTTGGCCGTCGTGAAGTCGCTGGCAACGTTGCTCGTCAGCGTGATCGGGTCCGCCAGGGCGGGACGATAGGCGGCCAGGGTGACTGCGGCCGCAATGACCCAAGCGACACCGCGGATACGTACCATTTTGGGGCTCCTTCCACATTATGGTTGATCTCGTCCCGAACCGGACCGCAAGCGGATGGTGTTCCGGACGCCAGGGGGGACGATCTGGTTCTCGAATCAACGCTCAGGCAAGCGATGGACGTCGCTTGCTCATCTACGTTTGTGATCCGGATCGCGGATTGAGTCGCGCCCCCCGGATCGTCCCGAACCAGGATGGCTCCTCCATCGGTTCGATCGAAGCATCAGGCCGGACACCTTCCTGGCGGAAGGGCCGCGAAAGAAAGGACGATGCGCGATGTCCCTGTTCTCCAAGCTCTTCCAGGCTATCGGATCGTGGCGTCACCGCCGGGATCCGCACCCCACCCGGCGCGCAGGCGTCAGAGTGGAACAACTGGATCATCGGCAGCTCCTGAGCGTTAACTTCACTGGAAACGTCACGACCGATTTCCCCGCTACCCAGTCCCCAGGCGTCGTGGTCCTCCAGCCGCCTTCCGGCAGCTTCCAGGCGACGCCCCCGCCGAGCCTGCAAACGCTCATACCGGTGTCGGGCTTCAACATCTCGGATATCCGCGTCTCATACGATTCGTCCAATGATACGCTGTATTTCGGGCTCGACCAGCCTGCCAGCCAGTTGCCCGGCCAGGGCGAGGTCATCGCCGGAGATCAGGACGATAACGGAAACTCGGCGACTGTCAACCCCGCTGTACTGGCCATCGATCCGTTCTTCACGGACGATGCTGATATGCAGGGCACGAAATACATGGGGGTCGTACTCGGCTTCAACGGGCCGAATAATCCCCAGATCGTCGCCGGCTTCTCCGAAGTGAGTCCGATCGGGAATACACCCACGAACCCGTCGCCCAACCTCACCCCCAAGCCCTATGAGGTTGCGACGACGACCTCCAACCTACCCGTCTTCGGCACCTGGCTGACCCAGTACACGGGCAGCGTATTCTTGCAGAACGCCCCCAGCAGCCCCAACCTGGAATTCTCGATCACCCATTTCTCGCAGCTCTATCAGCAGGAGACCGGCACCCCGCTGACCTCCAGCAGCGTGATCTACGTCGGCGCCCAGGGGGGCTCGGCCGCGCCTGACTTCATCAGCGATACGAGCATCCTGGAACAGCCGATGAGCATCGCGTCGGCCACCCTGCCCGTCACGAGCACCTGCCCGCCCCAATCCCCCACAGTGTATGTCAATCCCCACGAGCATCGCATCATCGACACGCTGCATCGTGACCTCATCCGTGTTACCATCGAAGGGACATCCGGCTTCAAGGTCAAGGACATCAATCCCTCAACCGTGAGGCTGAACGGCGTCCCGGCCATCGCCGACATCGTCCGGAAGACCCAACGGGACCAGTTCCCCTTCGCCACCTATGTCTTCGTGGCCGACCAGTTGAACCTCCCCGCCGGTCTGGACAACGTGACGGTCTCGGGCACTTTGAAGAATGGAGTCACGCAGTTCTCCTCGACCACGACTGTCCTGAACATCCCCGACTCGGCATCCAAGGTATTCGGGCGGCTGCATCGCTATATGGGCGGCGGGACGATCTACCATGCCCTATCCAAGATCGAGGCCAGGCACCCCAACACGGTCCCGATCGCGTCCAGCAGCGCCACCACGGTGAGCGTATCGAGGAATCCCGCCGCGAGTGGCGTGGCCAAGCTCAAGGTCAGTTACGCCCCCGTGCTGTCGGCGAGCACGGCGAAAAGCTCGGCCAAGGCGGCCCGCGCCGAGACGCCGCGCCAGGTGATCTCGATCCAGCGCGCCGACAAGGACGCCGAGACGTCGACCAAGCTCCCGACGATGCTACGGCACAGCCTGAGCGAGCATCTCGACCGCCTCGATTCCGCCGGCTCCGCCGCCTGAGCCGATCGACTGTGAGTCTGGCCCTCGTGGTGCATCCCCCCTCGCCCGCCCAGGCCGGCCGAGGGTCCGCGCCACGAGGGCCGTTGCTTACGCCCGATCGAGAGCGACATACGGACCACCTTGACCTTGGCAAGAAACTGAATCGTACATGCCCGACCTTCCGGCGAGTGAACGGCTCGTCCGCGCCGGAATCCACTCGCTAGACTTCGGGCTCGTCTGCGCCGTTCTTGCTCGCCAGGGTCATCGAAGAGGCCCGACGGGTCGTACCGGGCTTGACCGACGAGGGACCCACCGGTTCTGATCTCCTATTGATAGGATCATCGTGCATCGGCAAGGTTTTCGGCGCGGGGAGGCGACTCATGGCGGACTACACGCCCTATCAGCAGAAGATCATCAAGCGCTATTATCGGAACTACGATGCGATCAAGGTCCAGAGGCTCTCGGAGCTAGCCACCGACCTCTACCTCGCCGAGGGCAAGAAGCGGGATCGCCTCTGGCAACAGGTCGCCGATAGCCTGCGCAAGCTGGAATTCCCCGAATCCCGGATCATTCATCTCCTCGAGAAACGAGACCCCGCGCTGATTGTCGGAATTCTGAAAGAACTGGAAAGTTGACGCGTCCATCGATCGCTGGGGCGTGAGTCAGCGCCGGAGGACTGGTCAACGACACCGCAGATCAAAAGATCTCGAGAGCGGATCGATTCGACCACGAAATACACAAGTGACACGAAATCGAATTCTTGAACAGGAAGCCCTTTGATGGAACATCCCGGACGGGCTTCCTCTGGCAATCGACGAAATCCCTTCGCTCATTTCGTGCATCTCGCATCCTTCTGGGAAGAATTGCCCGTCTTCCCGAAGCGGATTCGCCTACCGGGGTCTTCATAGGTTGTTTCCGATCGCTGGCGTATCTTGACCGGCGAACGACTCGGTGGCGACACGTGAAGACCAATTCCGGAACCTGTTGCGTACTTAAGTAATTGCTGGACGAAAATAAACTCTCTCCCGGGTGTTTATTCGCGGATCATGCTTATTTCGGCGGGGCGGGTGAATTCCGAGAATGATCCACTAATTTCCTTTGCATTCCTACCGGGCCGTCGTCACAATTGACGCGAATTGCCCGGTCCGGATAGTTTCGCGCGGGTTCGCTGGATTGAACCCGGTTCAAAGCAGAACGAACTTTCTAACCTTTCGGCCACCTTCGATCAGATCGTCGCGCGAGGCACATCATGAAGGAATCGATACGTCCGCTCATGCGGGCTTTCCGGGGATTTCGTCCTCTTCCTCAGGCCAGGAAGCGAATGCCGGGGCCGTCCGGGTTGAGTTCACGTCGGCGCGAGCTGCCGTTGGCACTCGAGCCCCTCGAGGTTCGTACCCTGCTCTCCGGCCAGGCGGTCCAGTTGATCAAGGATGTCAACACAATCGAATCGTATCCGGCCGACCTGACGCCGGCCGGCTCTAACCTGTTCTACCTGGTCGAAGATAGCTCGAACTCCGGCGTCGACCTGATGGTGACCAACTCCATTGGTACGCAGATCCTCGGGGATTCGGGAGGAAGCTCTCCGACGCTCTCGTCAAATCCGCACGAACTGACGCCGGTCGGGAATGACGTCTACTTCCTCACCAGTTCGAATTCTCTTGGCATGAGCGACGGGACAGCCAATGGTACGGCTCAGGTATCCCTACCGTCCACCGTCCAGAATATTCAGTCACTTACGAACGTAGGCAATGCTCTACTCTTCGAGAGCAGCTCCTACAACTATCCCGAAGGCGAAGACTACCAGTTGTGGGCGATCGCACAACCGGGCGCCAGCCCGACGATGATCCAGGATTTCGGATCTTCGACCTTTTACACCCTTTCGGTCATCGGTGGCACGGCCTATCTGTCGGTCGACGGCAATCTGTGGACCACGGATGGCACGGCCGCGAACACCCAGGAAGTCGAGGATAGCTCCGGGAATCCGATCACCTCGCCGGATAGCATCTTCGGCTTCGATGGTCAGGCGTACTACTATGATTCCACCGCGGATACGATCGGCATCCTCGGTCGCTCCGGGGAGATGCCGGAAGTGACCCTGCCGGCCGGTGCCTCGTACCCCGTCGTCGTCGATTCGGAACTGTATTTCACGGCCCCGGGGCCCACGAGCGACACCAACGATCAGTTGTGGTCGTCCGACGGCACGCAGGCCAATACGCAGATGGTCGAGGATTTCAGCACGATCTCGACGGTCTCGTCCACGGCATCTCCCTCGAACCTCACGGATGCCGCCGGGACGCTATTCTTCACGGTCCCAGGCACCGATGGACTGAACCAGCTCTGGTCGTCCAATGGCACGGGGCAGGGGACGGCGCTCGTCAAGGACCTCGGCTCGAACGCGAGCGCTTACTCGGGCTACAGCTATGGATACGGAGGCGCCTCCAGCCTGGGATTGCTGGCCCCCGTCGGGAACAACCTCTTCTTCATGGCATATGACAGCACGAACGGGGCCGAGCTCTGGTCGGATGGCGTGGCGACGGGGACCACGCAACTGGTCGATGACATCGACCCGGGCGCGGGAAGCTCGTCCCCCCATGATTTCGCCGAATTCAATAACCAGCTCTATTTCGCCGCGAACGACGGTACGACACCGCTTGTGAACGAGCTCTGGACGACCGACGGCACGAGCGCCGGGACCACGCTGGTGGCCTCGTTCAGCCCGGGCATCAATCAGGGCTCGGGCACGTTCAACAGCTACAATTCGACCACGTCCGATTTCGCGGCGCTGGGCTCGCAGCTCCTCCTGCCGCTCGATGACGGCATCCACGGGACGGCCCTCTGGGCGACCGACGGGACCGCAGCCGGGACGACATTGGTATCGCAAGTCGACCCGCAGGGCTTCGCGGTGCTGGATGGCACGGCCTACTTCCTCGGCACCGGCCAGGGCACGACATTCGGGCTCTGGCAGACCAACGGAACGACCGCGGGCACGTCCGAGGTCAAGGACCTCTCCCAGTACGGCTCCGCGACCGGCTACTACGGGAGTTCGTCCGGACAGATGGTGGCCAGCGGCAATGAGATCTACTTCACCACGAGTGACGGCAGCAACGGCGTGGATCTCTGGGCCAGCAATGGCACGAAGAGTGGCACCAAGGTCGTGAAGGATTTCTCGGGGGGCGATTCCTATTACGATGAGGCCTCTGTCAGCGACCTGACGCCCTTCGGAGGGAACCTGGCTTTCATCGCCACGGACCCGACCCATGGCACCCAGGTCTGGATCACCGGCGGCACCGTCGCCAGCACGGTGATGTTGACCGATCTGAACGATTCGAGCGAAGCCTACGGGACATATACGTACGCTCCGAGTTCGCTGACCGTCGCCAACGGCCAGCTTTATTTCATCGCCGGTACGCCCGGCAGTAGCTCCTCTAGCTCGTCCGAGGGCCTGTGGGTCAGCGACGGAACGCCCGGCGGTACGTCGGAATTCGACGACAGCTTGCCGACGATCAGCTACACCTACCAGACGTACGGTTCGACCACGCCGACGACGGACACGGCGACGCCCACCGTCGCGAACCTGACCGCGGTCGGCTCGAGCCTCTACTTCTCCCTGGATTACGACTACGATACCGGCGAGAATTATGTTCAGACAGACCAGCTCTGGACCAGCGGCGGCACCCTGGCATCGACGGTCGAGGTTCCGGCGCCCGCCTCCGGCCCCGCCTTTACCAGCATCTCCGATTTCCATGCGCTCGGAAGCCTGCTCCTCTTCGAAGCCGGCGAGAGCTCCGGCCCCGTAGAACTGTGGAAGAGCGACGGGACCCTGGCCGGCACCGCGGTGCTGAAGGTCATCAGTCCGTCCGGCTCGGCGAACAATTACTACGGCCAGAACTCGGAGAACACGGTCGTCGACAACGGCATTCTCTACTTCGTCGCCGACGACGGCACCGACGGCTCGCAGCTCTGGCAGAGCGACGGGACATCATCCGGGACGTTCATGGTCTCCGACCTTAATCCCGGCGGGTCTGCCGACCCCGTGCCGCTCGCGGTCGTCAATGGCCAGGTGGTCCTCGAGGCCAACGACGGGACCCACGGCCAGGAACCGATGGTAGTGGTTTCCACTGGCGTGACGGCTAACCCCGAGCTCGAGACGATCCCGACGCAGGACATCACCGTCGGCGGCACCGTGCAGCTCGATGTCGCACTGTATGCCTCGGATCCCAACAGCCCGAGCTTGCCCTTGAAGTTTAGTTTGACGGGCAGCAACGTGCCCTCCGGCGCGATCATCAATGCCACGACCGGCGTCTTCTCCTGGCCCACGACGGGCCAGCAGACTGGAACCTATACGTTCACGCTACAGGTTTCGGATAATAGCACCCCGGCGCTGACCACCTCCGAGACCTTCACGGTCGATGTCAACCCCGTCGAGCCGCCCGTCCTCTCGATTCCAGGCTACGAGTACGTCACGGTCGGGGAGACCTTCACGCTCGATGTGAGCCAGTATGCCTCCGACCCCAACACACCACCCTTGTTGCCGTTGACCTACGAACTCACAGGTAACGTGCCCTCGGGCGCGAGCATCGTTTCGACCACCGGCATCCTGACCTGGGCGACGGCGTCGAATCAAATGACCGGGTCATACTCTTTCACCGTGCAGGTGTCCAATGACGCCACGCCGGCAGAGAGCACCTCGCAGACCTTCACGGTTTACGTCGATCCGGTCGAATCGCCTTACGTGTCGACGATTCCCGGGCAGGGCGTGGATATCGGCAATACCCTCACGCTCGACGTCAGCACGTACGCCCACGACTCAAACTATCCGCCCTTCCCATTGAATTACAGCCTGACCGGCACGGTCCCCCCGGGCGCGAGCATCGATCCGACGACCGGCCTCTTCTCCTGGACACCGTCATCGAATCAGCCGACCGGGATCGTGACGATCGATGTACAGGTCACCGACAACCACACAACCCCGGTGACCGCGACCTTCGTCGTGGAGGTCGGCGCGCCCGGTGCCATCCTGTCGCCCCTCCTCTCGGCGATACCCACCTATGTTGAGAACGCCGGACAGACCGACTCGCTGTACCTGGCCTCCTATGCCTCCGACCCCAATAGTCCCGCCTTGCAACTCAGTTACACTCTGACCGGCACCGTGCCCTCGGGTGCGAGCATCAACTCCTCGACAGGACAGTTCACCTGGGTTATCCCGTCGGATCAGCCCGCCGGCCTGGTCACCTTCACGCTCACGGTCTCCGACACGAGTTCGCCGCCGATGACGGCCTCGGAGACCTTCTCGGTCAACGTCCGCACGGCCTCGGGGATCTATGCCCCCGTCTTGCAGACGATCCCGGCCCAGAACGCGGATATCGGCTCGGCCCTCCAACTCAATGTCAGCAGCTACGCCTCGGACCCGAATTATCCCGCGTTGACATTGAAGTACAGCCTGGGGGCCGGCGCCCCCGACGGCGCGAGCATCGACCAGAACACGGGGATCTTCACCTGGACCCCCGCCACCGGGCAAGCCACGGGTGCGACGCCGATCACGGTCATCGTGTCGGATAATCAGACCCCCGCGGATACCGCCACCGAAACGTTTACGGTGAATGTCTTCTCGGCGGGCACCATCCTCCCGCCGGAACTGGCCTATATCGGGAGCGGCTATGCGGTGATCGGAGAACAATTCCAGCTCAATATCAGCAACTTCGCCTCGGACCCCAACACGCCCGCCCAGCCGCTGACCTACAGCGTGCTTTCGGGGGCCCCCTCGGGCGTGAGCATCAACCCGACCACCGGCTTGCTCACCTGGACTCCGGCGGCGAACCAACCCGCCGGCTCGGCCTCCATCACGGTGCTCGTGGCGGACAATCAGTCGCCGGCCCTCTATGCCACGGAGACTTTTAGCGTCAATGTGGCCAGCGCGGGAAGCCAGACCTTCGCACCGGAGTTCATCAGCTATCCGAGTCTGTACGTCGACCTCGGATCGACCCTCACGTTCGACTTCGCCAACTACGCGACGGACCCCAACACGCCGCCCTCGGCTTTCACCTACACCCTCGGAAGCAACTCCCCCGTGGGTGCCAGTATCGACCAGAACACCGGGATCTTCACCTGGACCCCCGGCATGGATCAAGCGACCGGCTCCGTCTACGTGACGGTCATGTTGTCGGACAACCAACGGCCCTATGCCGACACCTCTTCGGCGACTTTCCAGATCCAGGTCGATTCCCCAGGGACCACGCTTCCCTTCGTCTTCGAACCCGTGCCCTCCCAGAACGCGAAGATCGGCCAGCAGCTCCAGCTCGACTTGAGCCCGTACGCTGTCGACTTCGGCAACCCGGGATCGACTTTGACCTATAGCCTGATCGGGAACGTGCCCTCGGGCGCGAGCATCGATCAGGACACGGGGATCTTCACCTGGACCCCGGCCGCCGATCAGCCGACGGGACAGACCTACATCGAATTGAGCGTCACCGACGCGTCGTCGAACACCGCCTATGGTTATCTGTATGTCAATGTTTCGCCCGCCGTCACGATCGTCCCGCCGGTGCTCCAGGCGATCCCGGCCCAGAGCGTGATGCCCGGGCAAAGGCTCCAGGTCGATCTCAGCCAGTACGTCACTGACACCAATAGCCCGCCCTTGTCGCTGTCGTACACCCTCGGCGCGGTCGCTCCGCCGGGAGCGAGCATCGACCAGAGTGGATTATTGACCTGGACACCGCCATCGGACCAGCCGATCGGTCCGACCCTGATCACGGTCGACGTGTCGGACGATGAGTCTCCCGCCGATCTGCTCTCGGAGACGTTCACCGTCAATGTCTCGCCGGTCGTCACGACGCCGACAATCACCTGGAGCAACCCCGCGGGTATCGTCTACGGCACGGCACTCAGCGGCGCACAGCTCGATGCCTCGGCCAGCGTCGCGGGGACGTTCCAGTATGCGCCGGCCCTCGGGAAGGTCCTTACCGCGGGACAGGATCAGACCCTGACGGTCGATTTCACGCCGAACGATACGATCGATTACACCACGGCCACCGATACGGTGACGATCAACGTGAACCAGGCGACGCCAGTGGTGAGCGTGAACCCCGTGGACCTGACGACCGGCACGGCGCTGGCCAACAGCCAGCTCAGCGGCACGGCCACCTGGACGGTCGACGGCGCTCTCGTCAACGTCGCGGGCACCTTCACCTATACAAGTGCCGCGGGTACGGTGCTCGGCGCCGGGAATGGCCAGGTCGAGTCGGTCACCTTCACCCCGCAGGACACCACCGATTACAGCACGGTCACGACCAGCGTGACGGTCAACGTCGGCCAGATCACCGAAAGCGTGACCGTCAACTCCGTGGACCTGACCTACGGCACGGCGCTCGCGAACGGCCAGCTCAGCGGGACGGCCACGGCGACGATCGGCGGCACTCCAACCACCATGGCCGGCACCTATGCCTACACGAGTGCCGTGGGCAGGTTGCTCGGCGCCGGGAATGGCCAGGTCGAATCGGTCACCTTCACTCCGACCAACACTTCCGAGTACACCCCGGTCACGACCACGGTGACCGTGAACGTGGCCCCGGCGATGCCATCGGTGAGCATCAACCCGTTGAGCATGACCTACGGCACGGCGCTGGCGAATTCGCAACTGAGCGGCACCGCGACCTGGACTGTCAACGGTGCCAACGGGAGCGTGCCCGGCACGTACGCCTACACGAGCGCCGCGGGTTCGGTGCTCGGCGCGGGGAACGGCCAGACCGAGTCGGTCACCTTCACCCCGCAGGACACCACCGACTACAGCGCGGTCACGACCACGGTGACAGTCAACATGGCCCAGGCAACGCCCATTGTGAGCGTCAACTCGGTAAGCCTCGCGACCGGCACGGCGCTGGCCAACAGCCAGCTCAGCGGCACGGCCACCTGGACGGTCGGCGGCGCACAGGTCAACGTCCCGGGTGCTTATGCTTACACAAGTGCCGCGGGTACGGTGCTCGGCGCCGGGAACGGCCAGGTCGAGTCGGTCACCTTCACCCCGACGGACACCAACGACTACAGCACGGTGACCACCAGCGTGACGGTCGACGTCGGCCAGGTCTCCGAGAGCGTGACCGTCAACCCCGTGGACCTGACCTACGGCACGGCGCTGGCGAATACCCAGCTCAGCGGCACGGCCACGGCCACGATCGGCGGCACCCCAACCACCATCGCCGGAACGTTCGCCTACTCGACCGCCGCGGGTACTCTCCTCAAAGTCGGTACCGGGCAGGTCGAGTCGGTCACCTTCACACCTACGGATACCACCGATTACACGGCTGTCACGACTACGGCGACGGTCAACGTGGCCCCGGCGGCGCCCGTCGTGAGCGTCACGGCAGTCGATCTGACTTACGGCACTGCGCTGGCCGGCAGCCAGATCGGAGGAACGGCTACCTGGGTGGTCGGCGGCTCCACGGTCAATGTGGCCGGCGCTGATTCATACACGACCGCCGCCGGTATCGTGCTCAAGGTCGGTACCGGCCTGGTCGAGTCGGTCACCTTCACTCCCCAGGACACGACCGACTACTCCACGGTCACGACGACGGTGACCGTCAACGTGTCCCCGGCAACGCCCGTCGTGAGCGTCACGCCCGTGGATCTGACTTACGGCACGGCGCTGGCCAACGGGCAACTCGGCGGTACTGTCACCTGGGTGGTCGGCGGCACCTCGGTCAATATCCCGGGCACGTACAGCTACACGAGTGCCGGGGGTAAGGTCCTCGGCGCCGGCGCCGCCTTGACCGAGTCGGTGACCTTCAGTCCGCAAGACTCCACTGACTACAACTCCGCGACGTCGACCGTGACGATGAACGTGGCCCAGGCGACGCCGGTCGTGAGTGTGAACCCACTGAGCCTGACCTACGGCACGGCGCTGGCGAATTCGCAATTGAGCGGCAGTGCAAGCTGGACCGTCAACGGCGTCAAGGTGAGCGTGCCCGGCACTTATACCTATACAAGTGCCGCCGGAACCGTCCCGAATGCGGGGAGCGGCCAGTCGGAGTCCGTGACCTTCACGCCCCAGGACACCACCGACTACAACAAGACCTCCGCCGAGGTGACGCTCAACGTCTCGGCGCCTCCGGCCGTGACCCTGACGCTGTCGTCCATCCCCGCCCAGAGCGTGGATGTTGGCCAGACGTTCCAGCTCAATTTGAGCAGTTTCGCCTCGGAGACCAACGCCCCGACCTTAAGCTTGTCATATAGCCTGGGTTCGGGGGCGCCTTCGGGGGCCAGCATCAATCCGACGACAGGCGTCCTGTCGTGGTCCGTGGGCACCAACCAGACGATCGGAACCTATCCGATCACCGTCCAGGTTTCGGATAACGGCACGCCGCAGCACTCCGCCTCGGACACGTTCAGCCTCACGGTCCTCGATCCGAACCCGGTGACGATCTCGTCGGCGACGGTCAGCACCAAGAAGGGCTTCACGATCACGCTGACGTTCTCCGGACCCGTGAATCCGTCCACGGCGTCGAATGCCGGCAACTACACACTGACCGAGCCGGGCAAGAAGCCCAAGTCGAAGAAGAAGCCGACCCCGCCGCCGACCCATATCGGCCTGAGCGTGAGCTACAACCAGGCGACCAACCAGGTGACGCTCAAGGGGCCGAAGAAGCAGAAGACCAGCCCCGCGCTCACGCTGACGGTCCTCGGAACGGGGATCACCAAGCTGGATGGCCTGGAACTCGCCGGCAGCGGCGGGCAGCCGGGCACGAACTATGTCGCCAGCGTGACGGGCAAGGCCATCTCCCCGACCTCCGCTGTCCTGAGAAACACCATCGCGGTGCGGACGGCCGAGTTCGTCCGGCACGCTCCGGACTCGTCTCATCCGGTCAAGGCCGAATCGATCCGACCGGCCGGGCCGATGGCCCTCGCCAGGACCCCCTCGGTACGCGATGTCGTCCTCGGGGTCATCCCGTCGATGACGAATCCGGCGCTACGGACCCGACACGATTGACCGGCGTCCGGTCATCGCGCATCGTGAGGCTGTCCCGTCGTCTCCGCGACCGGCTCAAGACGTGCCCCAGGGGCCGTGGATGAGCGTGTTTTCGCGAGACGATCGGGACGCGGCCTCGAGCACGCGGACGACCTCGCGGGCCTCCTCGGCGGTGACCGCCAGCGGCGTGCCGCCGCCGAGATGATCGGCGATATTGCGATAGAAACCATCCCAGTGGGCGTGGACCGTCGCGACCCGGGTCTCGACGGTCTCACCCGAATCGCCGGCTCGACGCAGGATGCCCTCGTGCTGGGGCGGTTCGGCCGCGCCGTCGATATCGCCGGCCCGGAGCGCCTCTTCTTGCGGGTCGACCCCGTACTTGACGAATCCGCCGTCACTGCCCACGATCCACCATCGGGGCCGGTCGAGGCGGCAGATCCGACTGGTCTCGACCTGAAACAGGGCGTCGTCGAAATCCATGATGATCCGGCCGTGGCCGCCGCTGTCGACGCCTTCCCATGGGCCCGGGGTCAGCCATGCGAACAGTCGGCGACACGGTCCGAGGCCGAGCTGGAGCGCCTGATCGATGAGGTGCGCACCCCAATCGAACAGGATCGTCCCGGCGGCCGCGGTGCTGCCGCGCCATCCGCGCGGGGCGGCCGACCGGCAGACGGAGCTCTCAAACAGCAGCGGTCGGCCGATCCAGCCCCGGCCGAGGACTTCCTTGACGGTCGCGAAATCCCAGTCCCATCGCCGGTTGTGGAAGACGGAGAGCATGCAGCCCGATCGGTCCCGCGCGGCGATCATCCGGTCCGCCTCGGCGGTCGTCAATGCCATCACCTTGTCCACCACGCAGTGCCGCGACGCTTCGAGCGTCCGCACGGCCAGGTCGGCGTGCGAGTCGTGGGGCGTGGCGATCACCACCAGAGCGACCGCGGGGTCGGCGAGGGCCTCGTCCAGATCAGCATAGCCTCGGACCCCCTCGCCCCAGAGAGCCACGGCCTCGTTGCGGGCCCGAGGGTCACGGGCGACGATCCCGTGCAACGTCAATCCGGGCTGGCGCCGGACCAGCGGACAATGGAACGATCGGCCCGCCAGGCCGTGGCCGACGACGACGGTGGGAATCATGGTGGATCTCCCTTGAACTTGGCGAATCCGTACCCAGATTCCAGGTTCTCCATTCCAAATACCAGACGGTCGATTCCGCTTTCACGGTTTTCTTCGTTCTTTGGAGTCCGGAATCCGAATCCTTTGGAAAAAGTCGATTCTGTCCTGGCTGACTCTTGACAGCAGGCCGGACTCCGGGCGAGATTATGCTAAGTAGGTCGCAGAAAGTTCTTTGACAAACGAAGGCCAAGTGAAGCCTTCTCTCGACTCTCATGGCCGAAAAATCCCGGGTTTTCCGAGAGTCG
>JBKQHM010000223.1:0-4497 GCA_052148775.1 Isosphaeraceae bacterium | reverse complement strand
GGCGCCCAGATCAACACCGACCGCAACCTGCGGCTCCAGTACCTGGCCGGCATGTCTTTGAATTCCGACATGGCCGAGCCGATCCTGTCCAGCATCATTTTGCATTATCGATTCCCCGCCCAGACCTTCGTCGGCTCGCCGGAGAGCGTCGAGGCCCTCGAGAAAGCCTTGGAACAGGAAGGTCGCAAGTCCTCCGAGGGCCTCGCACGGGATTCGGTAAGACCCCCGGTCACCGAACCGTAGTCTCCAGGATTCCTGGGAAAGTACCGGCGATCCTGAGTGGCCGACCATCGGCTGTGGACCTGCGCATCGTGCGGCTTACTGCGGTGGGCGCTCGCCAATCCGGCCGGACTCTCCTCCGGGCCGATCTGAAAACGACGCCTATGGCCGTATGCCGGGCGGCTGATCGGCCTTTGCCAGTTGTCGGACCTCGTCGGCGGTCAACTCGCGAGGAATCAGGCGCACGTGCGACGCACGCCCCCGCATCGTGGAGCCCATCAGTCGAGAGCCGATGACGAAGGGTTCCTCGATGCGGATCGACTTCGTGAGGTTGTCCTTCAACACGCTCACCTTCTGCAATTCGCCGCCGACGTAGAGCTTGAGGCCCCGGGCACGGCTGCTTCCATCATACGTGAAGAACACATGCCGCCATCCGGTTCCACGAATGGGATCGGTCTGGATCGCGATGGAGTTTCCCGGTCCGTAGTCCCAGGTGTTGGTGAGCTGTGCAACGTATTTTTCTCCGTCGTATTCGAGGTCATAGCCTCGGTTCGGAACCCCGAACTGGAGCTTCGAGAGCAACGTGAGCATCGAGCCGCCCTCCCATCGGAACCAACCGCCGGCGGAAAACTTGTCGGTCCGCTCGAAGTCACCGGCGGGACCGCAGTCGATTCCGCCGATGCCCCGAAAGCGCGCCACGCGCGTCGAGCCTTCGGGGACGATCGACGAGTGACCCTCATGAGGATCCGGCTGGCCATGATGGCCGTAGCCGCTCCGATCTCGAAAAGCCTCGTCCCCTTGACCCTCGAATGTCCAGTATCCGATCAGTCCGCGTTGTCGATCCGGCGGGAGCGTCGAGGACGGATTCCGACCTCGGTCGAAGCATGCCCGAGCCTCCTCGGCCGAGAGTGCGCGCCGATAAACGAAGACCTCGTCGATGTCGCCGTTGAAATAGTCCTTGGAGACTCGTCCGCCGATGTGAAAACTGCCGCGACACTTCGCCGAACTGGAAAGGCTGTCGGGCGAAGCGTCGAAATTCGCCTCGGCCCCGTCGACATAGATTCTGTAGCCCGACCCGCGTGAGGAACCATCGTAGGTGCAAACCACGTGGTGCCAGATGTCATTGGGAAACGAGGATCGGGTGGCGATGCTGATCGCGCTCGAGTCCCATTGCGCGATCATTCGGCAAATGACGCGACCATCGAACACCAGGTCGAAACCGCGGTCCATCTGATCGATCGTTCCCATCAGGGTTCGGGTTCCATCGCCGCGTGGCTTGATCCACGCGCCGAGGGAAAAGGCATCCTCGCGGTCAAAATCGGCAACATCGCCGGAGTCAAGCATGCCCAAACCGCCGAGCCGCAAGGCCTGGCCGCCGTCGCTGTCCACGATCTCGGGCAGGCCCAGATCGACCTCGAGTTTACCGTCATGCCCATGCCAACTCCTGTCCCGCAGACTTTCCGCGATCGAGCCTTCGAATGGCCAGTATCCCACGAGCCCCTGGTTGAGCGTCGAGCCGACGGCCGGGTCGAGGCCGGAACGTTCGAGGTCGTATAGCTCGAAGATCTCATCCGCCGTCAGGGTCCGGTCTTAAGCGCGGACCTCGTCGACTCGCCCCTGGTAATAATCGCGGCGCTCGCGACCGCCGATGGTGAACGGGTAGTCGCAACGAATCGTCTCGCTGAGACGGTCCACGGTAACCTCGAGCGTGGCTTCCGCCCCATCGAGATAGATCTTCAATCCACTCGCGCGGCTGGAGCCATCATAAGTCATCGCGACATGATGCCATCGCGATGGGTCGAGGCGTTCGACCGTATTCACGCGGATCGCATTTCCGTCCCAACTGGAGATGAGATGCGCCTGGATCGTGCCGATGTAATTCAAGTCGAAACCGCGGAGACCACTATTCATGCGGCCGAAAATGGTCAGGTTCTCGGCACGGCCGGGCCTGATCCATGCGGAGCACGAGAACGACTCGGTGCGATCGATCGCCAGTACCCCCGGGCAGAGGACGGCCTGCCGATCGATCTGGAGCCCAGTTCCGCGAATCCCCGGCACGATGTGTGCGGCCGAGGTCCGACCGTGATGCTTCGCGGGTCCGAGATCGACGGCACTGGTCGCATCCTCGTCGTTCAAGGGCCAGTGCGCTTCGAGCACGGGCCTTGTACGAGGTGGCATGAGCGGGACGATCGGACTGGGCGAATCGGAGATCGCCAAGGCGATTCGGGTCGGCTGCTGGGCCCGATTCTTGATCGTCACGGTCGTGACGCCCGGCTGAGGGCTCCTTTGAACCTCGGCCGAGACGCGTTCTCCGTTGTGCGGACCATCGCCCGCGGCTCGTGACCAGAGCAAGCGGACCTCGCGATCCTGAACGCCGAGGAGGATCGGCAGCAGCGAGGCCATCCCCCCATTCTCCATCGGCTGTTGATGCCCTCCTTGCTCGATGTACCACGGCTGGCCGTCGACCAGAATGTGGCGCCCCCGATCGTTCTCCATGCCGGGAAGGGCACCCGGCCGCGGCACCCAGAACAGCCCGCTCGGCGCGACCCCCAGCGTGAGTTCCGCAGGTACGACCGCCTCGATGACGATCGGCCGGCTGAGCTGGGTCCGGGCGATCGGCCGATCGAAGCTCGGCGTCAACCCCCGCGGCGTGCCCTGAATCCGGAGCTTGCCCTGGATCGGAGCGAACGTCTTCGGGCCCCGCCGCGCCTGGATCTCATACGCGATCTCGGTCGGCGGCGCGTGCTCCAACCTCAGCTCGATTCGATCGGCCGTCGCGAGTTGCGTCGAACGACCACCTCCGTAACGCACGCTCGGCAGCCCTACCGGTTTACCCGCATACCGGCGACCATCCAGCAAGGATACGATCCATTCGTCGCCGTCCTTGATGAGCGAATCGACGGCGAGCCACGGGAACTTCCGGCCGCCGAAGGACAGCTCGCCGGTCGGGACTTCGCTCCGGATGCGGGCTCGCCCCTTATGCACGACCAGGGTCGATTGGAGTGGAGCGGCGGGGGAACAGGCCGGTCCTTCGGCGACGAATCGATGGCCGACCCGCTTGGCCCCGAGCGTTCGCGAATCGTTCGCCGAGTCGGTCAAGGTGAGTTCGACCGCGAGGTCATCGAGGAGTCGCGGATCGATCGTGTAGGCATCGATCTCGAATTGACGGGTCTTGGTGCGCTCCGAAAAGCTAAGACGCGGATTGCGGAGGACCATCGCGGGCTCGGAGAGGAACTCGCGCACGCGGCTGACCGGGATGGCGAAGTTGACCCGTGCCATCAACATGCCGCTCACGACGATTCCGATCAGGTTTCCCGACTTGTCGACCACGGGCCCGCCCGAGTTTCCCGGGTTGACGGAGGCGTCGAGCTGGATCATCGAGAGCTCGCCGCCTTTCCTTCGGAGCGCCGTGATCGTTCCCGTGTTGACGCTGACGCTCGGATATCCGCCGTCGGAGGAGAGCAACCTCCCGAAGGGATAGCCGAACGCCGTGAGCGGCATGGTCTCGATGAGCTGGTCATCCGTGCCCAGCGGGACCGCCGCCAGGCCGGGGGGCGCATCGGCCTTGAGCAGCGCGAGGTCGTTCTTCTCGTCGAGCTTGATGATCCGCGCCTCGAGGACTCGCTGGGTCTTCTGCCCCGGGTCCACCACGAGACGGACGTTCCCGCCGATCCCGCCGCCGGACACGACGTGGTGATTGGTCACGAACAGCCCGTCGCCGGAGACGCACACGGACGACCCGCTGCCGATGGAGCGGATCTCGACGAGCGCCGTCGCCGCCTTGCAGCGACGGACCACGGCCGTCGACAACTCCACGTGTTTGGCTGGCGGCGTCGCGTCGGCATCATCCTTCTTTGGAGCAGGATCCTGCGATCTCTCGATCGCCCCGGCCGCCTCTCCGGACCTCTTGATCGGCTCCTCGCCGATCGCGGGTGCCAGGTATCCGTCGAGAAAGCCGATGGCCCCCATCAGCAAGAGGGTCGAGAATCGCCGCCCGATCGGATCGTGTACCCGCATCTCGTCTCCCCCGATTCATCCCTAGAGCCTGGCGTTTGTATCCTAGAGCCGCGCCGGACTTACGGACCCTTGAGCCGATTCGCGCGCGAACGACCTGGGGTGGAAGCCGGCGGAAAAACGGAGAGTGCTCGCTGATCGCCACCCTGAAAACCCGGGGCAGTGCCGCTCAGAGCTTGTGAAACAATCGGATTGCAGATGCCGGATTCCAGATTCCAGAAGTCATAAGCCCTTGACATGCTGAGCTTAATATGCATTTGGAAT
>JBKQHM010000222.1:0-15757 GCA_052148775.1 Isosphaeraceae bacterium | reverse complement strand
CGTGAGCGAGGGTCTTTCCCATTCTGCCGCAAGGATTTGCGGCAAGCCTCGCTGACGCTTCGGGTTAGTGTGGAGAGGAGCCGCAAGAGTCAAGGCAGAGACGCCGTCAATCTGCGGTATTGGGACGATCCCGAGCGTGGGAACGAGTTGACTCAAGCCATAGCGGATTCAATCGTTAACGCTCATTCAACGGTATTGGGGCTAATCCGCGATCTCTTGGGGAGGTGTTCGTTGAGCGTGGTGGAGAGAGCGGGCCTTCTCCCCGCCCCGCGCCCGTTCTTTGTCCGAATCCCGATCCGGAAAAACATCCTCCCTTGATACACGCGTACGCGTGTGTTAGGCTACGGACCTTCCACTGGATGGGATGGTATTGTGACGAGACGAATTGGGTTGAAGTGGAGTTCGTTGAGCCATGGATCGCGATCGACTAGGCCGTCGGCGAGCTCCGGAGCAGGAACGTGGACTGCGGCCCTTACATCCCCCCCTGCCCGAGGAATGGATCAGCAAGGCGTTGCGAGTGGCAATGTCCGAGTCGGATTGGGAGCGGTTTTCGGCCCTGGTCGAACAATTCGCCCCCATGACGCCGACGCACGCTCGAGCCCTGGGGCTCGCGATCTCAAGCCTGTTGAACGCCGCCGGCGTATCCCGGTCGGATCCCGGGCCGCAAGACTGGATCGATTGGGATCGCCGCAAGACGATGCAATTGCTGTTCGAGCCCGAGCCCACGCCGCAGGACTGAAAGGGACGGGCGCCCCGAGTACCTCGGTGCCGCGCCTTCCTAGCATTTCTTCGTGAGTACGAACTCCGCCTCCGCGGCGCGTCGCGAGTTCACGCCGCCGGCGGCAAAGGATGGGATGATTCGATATGCCCGACGTGAGTCCGTTCCGAGGGGTCCGCTACGACATCGCCCGGGTCGGGACGCTGTCCGACGTGGTAGCCCCCCCCTATGACGTGATCGACCCGGCCTTGCAAGACCGGCTCTATCAAGCCAGCCCGTACAACATCATCCGGTTGGAGCTCAATCGTCCGGAGCCCGGCGACACCGAGTCCCACGGCCGTTATGCGCGCGCCGCCCGGTTCCTCAAGGAATGGCTGCGCGACGGCATCCTCCGCGAGGAGGACCACACCGCGCTCTACGTTTACGATCAGACGTTCGAGGTCGACGGCGTGAAGCACAGCCGACGGGGCTTCCTGGCTCGGGTCCGGCTGGAGCCGTTCGGCCAGGGGAAGATCTACCCGCACGAGCAGACGCTCTCCGGCCCCAAGACGGACCGCCTGGCCCTCTACCACGCGACCGGCTTCAATCTCAGCCCGATCTTCGGCCTCTATCCCGACGCCGAGGGCGCGGTGCTGCGATCCATCGAGAAGGGACTCCGCGACCGCACGCCGATGGTGGCAACCGACCACCTCGGGGTCGAGAACCGGCTCTGGGTCGTCGACGACTTCGAAACGCACACCGCCGTCCGCGGCCTGATGGCGGGCAAGCCGGTCTTCATCGCCGACGGTCACCATCGCTATGAGACCGGCCTCAAGTATCGCGATGAGCGGATCAAGGACGGCGATTATTCCGGCGACGACGACCCGTCCAACTTCTGCCTCATGATGCTCGTCGGCATGAGCGACCCCGGCCTCCTGATCCTCCCGACGCACAGGCTGGTCTCCGGCTTCGCCGGCCTCACGGCCGAGCAACTCACCTCGCGACTCCAGCCCGAATTCGACGTGCGGGATGTCGGCGAGGGCGAGGCCGGGTGCCGCGCTGCGTGGGCGGAGATCGAGCGCACCGGCGACCAGGACATCCTTGGGTTCGGCACGGTGGCCGACGGCCATTGGCTGGTCGCCCGCCTCCGCTCCGACGAGGCCATGGACCGCCTCGCCCCCGAGCACAGCCCCGACTGGCGGAGCCTCGGCGTCAGCATCCTCCACGTCCTGGTGCTCGACTCCCTGCTCAAGCCGATGGGAACCCCGTCTTGCCGATACGTCCATCTCCTTCGCGAAGTCCTCGACGATGTCGGTTCGCATGGTTGTGACCTGGCCTGCCTCGTCCCTCCGGCGCGGATGGAGCATGTCGAATCGATCGCTTCGGGCCTCGAGACCATGCCGCCCAAGAGCACGTACTTCTATCCCAAGCTCCTGACCGGGTTGGTCCTGAATCCGCTCCACCGGCTGGAAAGCACCTGACCGTCGCGAATTCCTCGGGAGATCCTCATCCCCTGTGCTTGCGCCGGGGGTGAGGTACCCGAGACTCCGCGCGAATGGTATTTTTATCGAGTTTGCAGCCTGGCCTGCCGATACCGATAATGTCGAAGATGCGACGGGGTCGGTCGCGGCTGCGCGATGGGTCGATCGTCGGATCTCGTGGGAGTGGGCCGACGCGGGGCCTCGCCCCATCACCAACAGGCCGGTGAGAACCGCAAACTCATGTCACAGTTATCCCAGCGTTCGCGGCGCGTCTTCGTCCGTCGCCTGTCGCCATCCAACCCCGAGTACGAAACCAGCGACGCTTACGGTCGATGGACCCTCGGCGTCATCCTCACGGTGATGGCCTGTCAACTCCTGTTCTTGCTCGTCGGTTGCGACTGGGACTTCTGCGGGGACGAGGCGGAATACTGGGCGTGGTCCCGGCGCCTGGACTGGAGCTATTACTCGCGAGGTCCTTTGATTGCCTGGCTCATCCGGGCCGCCACCGAATGGTTCGGGGCATTGAGCCTGAAGTTGACGGGCTCGTTGATGTTCGCGGCCAGGCTCCCGTCGGTGTTGCTCGGCGGACTGACCGCCTGGGGGATCTTCCGCCTGGCCTCGTCGACGACGGGGTCGCGACGCTCCGGCCTGTTCGCCACTCTCCTCCTGCCGGCAATCCCAGTGTTCGCGATCGGAGGAGTGTTGATCACATCGGACACCCCGCTGGTCTGCTGCTGGACCTGGGCGGCCGTGTGGTCCTATCACGCGCTCCGGACCGATCGTGTCGGAGGCTGGATCGTGGCGGGATTGGTCGGTGCAATGGGCGTCCTGGCGAAATACTCGGTACTCGCATTCCCGGCCTCCGTCGGGCTCTTCCTGTTGCTCAGTCCCACGCACCGTCGCCAGCTCTTGCGACCGGGATTCTGGGTGATGTCGACGCTCTGCGTCGGCCTCGGTCTGGCCTCGGTCATCGTGTGGAACGCGCAACACGGCTGGGCAGGTGCCGGCCAACTGGCCGATCGCATCGGGCTTTCCGACCGGGCCTCTTGGGGGAGCATCCTGCCGATCCTCGGCTTCCTCGGTGGTGAAGTCGCCGTCCTGGGGGGCGTCTGGTGGGTCGCCGCTGTCGCCGCCATCGTCGCGGCCCTGAGAAAGGTCGTCCCGACGTCGAGTCAAACGGCCTCGACGGACGAGCCGCCGACCGCCCGATCCACGAGCGAGGATCGTGACGGCACGCTCTTCCTCCTTTGTCTCTGGGGCGTGACCTGGTGCGCGTGCCTCGCGGCCAGCATCCTCGGCGAGACCGAGGCCAACTGGATGGCCCAGGGTTATGTTGCCCTCGTCGTGCTGATCGGACGGCGTTTCGGTGACGTGCTCGCGCTCGGGGGGACGAAGGCTCGGGCCTATGTCGCCGCATGGTGTTGCTGCCTCGTCGCGATCGTGGCGTTCCATCACACGGAATGGTTCTATCCGATCGCGGCCCGATGGGTCCCTGCCCCCACCCAACGATGGGCGGCACCCTTGAGGGTCTATGACGTGACCGCCCGGATGCGGGGTCACCAGGAACTGGCCCGGGCCGTCCAGCAACGTCTCGATGCCTTGGCGGCCGACGGCGCCAGTCCGTTCGTCGTGACACCCACATATGCCTTGACTTCAACACTCTCCTTCTATCTCCGCGACCAGCCCGACACGTACTGCCTGAGCTGGAACTTCGGCATGACCTCTCGCCCTGTGAACCAGCACGACCTCTGGCACCCCAACCCGCGCCACGATCCGTCGGCCTTCGCCGAGCGGCCGTTCCTCGTCGTCGAGGATGCCAACATGCCGCCGAACTATGCCACGATCCTCTACCATAAGCAGGTGATCGGTCGCATCGAACCGGTCGAGCGGATCGTCGTTCGCGAGCGGGGCGTGACCGTCGGCGCCTGGGATATCACCGTGTGCCGCGACTATCACGGGATCGCCGGTTATCAGCAGAACCGGCCTGGCCAGTTCCGTCGCAAGCCCCCTAAGAGCACCGACAAGCCGGCAAAGCCCCCGACTGACAACCTTTAATCACTCGAAGCGTTGTCGATCGAATGCGGTCATCCAACGCTTGGCACCCTGCGCTGTCGGTCGATGAGGCTCTCGCGCCACGAAATGAGATGAACCACGGATCACACATCGATGCGATCCGTGGTTCATCTTTGATCGACCTTGGCCCGCGATCGTATGCCAGCGAAACGACTGCGGAAAAGGTCGGGAGATCAGAGGCTCGCGCCCCGATTGTCTCCGGAGGTGACCGGCGTCGGCGGGGGGGGCGGGGTGAGCTCGCCCTGAGATGGTGCCGCATCACTCGAGGCGGGTGTCGGTCCGCCGGCCGGCGGTGGCTCGCGGAAAGGCGACGGGGTTGAGGCCGCGGGCGCCGAAGGCTGTTGCATGCCGGCGGGTGGCTGCTGGGACGGCCCGGCCGGCGGCGGCATCGACGCCATGGCCTTGGCCTTGGCGTTCAATCGCTCGAGCGCCGTCGAGGCGGCCTTCTTGACGTCCTCGCGATGGTCGTAGACGGCGGCGCGTTCGAGCGCCACGGCAGCCCCGGAGCCGCCGATCTCGCCGAGTGCGATCGCCGCGGCAACCCGGACGTCCTTGAAATTGTCGTACTTGAGCACATTGATGAGTGTCGGGACGGCCCGCGGGTCGCCGATCTGGCCCAGCGTGTAAGCGGCCTCCTTGCGTCCCGTGAGGTGGAACCCCTGGAGCCGCTGGCACATCAGTGCAACCTGGTCGGGCGGCGGTGGGGGCGGGGCGCCGGGGCCGCCTCCCATGCCGCCGCCGCCCATTCCCATGCCGCCGCCCATTCCCATGCCGCCGCCCCCACCGCCGAACGAGAAATTCATGAACGGTGCGGCGACCAGCCCGAGTCCCATCACCGGCGCCGGCTGGGCAATCACGAGCGGCCTCGGCCCGAAGAACGGCGGTCGCGGCCAGGGTCCGGGGACGAACCCGCGACCCGGCATGGGCGAGCGCTGGACCTGGACCTGCCGTTCGAACGTGCCGCCGGGGCGCTTGATCTGGATCGACCGATCGATCTGACCGGGGCTGCGCTGGATCTCGACCTGACGCTGGATCGATCGGCCGCGCGGCCCCGTGATTGTGGTGTCCCGCTCAATCTCCTGCCCGCGGAGCACCCCGCTCGAATTGGCCATGCCCGAGCCGAATACGACCAGGGCCAAGAAACACCTGACGTTCTTCACGGTTACTCCCTCCGTCCGAGCCCACGATCCATGAGAGCCCATCATCCCTAATCATTATCGACCGTCTCCGCCTGATTCCGAAGACCCGGAATTCTGGCAATACCCGCAAATCTTGTGAAGTTCAAAAATCGGATGCGATCGTCCTGTGCCCGTGCTTCTTGACCCCATCGAAGTTTCTCATTCTCCCCCTCTCTCGGTGATCTCCCAGTTCCGCATCCCGTGGATGCGAAGGCGGATTCTCCGTCGGCTCGGAGGTTCTCGCGGTCCAAAGGATTTAGGGAATATGCGTTGCAATACGCCCAAAAAAGCTTATGATGACCAGGATCTGAGTTCCCACTAACAAGATCAAGAGGTCGGCATTTTTTTGGATGCGTCGGCTCTTCCTGTCCGAGCAGGAAGCCGATGGCCTCCCGGAGATCGCCGTGTCATCTTCCAGGCCCGCCGAGAAGGGGACGATATCTGGCACGCTCGGATTCGTCGTCCGGACGGTTACGAGCGAGGCGGAAGCGCGATCGCTCTCCTGTCCGGATTGTCGGCTCCTGCTTAACTTGATCCAGCCCGACGAAATCGAGCCTTCCCGGCTCCTGGGAACCTGTGACGGCTGTTCGAAGTGGTTCTACCTGGTCGAGATCGAACCTGACTGGAAGTCGTGCCTGATGATCGATCTCCCGAACGGAGATGTCCTCCAGCAGACTCTCGCGAAAGGCGACGTACCGAAGAAAGGAAAGGATGTCACCGAAGCATGATAGTGGGACGGTCTGCTACTTCGGCGAACATGATGATCGAGCGGATTCGATCTCGGTAATCGGATCCGTCGGCTTAGGTCTCATTTTTTCCGCTTCTTACGACCCGTCTTCCCCTGGGGTTTCGTCCCGGACTTGGCGTTCGGCTTGGTCTTGCCTTTCTTGCCTTTGCCCTTGATGCGTAGGGGACGTCGCGGCCCCGGCGGTTGAGTCTCGTCGGGAGCCTGGGCCGCCCCGGTTTGTTTCCTCGTCCGCGGCGGCCGGCCCGTCGTATCGCTGTCGGAGGCCGAGGCCGACGATCGCGAAGAGCCGGGGGCCTGGTTCCGGCCCGAGGACAGGGGCGAATCGGCCAGGACGAGGTCGAGCTGACGGCGGTCGACGTCCACGTGGGCGACCCTCACCACGATGCGGTCGCCCAGGCGATGACGGCGCCCCGACCTCCGCCCCACCAGGGTGTGGGTGCCGGCTTCGAGGTAATAGTAGTCGTCCGCCAGCGACGTGACGTGGATGAAGCCCTCGACCGGAAGCTCCGCGAGTCGGCAGAACAGCCCGAAATCCTGCACGCCCGTGATGATGGCGTGGAAGCTTTCGCCGATGTGGCCTTCCAGGTAGGAGAGGAGCTTCACCCGGATCAGCTCCCGCTCGGCGGCGTCGGCCCGACGCTCGGTGCGCGTGCTGTGTTCGCCCAGGACGACCAGCTCGTCGAATCGATTCGTGGGCTTCTTCCCCTCGATCCAGGCGATCAACTGGCGGTGCACTTGCAAGTCGGGATACCGTCGAATCGGCGAAGTGAAATGGCAGTAGTCTTCGCTGGCCAGCGCGTAGTGTCCCTCGGCTTCGGGCGTGTAGTTGGCCTGTTTCAGGCTCCGCAGCAGCCCGTAGTGGACCGCATACTCCTCGGGGCGCCCGGCCGTCTCCTTCAGGATGCGCTGGAGTTCGAAGCGGCTTTGCGGCTGGTCGATGGTCAGGCCCAGGCTCCGGGCGAAATCGGCGAACTCGTCGAGCTTGAAGGGCTCGGGGTCGGGGTGGGCTCGCCTGAGGAACAGGATCTGCTGCGCACCCAGTGCCGTCGCGACGGCCTCATTCGCCGCCAGCATGAACTCCTCGATCACCTGATGGCTCTCGTCGTGGGCGGCCAGGTGTGCGCCGGTCACCTCGCCCTGATCTCCCAGCGTGATCGCGACCTCAGGGAGATTCAACTCCAGGGCACCGTGGGCGAACCGCCGTCGACGGAGGATCATGGCCAGCTCGAGCATCTGGCCCAGCATCCGCGCGACCGCGGGGGTCACCCCAGGATGCACCGCCTCGGGGGCCTTCATGACGGTGAAGGCTTCCTCGTAACTGAATCGGTGATCGACGCGGATCGCCGAGCGTGCGAACCGCTTCGAGACCAGGATGCCCTCGGCGTTGAACTCCAGGAAGGCGCTGACGGTGTATCGTGTCCGCGCCGCTTGGAGGCTGGCCAGGCTATTGGAGAGGATCTCCGGGAGCATCGGGATGACGCGATCCGGCAAGTAGACGCTGGTGCCGCGGTCCCTGGCTGTCCGGTCCAGGCCCGATCCGGCCCGGACGAAGTGCGAGACGTCGGCGATGTGAACCGCCAGGCTCCAGAAGCCCTTGTTGTCGCGCGACAGCGAGATCGCGTCGTCGAAGTCGCGGGCGGTGGCCGGGTCGATCGTCACGGTCAAGAGGTCGCGGAGGTCGGTGCGGGTGCCGATCTCCGCCTCGTCGAACAGCCGGGCCTGCTCGCGCGCCTCGTCGAGGACGCCCTCGTCGAACGTGTCCGGTATGTTGAACGCCCGGATGACCGTCAGGGTGTCGACGCCCGGCTGGCCGCGCTGGCCGAGGATCTCGGTGATCACCCCCTCGCCTTCCAGGTACGGCGACGGGTATCGAACGATCTCGACGGCGACCTTGTCGCCCGGCTTGGCCCCCTTGGCGCCGGGGTCGCCGACATCGATGGGGTCCTGGAAATTCGTGCCGTCGATCCGGACGAAGCCGGCGCCGGCTTCCTCGAAATACGTGCCGACGAACATTGCCGAGGCGCGCGCCAGGATCTGGACAATCCGCCCCTCGTCGTTCATCCCCGGCCGCCTCGATCGCTTGGTGATCTTGACGGCCACCTCGTCGCCGCTGGACGCGTCGCCGCCGGCCTCGGGCGGGATGTAGATGTGCTCGGAGCGTTCCGTCGTCTTGTGAGGCCGGACAAATCCGAAACCCTTCGGCGACCGGCGGAACAGGCCGACGATCAGGCCGGCCTGCTCCGGCCGGTGCAACTTCTTGTCCTTGGCCAGGTCGAGCTTGCCCTCCTTCACCAGTCCCTTGACCGTCGCGCGAAAGTCGGCATAGTCGTCGGGATCGACCTCGAACCGGCGCGACATCGCCTTGAGCGTGATCGGCTTGTAGTCCGGCTCGGAGACCAGCTTCAGGATACGCGCGGCGAACTCGGCCATCGCGGGACGCCCTCCGCTATCGGTTATCTGCAATCCCCCCGAGATGCGCGAAAACCGCGGGGCCTCACGGACGAAGACTCCAGTTCACGAATCAGATCTCCCCGTCAATTCTGCCCTGATTTGATTCGCAATTCTCAGATCGCAATTTGGAATCCGGAATCTGCAATCTGGTATCGATTCTCATCAGCCTCTCAGAGCTCCGCATCGTCGTCGGACCTCTCCGCCTGCGCGCTCCCCTTGAACAAGCGACGGCCCAGGCTCTGCTGGAACGGCGTCCAGCTCGAGTCGCGGCTGGGATCGTCGCGGATCTCGCGGCTGAAGGCGTGGATCTTGGCATCCAGATTGTCGAGCAAGTGCAGCGCAATGGCCTCGAGCGTCATCGGCAGCTTCGGGCTGCCGAACTCGTAGGACCCGTGATGGCTGACGATCATGTGCTTGAGCCTCAGCAGCAGCTCGGGCGGGAACGGCTCGCCCATCAACTCGGCGCACCGCTCGACCTTCTCGGCCAGCAGTTCCACCCCCATGACCAGGTGCCCCACGAGTTGGCCTTCGTCGGTGTAGGCGAACGCGCGGTCGTAGGACAGCTCGTCGATCTTGCCGATGTCGTGCAGGAAGATCCCCGTCAGCAGCAGGTCTCGGTCCACTTCCGGGTAGAACACGGTGATCCGGTCGGCCACGTTCAGTAGGGTCACGACGTGTTCGACGAGCCCGCCCTGATAGGCGTGGTGGTTCTTGATCCCCGCGGGCGCGAGGGTGAACTTCCTCAGGAACTCGTCGTCGATCAGGAAGCACTCGACCAGGGCGCGGAGGTGCGGGTTGCCCATCGCCAGCAGGATCTCGCGCAACCGCGTCATCAGCTTGCCGACGCTCTGCGAGCTCTGGGGGAGGAACTCCTCGGGCTCGACCCGGGAGCCGTCGACCGTGTCGATGTGGGTCAGGATGATCTGGAGCGACCCCTGGAAGACCTGGGTCTTGCCGCGGATCCGTAAGTAATCCCCGGGCTCGAACGTTCGCGCCAGCTCCTCGGTCGCATTCCAGAGCCGCGCCCCGATGCTGCCGGTCTTGTCGCGAAGCTCGAGTTGCAGATACAGGTTGCCCTGACGGTTGGCCCGGAGCTGCTTATCGGCGACGAGGAACACTTCTTCGACGGAATCGCCATGGGTCAACTGGTTTACGTAGCGACGGCTCATTCGTATCAATCGTTTCCGTTCGTCGGCGGCACGGGGTCGGAGAAACCTCGAGGCGGGCCCGGTGCCCGTCAAGCGGTCGATTGTAGGTCTGAGTCGTCGCCAGGGTCAAGTGAGAGGCCGACCCTTCGACCCCGGATCGACAAGGCACACCGTCGGACAAAAATGACTGCCCCACCGTCGAGTCGCTCCACGGTGGGACGGGTCAATTCGTCTTCACGGGCTCGCCTGGAGCGTGTTATGGACCTTTCCCTCTTCTGTAGCCGGCCTCTGTGAGGCCGGGCATTCGAACCCGGGGTCACAGAGCCCGGGTACAGGCGAAAACTCCGGGAGTGGCAGGCTGACAGTTCCGAACACGTTCTAGAAACTCCTAGGAATTCCCGATGTACGTGCCGCTCGGCGGCAGCGGGAACGGTTGATCATTCGCGGTCCCCACGACCCCGGCCGAGGACAATCCGGACGTGTTAGGGCCGACGACATGGATCTGCTCGAAGACGTTCTTCGGGTAGCTGAGCTGCGGGATCTTGCCGTAGGGGTCGACCACGACGCCCAGATAGTACGTGCCCGGGCTCGTCGGGAGGGTGACGGCGGGTGCCGTGAATGTATAGACGAAATCGGCCCCGGGCGCCTCCGCCGGGATGCTCGTCGTGATGTCGTACAGGGCGATGATCGAGCTGCCCACGGTGAAGCTCTTGCTCGTGGAAGCTACCAGGGCGACCTGGACCGGCTCTCCCGACGGCGCCGTGCCGAAGTTGGCGATCGAGATCGTCGGTGTGATGGTATCGCCCGGCGACATGGTGGACGGTACGCCGAGTGCCACGGCCTGGAGCTCCGGCAGCGCCGCACGCGCCGGTGCGACCGGCACCGCCTCGCTGATATTATTCGTCGTGTCGGATTCGACGACCGATCCCGTGGCGTTGGCCACCAGGCGGACGAAGAACTTCGCGCCGGGCCGGAAGCCCGCGGGGCGGGACGGCAGCGCGAACGTGCCGCTGATCGCGACCGAGCTGTTCTGCGTGACCTCGGGCGCGGCGATCGTGCCGATCTCGACCGCGCCTCGCAAGGAATTGGGATGGGGCGTGATCAGGACGGCGACCGTCGACGCGGACGCGTCGGCCGTGGTGACATCTCCCGGCGCCTGCGCGATCGGGTTGGTGATCGTGCTAGTCCCGATGTTGTCCACGAAGGCGGCCACGCCCACCGTCCCGTTCCAGGCCGCTCGAGAACTGGCCTCGATGCCGTTGATTGTCAGGTCCGGGAGCGAATACCCGAGCGAGGAGAACGCCATCAGCGCGCGACCCTCCAGGCATTCCAGGTGGGCCAGATTGGTCCGGCGTCGGGCGCGTCGCCCCGCTCGCAAAGATCGAGAATCGCTAGGCAACACCGAACACCTCCCCGCGGCCGATGGCCCATGGGCTCTGCTGGACATGAAGAGAACCGCCATGGTCCCGACCGTGAACTCGGTTGAACACGCAAGAAGGCCGACCGCGAACCCGCTCGAACCGCTCTCGCCACGCGGCGATCCGGTCGAGGGATTGCGAACCTCATGATAATTTTGTCGTCAGACTCCGGACGTAAGTTGGCCGCTTTTCGAAGATCGTAACCCGTCCAGGTCCTGTCGTGAAAGGTGTTACGTCCACATCGGACTTCCGACTTCCCCCGCCTGTGCCGGTTGCATCGCAGGAGCCAGTCCGGCGGGCGGCCCACCATGCCCATTGATTGATCGCACCATGCCGCGCATCCGCCTGAGCTTCACCGAGCGTCGCCGCCGCGCCCTGGCCCTGAACCTCGTGCAACTCGACCGGCTCGAAAGCCGGAGCACGGTCACGCCCATCGGCGCGACGGCCCTCGGCCTCGGCGCGATTCCGGCCCTCGGTTCTCTTGGCAGCGGGCGTCGCATCCTGGGCCTGAGTTGCCCGGAGCAGTTCGCCAGCCTGGACGTGGGCGTCTACGGCCACCTGACCCGGCGCAACCTCGCCGTGCTGGCCGCCGAGTGCGGCGGTCCCGCCGAGGCGTCGCGGCTGTGGCGTGAAGTCCTCGCCGAATGCCCCGGCGACCGCGAGGCACTGGCGAAGGTCAACGGAGGAAATGGGGACAGGCTACCTCGGATCGAGCAAGAAGCATCACGTCGGCAAGAAAGTCCTGTAGGAGACCCGGATCGGGAGACGGAGCTCCCTCCTACAAATCCCGAAGGAGTCGGCTCTGTCCGGCGACTCTTCTCGCCGTGTCTCGGATGGCTTAAGAAAGTAGGTCAGGCAGGAAAGCCTGACATCCGGCCTCAGTCAGGCAGGAAAGCCTGACTTACGTGATGCCAAGGGCCCGGCGACTGGGTCCCGGGGTTTCACGTCGACTCCGAAACGCCGCGTGCCGGTCAACGACTCGCCTCGGTCAAGTACTCGTAGGGAGACTCCATCAGGAAACGTTCCAGGATTTCCTGGATGACGATATCGGGATATTCTCGCTCGACCAGCCGGCGTTCGAAGGTGTTCTGCCATGAGAAGGTGACGCGCCGGAAGTGCTCGGAGAGCAGCGGCATGAGCCACGTGGCGAACGAGTCGCGAAACACGACCGCGCGGGGGAGTCGCTGATCGGGATGCTCGAAGATGAAGTCGTGGCCCCTCCGGACGAACCGCCCCGGGGCCTCTTCGAGTTCCGGGCGATCCGCCACCGGTTTTGCGAGCCTGGGCCTGGGGAATTCCAGGTCGTTGTATTCATCCCAGAAGTACTTCCGCAACCCGAGCAGCATCGAGAGGTCCCTCCCCTGCTCCGAGTATCGGATCTCGCGGAACGCGGATCGAGGGGTCGCCTTCAGTTCGGGATACCAGGCCGATACGGCTTCCATGATCTTCGTATAGGCGACGTACGCACCACGGTTATTCCAGTGCGTATCGGTCCGGTAATAGACCTGCTCCCGCGCCTTCGCCTCGAACAACGGCCCGCGGAGGTCGAGTACCGCGAGACTCGCGTGGGCCTTGAGATGGGCCATGAGCTGATCGAGCCGGCTCTCGGCGTGGACGCGATTGTAGGAGCTCGGCAGGTATTCCGGATAAATCGTGCCCTTGTGGGGCGCGATGGCCAGGAGATAAGGAATCCCCCGCGCGGCGAGCCAGTCGCGCCGCGACTCGAAGACGCGCCGCCAATCTTCGAGCTGCTCGGTCGTGAGCGGCTCGAGCGCCCGGTAATACGGCACGTCGATCTCGCCGTAGAAGAGCCATCCGTTCTTACCTAGGATCACCTTGGAAGATGGCGAGACCCGAAGGATCGCCACCTTGGCAAGGTTCAGCCAGTGAATCAGCCGTTGGCGGAATCCGAACTGCTCGTTGAAGTAGGTCTCGAACTTGCCGGGGAATTCGGCCAGTGCCTGCCGATCCAGCTTGAGCTCGGGCCGAGGGGCCATCACGCGGTTTTCCTCGAGAGTCACCCCCATGTCGAGGCGGAAGACCAGCCCGAGCATCGGTAGCGCGATCGACCCGAGAAAGACGACGATCAAGGCGATGTCCTTCCATTTCGGAGGGGCCATCGGCTCGACTTCCACCTTCCGGTAGATCTCGGACGGTCTTCGCAACCCCCTGGTCTGGAGCGGAGCGGGGCCCGAACCCGATGCGATCCGGGGTTTCTGCGACGGGCGGTCGTTTCTCACGGTCTGGCTCCCTGATACGTCCATCAGAACCGGAAATAGATGAACGGATTGTACGTGCCCGCGGCCAGCAGCATGGCCGAGCTGAGCAGCAGCAGCGAAAGCGAAGCGAGCTCGACCACGGCCAGGCCATTCCGCAGGGCCGAGCGGACCGGACGGGACGCCAGGCTCAGCCATTCGTCGCGGAACCGGGTCAGGGCCGGCAGCAAGGGCGCGGAACCCAGTGCACCCGCGATCAACGCGAGGATCAACTGCGTATCGAGATAAAGTTCGATGTGATAGCTCAGGCCCGTACCCCGCCCCAAGCCGACCATGGCCTTCATGAAGGCCAGGGCTTGTGGCGTGTTGTCGGCCCGGAAGAGGATCCACCCGACCATCACGACGAGCAGCGTGTAGACGTGCCGGGCCGGCGCCCAGAGCGAATCGACCACCCGGCCGAGCCGGCTCCGCTCGAGCACCAGGAACGCGCCGTGGAACAGGCCCCAGGCCGCGAACGTCCAGCTCGCACCGTGCCAGAGTCCGCACAGGAAGAAGACCACCAGGAGATTCAAATACGTGCGGAGCGGCCCTCGCCGGTTACCGCCCAGCGGGATGTAGAGGTAGTCGCGGAACCAGGTCGATAGCGAGATGTGCCACCGTCGCCAGAATTCGGACACGGAGCGTGCCGCATAGGGATAATTGAAGTTCTCGAGGAAATCGATGCCGAACAGCTTCGCCAGCCCGATCGCCATGTCCGAGTAGCCTGAGAAGTCGAAATAGATCTGAAGCGTGTAACACGCGATGCCCAGCCAGGAGAGCCCGAACGTCAACTCATCCACCGGCAGGGCGAAGATGGCGTCGGCGGTCAGCGCCGCGGTGTTGGCGATGAGCACCTTCTTGGCCAGTCCGAGGATGAACCGCCGGATTCCTTCGGCGAACTCGGCGGACGTGACGACTCGCTCGCGGATCTGCGCGGCGATGTCGCCGTAACGCACGATGGGGCCGGCAATCGCATGTGGGAACAACGTCATGTACACGGCGAAATCGAGCGGCCGACCCGCGTGAACGTTCCGCCGGGCGATGTCGATGACATAAGAAAGGGCGTGGAAGGTGAAGAACGAGATCCCCAGCGGCAGATGCACCGGCTGGAGGGTCACCGTCGGCATTCGCAAGAGCACCAGGGCGACGTTGAGCTGATCCACGAGGAAATTGGAGTACTTGAAAGCGATCAATAACCCCAGGTTGACGACGACGGCCATGGCCAGTGCCAGCCTGGAGAACCGACCCTCCGGCAGCGCTTGCAACAGGCGTCCCAGTCCATAGTTGACCGCGATGATGGCCAGCATCACCAGGACGTACGACCCTTCTCCCCAGGTATAGAAGAGCAGGCTGGCCAGAAGGAGCAGGCTATTGCGGAATCTCGGTCCGACGATGAAGTAAATCCCGAGGAGAGTCGGCAGGAACAAGAACAGGAAGAGGGGCGAACTGAAGAGCATGGGCGTCCTCCGTGACCAGCCTGCCGGAGCGGAATGGACTCGCGGAATGACGAGTCCTCAGAGTCGTCTTCGCCGGGGGTTTGCCAATCCGTGCAAAGGCCCGGCAGGACACATCAAGGATGGTTGCAGAGGCTTCTGAATCCGTCGAAGATCTCATCCGCGGTCGAAATCCTCGATACCGCGCCTCTCCATCGACCGAGAACAGTCACCCTGGCACCGAAATGGATAGGAGTTAACCTCGTAGTAGACGGACAGCCAAGGTCGGTTCCTCAAGGCCAGTTCGAAGGTCGTAGGGTGAACATGGCCTACCACAGGGGACCGGGAAACGAATCAGACTTTGGGATCTTAATCCCACCTGCAAAGCCGTCAAGGGCTCATTCGACGCTCCGAGTCGTCACCGAACATCGACTGGGCGCGTATCGATTGGATCGGGCACCTGCACCAGGCCCCGGACGGACTTGTAGGGTGCTCTGCGAGCACCGTCTCGGGAAGACCCAAAGAATCGGCGCTCGCAGAGCACCCTACGGGCTTGCACGCTGCCAAGCATGACCCACGCCAGACTCGCTCAACCCAGCCGTGCGTCGTCTTCAGGGCGAATCCGCACCGGATCGGCGGACCCCTGAAGCTGCGGATTCGGCGCGCACGTCCGAACAACCGCCAAAAAAACTCTTCTCATCACGGAGCAAGGGTTTACGGCCAGAAACTCGAGAATTCCGCACGCGCTGCCAGCGATTCCGCAATTGAGTTTTTTGTGAAGCGTTAACGTCTCGTCGCTCTTCTGGTTATCGCACGGCAGCCGCGACCGAGCAGATTCGCATTCGTTCCCCCACTTGACTTTTGTCCCCTGTGCT
>JBKQHM010000221.1:0-35824 GCA_052148775.1 Isosphaeraceae bacterium | reverse complement strand
CCCATCAGGACCTCGACGTATCCCTGCTGTTCCGCGAGGGCCAGGTCCAGCCGTCCGTTGCCGCTGAAGTCCCCCGCCACGATCGCGATCGCGTCGCCTCCGGTCGTAGGCCCGGCGCCCGCCGATCGGAACGTCCCATCGCCGTTGTTGAGGAGCACCTGGAGTTCGCCGGTGAAGATACCCAGTTTGACGGTCACGGCCAGGTCGAGTCGGCCGTCGCCGGTGAAGTCCCCGGCTACGATCTCGGTCGGATCGTACCCGACCGGATAGTCGACGGCGGGTCGGAACGTCCCATCGCCGTTGTTCATCAAGATCGAGATGTTGTTGGAGTTCGAATTCGCAACGGCCAGGTCGAGGTTCCCGTCTCCGCTGAAATCCCCGGCGGCGATCGCGTCGGGGCCGTCTCCGACCGTGTAGGAGGCGGGGGCCTGGAACGTCCCGTCCCCATTGCCGAGCAGGATCGAGACGGTGCCATAAGGACCCCCATTCACGACAGCCAGGTCGACCTTGCCACCGCCGTTGAAGTCCCCCGCCACGATCGCGACGGGATCGTTCCCGGCCGGGTAGTTGACGGCCGACTGGAACGTGCCATCCCCATTCCCGATCAGGATCGAGACGGTGTTGGAATCCTCGTTGGCGACGGCCAGGTCGAGCTTGCCATTGCCGGCGAAGTCCCCGGCCACGACCGCGTCGGGGCTGTTCCCGACCGGCACGGCCTGGAACGCGGTCGCGGATGGCGTCGTCATCGCCGTCAGCGTGAATGTCCCGGCGCCGCCGTCGTCGCCGACCCGGAGCCAGTATGTACCAGGCGCTATGTCGATGTTGATCGCATCGATAGGTTCGGCCGCCGACAATCCGTCGCTCTGGATGACGACCTGTCCCAAGGCGTCGAGCAGCGACAGCGACGTGGAGGTGCCCACGGCCTGGGTCGTCGCCACCAGGTCCTCGTCCGAGGTCACGACGATCTGATAGCTCACCATGCCCCCCTGGCCGGGTGAAATCGGGACCGATTCGACCGTGAGCATGGTCGTCGCGTTGACGCTCGAGAAACCGGAGCCGCCGATCGCCACGCCCTTGAGCGTGACGTCCGAGCCCGCGGTCAAGGGGTCGGCGTCACCGGTCGGCTGGCCGACGATGTCAATCGACGGCGCGCCGGCATAGCCCGGCTGCATCGTGCCGTCGAGGACCAACGGAGTGGTGATCGTCGGCAGGGGCGAGGCCGGCGCGATCGTCTCGACTCCGACGCCCGGGATGTCGAAGTCGATCGTGTTCGTCCCGCCCACGGCCAAGTTGGAATCGAGGATGGCCTGCCGGAGCGAACCGGGCCCGGCGTCGGCCGTCGTCGTGACCGCAAATCGGCCGCTCGTGACGACGATCGGCACCTGGGCCTGGATCGGTGCGGCACCCTCCGATTGCGCGTCCAGGTCCAGCGACGGGTCGCCCTGGTAGCCCGGCGGTGGGGTGTACGACATCCCGGCCAGCGCCGCGTCGATCGCCGAGAGCGGCCCGCAGTAGGTCAATGAGCCGGTCCCATCGCCCGTGCCGGACAGGCCGGCGACCGTCGAGAGGCTCAGCGTCCCGGCCGCGACCGAGAGGGTCAGGTCCCATGGCAGATCCAGCGGTCCGGCTTCCGGGTCTTGCAGGACGATCCCATCGCCTGACGCGGCCGAGAAGCTCACCGGCTGGCCGGGGGCCAGGCGGATGGCCTGGCTGGGCACATCCAGATTGCCCGGTCGCAGGGCCGAGACTTCGGAAGTGTTTCCCTGCGGATCGGTCGCCGTGGCCGTGAGGATCGGCAGCCCGGCAGGCGCCGTGAATGGGATTGCGAAGGTCACCTGGCCAGACCCGTTGGTTGTCTCCTGGAGCGACCCCAGGTAGTCCTGGGCCTCTCCCGCGCCGCCGGGCCCCCTGCCGGCGCTGGCGTAGACGTCGATGCGATAGATCGTGTCCGGCTCGCTGACCCCCAGCCAGCCTTCAGTCTGGCCATCGGCTGTCGTGAAGAGGATCGGGAAGTTCTGAAGGTCGTCGGGGCCCTCCCGCAGCACGGTGCCATTCTCCGTCACGCCGTCGTCGCCGAGGTCGATGGCCTGTCCGGTGTTGCCGAAGATGCGATTGCCGGTGATCGGATTGCCGACCGACGAGTACAGCGTGACTGCGACCCCCGGCCCGCCGTTGTTGGCGATCAGGTTCCCCGCGATTGCCGAAGTGCCGCCGATTGTATTGTTCGTTGAAGATAGGAAATTAGTGATTCCCGGCGTAACGAAAGTGAACCCGTATTGGGTGTACGGCACGCCAACCGTCTCAGCGGAGATGTTGACGCCGGACTGGGTATTGCCCAGCGCGATCGTCCCGGTCTCATCGGTGCCGATGAAGTCCCCCGCGACTAGGTTATCCGACGAGCCTTCAATCGCGATGCCCGAACCATAATTCCCCGAGATGACGTCGGCCGCGCCGGCGCCCGTCCCGCCGATCGTGTTCCCCGTGCTTGCACCACTGATGAAGACACCCGACGGGGGATTGACGCCCGACTGGTCATTGCGGAGCGACTGGGCATTGGCGAGCGACTTCATCCCGGTCGCATCGGTGCCGATGAGATCTCCCTCGACCAGGTTATCGGACGAGCCTCCGATGTCCACGCCCCAAAACGTATTGCCCGAGATGACGTCAGCGGCGCCGGCGGCCGTCCCGCCGATCGTGTTCCCCGAGCTCGAGTCGATGACCACGCCTGTTATGTTGGGCAGGGCGACCGCTCCCTCGGCATCCGTCCCGATCCTGTCCCCGGCGACCACATTGTTATCCGACGACTGAATCTGAACGCCGTAGAAAGTGTTGCCCGAGATCACGTTCCACTCGGCCGCATCGTCGACGCCGTCGCCGTTGGTCCCGATGAGGTTCTGCGCGGCTCCGCCGTCGATCTCGACCCCATAATCGTTGGGCTCGGCCTGCGTGCCGGTCGGGTCGGTGCCGAGCAAGTCGCCATAGATCCAATCGCCCGTGGCACCGGTGCCCGTGAGGTGAATACCGGCGCCCTGGCTGAAACTGTCGATGTCCAGCCCGCGGACGGTGACGTTCGCCGCGGTGATCAGAAGCCCGTCGCCGCCACCGGCCTGGCTCCCACTCAGCACGATCAGCGGGGTGCCGCTGTAGCTCGGCTGCGAGAAGCCGTCGATCAGCACCGGGTTGGTGATCGAGGGCAAGGGCGCGAGCGGGGCGATCGTCTGCACGCCCTGGCCCGGGATGTCGAAGTCGATCGTGTTCGTCGCCCCGGTCGCCGAGTCGGAATCGAGGATGGCCTGGCGTAACGAGCCGGGGCCGCTGTAGCCGGTGTTGCTCACCAGGAAGGTCGAGAGCAGCGTCCGGTCTTCCATCAACTCGACGCGCGGCCGGAGCCGGAAGATCGTCCCGCTGAACACGGTCGGAGGCATGGTTCGTCGTCGGCGACGATGGCTTGTTGGGCGCGGCTCTCTTGACCCCGACCGAAGGTCTCCCGCCTTCGGAGTGTGCTCGCGAGCACAAGTGCCTTTGATCCCAGGGCCTACGATGACCGCGGGAGACCTTCGGTCAGGCACACCGGCGGGGTCAGGAGACCCGCGCCGAACAGGGTGCTTCGAGGGGCTGGGTGAAGTGTTCATAGCAGGTGCTCCCGGAGCAGTGCTTGGCCGAAGAGTCGCCCTCCCGATGCCTCTGACTTGCATTGACCTGATTCTCATTCAGAGTGGGTGCAGCCCTTCGATCGCGACGTTCAAATCCTGGTGGGTTGCACCCACTCTCCGAGGGGCTTTCTCGTGGTTTTCGAAGCACGGGCGCTTACCGAGCCGGCTTGTTGGCTGACCTCGGCGCAGATGTGACCGCACCGGCCAGATCCGGAGGCGCGATGCGGCGGTGGAGCGTCCGCAACTGGGGGTCCTTGAGGATGACGTCTTTCAGGAACGACGGGCGGCGTTCGGCCGGGAGCCGCTTGAGCGCCTCGCGGAGCAAGTCCGCGGCGCGATCCTGATATCGCGAGATCAGGGTCACGGTCTCCTGCCCCTTCTTGCGGACCTCGGCCGCGGCGACGATGGCCGCGACGGCGTACACGCGCGCGGCCTTGTAATAGAGGTCCGGCTTCGGCTCGCCCAGGGATAACGCCCTTTCGGCGTCGAGGACGCCCTGCCGGTGCTCACCCAGACGCAGGCGGGCATAGCCACGGCCGTTGTAGGCGTCGCCGCTCGTCGCATCGAGCCGGATCGCCGCCTCGAAGTCGTGAAGGGCCAGTTGGGGCGCGTCGGCGACGATGTAGAGCCAGCCCCGCCGGCGCAACAGCGTCGCGCGGTTCCCGCCGAGGATCATGGCATTCGAGCAGTCCTCGATGGCGCCGGGGAACTCCTTGATCTCCTCTCGGGCCAGGCCGCGGAGCTGGTAGGTTGCGGAAGTGCCCTTCCCCCGCGCAATCAGCGAATCACACGACCGGATGACGTCATCGTGACGCTTCAACCGGAGCAGCGACTCGATCCTCAAGCGGTGGGCGTCGTCGTAGTTGCGGTCGACCTTGATCGCCGCATCGCAGGCATTCAAAGCTTCGGAGTCGCGATGATCGAGGGCCAGCAGTTGCGCTCGATGGAAATGATCGCGGGACAGCACGGGATTGTCCGGCGCCTCCAGCCGGATCGCTTGGTCGAGGTCGCCCAGAGCCCGCGCTCGCTCCGCCTGAGTCGCCTGTGCACGATTCAGATCGACACCTGCTCGATCGCGGTACAACGCCGCCGTGAACGGACTCAACGCGATCGCCCGGCTGAATTGCTCGACGGCTTCGTCGGGTTTATCCTGGTAATGCAAGACCTTGGCGAGCGCAGCATACGCCTCGACCACACGCGGCTTGAGCCGGATCGCGGCTTGCAACTGCCCCACTGCCTGGTCGAGATCCCGTCTCAACACGAGCCGGAGCACGCCGCGGTTGACCAGCACACTATAGTGCAATTCCTCATTGGGGGTTCGATCCAGAATCTCCATCGCCGTTCGGTAATCCGTATCGGCCGCTGCATAGAGTCGATCGACTTCGTCCTGCACTCGCGGACTCGGTCGCCTCTCCATTTGTTCGCGAGCGGTCGCGGCAACCCGGCCGGATGCGTATCCTCGGAGGATGTAGAGCCAGGCGAACTCCTTCTCCTGTTGCAGGCAGGCGTAAAGCCTGGCCTTGGCCTCTTCGGGTTGTCCAAGCTGCAACGAGCAGACCGCCGACAAGGCCTGCGCCCAGAATCGGTCGGGCTGTAGCTGAAGTGCCGCGTCAAACTCCTTGCTTGCCTCGACGAAGTCCTTCCGTGCGAACCGCTCTTGGCCGGCCAGGAAATGATCGAAGGCCGTCGACGGTTTGAGTCCATCCGCCGCGGTGCGCTCCCGATCAGCCCCCGCCTTGTCGCCCGCTCGCATCAGGGACGCAGCCCGACGGAGATGATAGGCCCGTGTCGGCGAACGCAATCGCGCCGCCTGGTCCAATCGCCGCAGGCTCTGCTCGGCCGTTGTCTCAGACTCGGCGAGGATGAGGATGAGCTCGTAGCATCCCTCGGCGACGTCGGCCTGATCCCTGGCGGACAAGCTCGGTGGTGGTGTTGCGAGCGTCCAAAAATCGCCCGCAGCATCGCTCGCGTAGAGTTTCAGCGCCGCTCGTGCCGCGCGGCGGGCTGCGTCCCGGTTGCTGAGCAAGTCGAGGCCGGGGAACTGCGTATCATGGAACAGCGCGTCGCTACGCAGATGGAGGAACTCCGCATAGCGAGCCCGGTCGGACTCTCGAGTGCTCTGCGCGAATTGCCGCTGTTTGACCTCTTTCAAAAGGTCCTCGACAGAGGTATTGAGATCGACCAGCTTCGGCTCATCACGTAGGGTTTCCTCCAGGGCTGTCAGGGTCACTTCGGCGCCGTTCAGTTCGTTACGCCCCACTTGGTCTCTGGCGATGAGTAATCGTCTCGTGCCATCAGTCTGCATGTTCATGAGCTGGGAACTCTCGATGCGCTCCCTCTCATTCCGACGACGCTGCGAGTCCAGGACACCCCAGAATGAGATGGGGATGGCCGCGATGATGATCGCCAGGATCGCGGCCGCAAGTGGTCGGCGCTTGACCCATTTGACGCCGCGTACCAGTATCGCCGTTCGGCGCGCCCGGATCGGTTCTCCGCGGAGATACCGCGTCAGATCGTCGGCCAGGGCTTCCGCCGATTCGTACCGACGCGCCGGCTCCTTGTGCAGGCACTTCAGGCAGATCGTCTCCAGGTCGCGGGACACGCGCGGGACCAGTTGCGACGGAGCAACCGGGTCATCGTCAATGACCTGGCGGACCGTCTCCAATGGGGTCTCGCCCTTGAAAGGCGGGCGCCCGGTGAGCATCTCGTACAGGATCGCGCCCAGCGCGTAGACGTCGGCCGCAGGCCCGACCTGTCGGGAATGGCCCCGCGCCTGCTCGGGCGCCATATAGCTCGGCGAGCCCATGATCTGGCCGCTCTCGGTCTGCCCGGCGTCTGAATCGATCCGCTTGGCCAGGCCGAAGTCGGTGATCTTGGGCACCCCGTCCGACGAATAGAGGACGTTGGTCGGCTTCAGGTCGCGGTGGACGATATTGGCCAGGTGGGCGACATGCACGGCCCTCGCCAGGGTGATCATCAACTCAGCCGCCTGTCGGGCCGGCTGAGGATTGCCCGCAAGGCGAGCGTCGAGGCCGCCACCGTCGAGCAGCTCCAGGGCGACGAAAGGCAAACCGTCCGCTTCGCCGATGTCATAGATCTGGATGATGTTCGGATGTCGGATCCGCGCAACGGCCTCGGCCTCGACGCGGAAACGGGACAGGTGGTCGGCCCGCGCCTGGCTTCCGCCGCGGATCATCTTCAAGGCGACCAGGCGCTTCAACCCGCGGTGCCGCGCCTTGTAAACGACCCCCATTCCCCCTTCCCCGAGCCGCTGAACGATATCGTAGTTTGGAATCGTCGGCCATCCCGACGAAGGTCGCTTTCGGACGATCGGGTCCGGCTCGTCGTCGGTCAAATCGGCCGTGGCGCTGCCTCCCGTGGCGTCCGACTCGGCCTTTCCGTCGAGCCTGACATCGTCCGTGTCCCTACCAAGGTTCGTTGCCGTCGACCGCCTGAAATCGGTCGTGCGCTCCGAATCCGTCGCCTCGTCGATCCCAAGACATCCTACTCCCCCGAAATCCGTCGACTGGAACTCGCCCGGATTGCCTTCAGGTCGATCTTGATCGCGATCGGGTGCGATGACTTCCGTGCCGGCGAGATCCGTCGTCTCCTCCGAGTCGGTCTCGACCGTCTCGATCGGCTTTCCTCCTTCCAATGCAGGAGGGCCCTCCGTCAGCCGCTCCAGACGCTCCTGGCAGGACACACAGTCCTCGACGTGTGCCACGATCCGTGCGTCATCCTCGGCATTCAGCTCGCCATCGAGGAATAATAGCAGATCGCCATCTCCAGGGCATGCAGTCATGATGGGATTCTCAGGGAAGTGTGGCGCCTGTGTATCCGGAAACGGCTTCAACAGGTGTTTTACACAGGATACCGGTCCCCGGGAGCGAACCTTACAGTCTTACTCAAAAAAATTCCTTTTTTCCTCCATGACTCGTCCATTCAATCGGATGAGACGAATCCCCTGGTGCGACGACCAACTCCATCGCGACACGCATGCTGGGGCTTCCCGGTGGAGTCCGCAGGTGGATTCGCTCCACTTCCCACTTTTTTCGAGACTGCGAGTGGGTCCGCTGCGCGCAACCTCGAATTTTTTTCGGTTTTCGTATCTGCCGTTCTGGTCAACGGTTCGGGAAGAAAAACCTTCGAATCCGCGATAGGTGCATTAATGAAATCTCATTTTGGCGCCATTCTATATGTAGGAAGATCTCATGCGAACGATTTCCGCCAAGGGGCAGAGCCGAATGACCACTCGCCGGTCAGAATACCGATCGGGCCGACCGGGCGATCGCCGTCCGATCACCGCCACGGCATGGTCTGTGTCGCCCGCGATCGGATCCGTCCGGCTCGTCCCGGGATGCACCGCTAACTCGCTTCCGCCCCGGGAGATGGGGGCTGGAGCCCCGGCGTGTTGTTGCATACGAGTGCAAACCAGCGCAACTCGGAGGAGGACGGAGGGCGTTCCGTCATGCGGTCATCCATGCAGCGTGGAGCGTGTTCCATTCTCGACGCCGATGATTGCCGACACCGCCCGATCAAGCCGGCGATCGCGCCAGTTGTCGGAGCACGTCCAGCCCGCGCCGGAGGGTCGCGTCGTCAACGGCGTAGGAGATGCGGAAGTGAGTGTCTCGGCGGGAGAAAACGTTTCCGGGGATGATCAGGAGATTGCGCTTGATGGCCTCGGCGACGAACTCGGTCGCGGTGCCCCAAGGTGCGCGAGGGAAGGCGTAGAATGCCCCCTCGGGGCGGGGAAGGTCGAAGTCCTCGCTCAAGGCATCCACGACCATGTCACGCTTGCGTCGGTAGGCATCGACCTGTGCGGTCAGGTCCTCGTCGAGGGCCGCGACCCCGGCGTACTGGGCCATGCTCGGGGCACAGACGAAGCTGAACTGCTGGAGCTTCGCCATCTCCTGGATCAACCGGCTCGGGCCATGGGCGTAACCCAGCCGCCAGCCGGTCATGCCGTAGGCTTTGCTGAAACCGTCGACGACCAGCACGTCCTCGTTCCAGGTCGCCGGAGTCGCAAACGGACCGTCATAGCAGAAGGACCGGTAGACCTCGTCGCTGATCAACAGGATGCCCCGCTCTCGGCAGAGCTCGGCCAGGGCGCGCATCTCTTTCGCGGTGGCGACGATGCCGGTCGGATTCACCGGCGAGTTGACCACGACGCACTTGGTCCGATCCGTGATCAGGGAGGCGACCGTCTTCGCGTCGACGCGGAAGTCGGGATAGGTATCGACCAGCACCGAGACGCCCCCGGCCAGGGTCGCAAGATGCCGGTACATCACGAAATAGGGGTCGAAGATGATGACCTCGTCGCCCGGATTGACCGCGCAGCACATGGCCAGCAGCAGTCCGCCGGAACTGCCCGCAGTGACCAGGACCTGCCGGTCGGCATGGCCGAACTGGGCATCCACGGCGCGCTGGAGCTTCGTCCGCAATTCGGGGATTCCCTGAGTGACCGTGTAGGCGTTGCGCCCTCCTTCGATCGCCTCGATCGCCGCGGCCTTGACCGGGCCCGGGACGTCGAAGTCGGGCAGGCCGATCGAGAGGTTGATCGGGTCCTTCATCGCCTTGGCCATGTCGAACGCCTTGCGGATGCCCGAGGCGTCGATGTACCTCATTCTCTCGGCGATCCAGGCGTCGTTCACGGGTCTTGCTCGCTCCGCTCGCAGTGGCGGCCGGTGGGTGCAGATCGGGTGTTCCCCGCATCCCGCAACCAAGGACTCTCAATAAGTGATCAGGCTATGGATCTCGGTGGGCTCCAGCTTGGCACGACCGCCGAGGAAGCCGAGCTCGATCAGGAACGCGCAGGCGACGACCTCGGCGCCCGTGGATTGGACGAGGTCCCGACAGGCACGCATGGTTCCTCCGGTGGCCAGGACGTCGTCGATCAGTAAGACGCGACGGCCGGGGCCGAAGGCGTCGGTGTGGACCTCCAGCCGGTCGCTGCCGTACTCCAGGTCATACTCCAGCGCGATAGTGGCGTACGGGAGCTTGCCCGGCTTGCGGATAGGCACGAAGCCGGCCCCCATCCGCAGGGCCAGCGGGGCACCAAAGATAAACCCACGCGCCTCTGCCGCCGCGATGGTGTCGACCCGACGGTCCGCGAACACCTGCTCGAACCGGTCGATCACGGACCCGAACGCACCCGGATGGGCCAGCAGCGGGGTGATGTCCTTGAAGCTAATCCCCGGTTTGGGGAAATCGGGTATGTCGCGGATGTATTCGCGGGGGTCGATCGTCGCGGCATCGGCCATGGATGAATGCGCTCCGGGTCGCTGCTCATTGCTGCCAGACAAGCTCAAGCTTCATCCAATATCCGGGAAGAAGACCATGTTGTCCAGAATGGCGTTCGCTTACCGATCGGGGCGCGGGACTCTCGCTTCGGTCGACACACGGGGGGTGGGAATCGCCGCTGGCACCGCGGGCAATCCCCACCCCTGTTATCTCACGAGCTCAGTTCGACGAGGGCGCAGTCGAAGCCGCTCCCGGTGCCGGCGCGGGAGCCGGGTTGCCCCCGGGCTTCAGCGGGCGGAATTTCTTGGCAGCCTCCGGGGAGAGCGCGACGGGAGGCGGCAGCTTGGCCGGCGAAGCCGAGGCTGCGGCTGCGGCACGAGGATCCACGCCGGTATTGCTGCGGTTGCCCATCAGCTTCACGTCGCCGTCGACCCGGAAATCCGGATCTTTCTCCTCATTGGCCATCTTGATCATGCCGGTGAGGCGATTCTCAATGGAGGCCGCACGGACCAGGTCCTGGAAGATGGTCTCCATGGCCTCCTTGAGCTTCACCTGGTAGATCATCTCGTAGACCTGGTCGTGGACGCGCTTATCCTTGAGAGTGACGTTCTTGGCCGCCGGGATGACTTCCTCGCGACGCAGGATGACCCAGACCGACTCGCTCGCCTGGATGGGACCGGTGAAATCCCCGTCCTTCGGCTTGTGCGTCGGGTCCTTGTCGTTCGGGTCGCCGTCGACCAGGTGATAGAACGCCTTGTCGGTCAGCGTCTTGGGGATGGCATGGCGGGTGATCGGCTCGGCCAGCAGGCCGCCGAGAGATCGGCTGCCCGGGTCCATCGACTGCTCCTTGGCCATCGTCTCGAAGCCGCCGGGATTCTTGTGCAACTCTTCCCAGATGCCCATCGCCTTCAATTGCTTGTCCACCATGATCATCCGGCAGCGGATCTTGTCGCCGTACTGCGACTCGAAGGCATCTTGCAAATCCTTATCGGTCACCTGGACCTTGTCCGAGCAGAGCTTCCGGAGGGCCAGCGCCGGGTAGATGATCTCGCGGGCGTACTGGGCCGGGCTGATGTGACGCTCCTTCTCGAGCGTCCGGAGCCAGGCCCCGCGTTCGACGCCGAATCGATCGGCCACGCTGCCGATCTCCTGGTCGATCTCCGCCGCGGTGATCGACATCTTGCCTCGGGCCAGCGCCTGCTCGATCAGCGTGCGATTGATCAGGACATCCAGGATCTTCTTCCCCTCCCGGGCCACGCACTCGTCGGCGAGCAACTGGCGCGAGATGATCTGATTGTTGACAATCGCGATCGGATCCGAAGGGCTGACCGGGACCCGGGTTTGCTGCACGCCCGGGACGTTGATCTGACGAAGGTCCTTGACCTGCTGCGGGTCCATGGTCGGGTTATTCTGGGCCGGCGGGGTCTTTGCGAACCCCTGGCCGCCCTGCTGGGCCCGCGCCAGGCCGGCCGCCGCAACCGCGAGGACGACCAGGCTCAATCCGACCAACCGCAACTTGCGACCGCGATCCTTTGCGATCATCACGTGGCGTCTCCCAAAATCCATCTGGGCCGTGCCAGAATACCTTCAAGATTTCCGACAATCGGGCCGAACTCTAGGGATTCGCCCGGAATCGGTCAATCTCAATTCGGCGATCGCTCCGCGTCTGCGACGAGCCTCGACCCGCGAATCGATCGAAACTTGAGGAAAACCGCGCGGGGACGCGATATTATGGATTTCTACGAATGCCACAGGGAGTCAACGCCTGATTGAGAACGTGATCCTCCCCAGAGCCCGAAGCAAGGTGAGCCTCATGAAGAAGCTGGACTGGATCGTCGGAGTGCTCGCGATCGCCGTGATCGGCCAGCAGATGGCGATGCCCACGCGCGCGGATGGCGATACATTCTCGAAGCACGTCGTGGTCGCACAGGAAGGGCATGCGGCGGACGTTGGCCGCGATATCCTCCGCTCCGGGGGCAACGCGATCGACGCAGCGGTTGGGACGGCTTTCGCCCTGGCGGTGACGCTGCCCGAAGCGGGCAACCTGGGCGGTGGTGGATATATCGTGGCCTACCTGGCCGATCGCAAGGAGGTGGTGACGGTCGACTTTCGTGAGATGGCGCCGAAAGCGTCGAGTACGCGGATGTACCTGGATTCCGACGGGAAGCTCAAGCCGCGATATCGGACCGGTGCCTGGGCGGCCGGTGTTCCGGGGACGGTCCGCGGCCTGGCCCTGGCCCATGCGCGCTGGGGGAAACGCCCCTGGGCGGAACTGGTCCGCCCTTCGGCCCGCTTGGCCCGCGAGGGCTTCCCCATCTCCGCCGACCTCGCCGGCTCATTGAACCGGCAGTTGGCCCGCACCGTCCCGGCGAAACGCGCCGCGACGAGTCGCAGCGACTTCGGACGGCTGGGAGACTTCCCCGAGTCGGTCGCCGCGTTCGGTAAGCCCGACGGCTCCCCCTGGCGTACCGGCGACCGGCTCATCCAGGCCGACCTCGCCGACACCCTGGACCGGATCGCGGCCGTGGGACCGGACGACTTCTACACGGGCCGGACCGCCCAGCTCATCGCCCAGTACATGGGCGAACACGGCGGCTTGATCTCGCTCGACGACCTGAAGTCCTACGAGGCCAAGCTCCGGCCGCCGGTCCATACGACCTTCCGGGGCCACGACGTCTACAGCATCGGTCCCTCCTCGAGCGGGGGCATCGTCCTGTGCCAGATGCTCAACATCCTCGAGCGATTCGACCTCAAGTCCGACGGCCGCGATTCCCCGCGGACGCTCCATCGCGTCGCCGAGGCGATGCGACGCGCCTTTTTCACCCGGGCCACCAAGCTCGCCGACCCCGACTTCGTCCCGGTCCCCGCCGCCGAGCTGACTTCGAAGTCCTACGCCGATCAACTGGCCCGAACCATCGGCGATCGCGCCACACCGAGCGCCGAACTGGCCCCTTTCCCCATCCTCGATACCGAGGGCGACCACACGACCCATTTCTCCACGATCGACCAGGCCGGCGACGCCGTGGCGATGACCTATACCCTGGAAGACTCCTACGGCGCCAAGTGCGTTGTGGCCGGGGCGGGCTTCCTGCTCAACAATGAGATGGGCGACTTCAACCTGGTCCCGGACCGTACCGATACCCGAGGCTGGATCGGAACGACGCCGAACCGAATCGAACCTCGCAAGCGGATGCTCAGCTCCCAGACACCCACACTCGTCCTGAAAGACCAACGTGTGCGCGTGGTGACGGGCTCTCCCGGAGGACGGACTATTCCCAACACGAGTCTTTGGGTCGTACTCAACCTCCTTGAGTTCGGGCTAGACCCGCAGACCGCTGTCACTGCCCCACGCACCCATCACCAGTGGTTCCCCGACGTGCTGACCCTCGAAGGTCGAGACCGACCCAAGGCCACCCTCGACGCCCTCCTCGCCATGGGACACCATCTGCGGACGATCGAGCATCAGGGAAACGCCAACACGATCGTCGTTACCCTCGACGAGGACAATCCCCAACCACGTATCCATGGGATCGCCGATCCCCGTCGGACCACCACCAAGGCTTCGGGCGATTGACCACGGCTCCGGGCCATCGGTCGGCCTTTTCGAGACGTTGCATACCGTCGCTGCCCACTCTGTCCGGAATAAGAACCTGGATTCATGGACTCCTGCGCGCATTCCGGTGCGCAAATTGCTAGTCATTGCACTCCGGAATCTCGGATTCACACACCTGACGATCGAGGCCCTCACCGACTCCGATAATCGGCTTCCCGCTACAACCTCGTCGGTTTTTTCAGAGCGCGAATCGATCGAGCGCGGCACAAAACGGAGTTTGCCCCGTAGCACTTATGGCAAAGAGAGGCCCGGACATCGGTCGCTAGTCGCTCGCTCGGCGACGGCGAGACGAAGTTCGCGGCCATGACGTCAATGAGACGAGGTCCGACAGCTCGACGACTTGACGTGGCACCTCTGCGTGATTGGGAGTTAGACCATGACAACGAGTTCTCATTCCGAGAGTCCGACAATCCTCCTCCGCGTTAGCGATGGGACATTCCACATGCACCGATCGTTCGGCGACTTCGCACAGGCCCATCGCAGCGCCGAGGCGTACGCCGGAGCAGGATTTCAAGTCGCCATGATCTCGGCGACGGGACGTTTCCTGATGTCGTTCGAACCGCGCCATCAGCGGATCGCGGTCTGACATCGAATCGGCGACCGGTCGTCGCCGCCCCGTGATTTTCGGGGCCCGGAGTGCTTCACACCCGGAAATTCTCGGGATTCCGGGCGAAAATGGTGCTTTTCTCCTGGTTTTGCTCCAGGTTTTCGGCATAATCGTCGAAAACGATCTCCAGGAGCCGCGGTCATCATCCTCAGGGTGGGGAGACCGACTGGTTCGTACGAAGCGAGGCAGCGATCTCTACAGGAGGGTAATCGCCCATGGCCAAGAAAGCCGCACCCAAAGCCGCTGAACCGAAGGCGGCCCCCGCACCCGCCGAGAAGAAGGTCCTCAAGCCCAAGACCAAGGGGGAGATCTTCACCAAGCTGGCCGAGTCGACCGGTCTGTCGAAGAAGCAGATCTCGAGCGTCTTCGATGGCTTGTCCGAGTTGATCAAGGCCGAACTGGGCAAGAAGGGCCCCGGCCTGTTCGTGATTCCCGGACTCCTCAAGCTCAAGCGGGATCACAAGCCGGCGACCAAGGCCGGGCAACGGATCAACCCTTTCACCAAACAGATGCAAATGTACCCCGCCAAGCCGGCGCGTAACGTCGTCAAGGCGCGACCGCTCAAGGCCCTCAAGGAGATGGTCTGATCCATCCGTTGGCCTTCGGTCGGTAGTCTGTGGTCAGCGGGAAGGCAGCGTTCCGATCCTCTTGCGATCCGGGATCTCCTCCCGCTGTCCGTCGGCTGCGATCCGAGCCCGATAAGGACACGCTGGCGTCTCCCTGCGCTCGCTCGAGCTCTCGAACGCTACGACTTCTCGTCTCGCGACTGGCCTCTAACCGAAGTCTCCGAACCGCTCGCTGTCACGGAGTGGTACCAGTCGATGTAATGCTGGATCCCTTGCCGAAAGGGAGTACTGGGAGAATAACCCAGTTCGTTCGCCGCGAGGGAGACGTCGGCGAACGTCTGGCGGACGTCACCTGGCTGTTCCGGCAGCCGCCGGATCAACGCGGGCTTCCCGATCGCCTCGGCCAGGGTCTCGATCATCTCGCTCAACGCGATGGGATCGGACCGGCCGAGGTTGTAGAGTCCCAGGCCCGAGCACCGATCAATCGCGCGGACGATGCCATCGACGATGTCATCGACGAAGGTATAGTCGCGGCGGGTCAGGCCGTCGCCATACATGGGCACCGGGTCGCCTCGTTCGATCAGCCGGGCGAACTTGGCGATGGCCAGATCCGGCCGATTCCTCGGCCCATAGGCAGTGAAGAACCGCAGGCCCGTGACCGGCAGCCCGTGCAGGTGGTGAAACGTGTGGGCCATCAGCTCGCAGGCCCTCTTGGTCGCCGCATACGGGCTGACGGGACGGTCGACCGGGTCCGTCTCGCGGAAGGGCGGATCCGAGCGGTCCCCATAGACGCTCGAGCTCGACGCGTAAACGAATCGCGGCCGAGGCTCCAGCCGACTGGCCGCCGCGAGCCAACTGACAGTGCCCAGCACGTTGACGTCCGCGTAGAGCTGCGGATCGTCGATGCTGGGTCGCACGCCCGCGCGGGCGGCGAGGTGAGCGATCGCGTCCGGGCGACACTCCAACATCAGCGCCTCGGCCCGTTTCGCGTCGCGGATGTCCAGCTCCACCAGGCGGCACCTCGGGTTCTCGAGCGCTCGCGACAGGTTTCTTTCCTTATCCCGTCGCGAATAGAACGTGTCGAAGTTGTCGACTACGATGACTTCGCCACCGTCGGCGAGCAACCGATCCACCAGATGCGAGCCGATGAAGCCCGCTCCCCCAGTCACGATAGTCTTCATCGGCGATCGAGATGCATCGAGGGCATCGCCTCCTCCGACAGGATGGATGAGAGGCTATAGAAGGATCGATTCCAACTTCCAGATTCCGAATTGCGATTGATGGTCGAACCTGACACGAAACGAACCGATCTTTCTGGAATCTGCAAACCAATTCCCGCACGAACTCCGAGCCGAACAGGACGCTCCGGGTACGGTCGAGGCCGGACGGGTTACTCGGCGACCAGTTCCCAGTGCAAGCCGGCGGCCCGGCCGTCGACGACGAGTGCCACGCCCTGTCCGTCGGGGAGCGCCTCCACCGTGGCGGGACCTCGGCGTTCTCCGGTCTCATCCAGCGCAAACGCCCGGACACGTCTCTTGCGCCTCCACACGATCCTGGCTCGGACGGGCTCCTGAAGCAACGGGGCTCGGCCCGGATCGGCCACGCCATGCCGCCAGGAATCCACCCAGCGGAACCCCGTCGGCTCGATCCGAGCGATCGCGGTGACCAGGAGGCGTTTGGCGTTCTCGATCGGCTCCGGGCCGATCGACGTCGCGGCCAGGACGGCAAAGTCATTGTCGGTCGAGAATTCGAGGTGCGCTAGTCGCTCGGGCTCTCGGCCGACCCAGCCCACCAGGGCCTGAGTGAACGGCGTGTCGATCACCAGCCGTCCGGCCGACGCGTCCCAGCCGGGTACGGACCGACGCAACGAACGGGTTGCGTGCCGGCCCGGTAACTCGACCGGCCTGCGCTCGTGTCCCGCCTCGCCCGACCCGGATCGAAGCATCAGCGAGGCCGCATGCGGCCACATCGCGTAGATGTGCGGGCTGCCGTTGACGACCTCGGGAATCCGGTAGATATCTTCGCCCCCGACACCGCCGGCCGCCCCCTCGCCCCATTTGACGGGATAGACGAACACGCCGCGGCGGACCAGCGCATCCCAGTCCTCGACCGCGGCCGTGTAGACGCCGAGTATCATGTCGGCGGCCTCGGTCGGCATCGACCACGCGCCGAGCGTCTGGTTGCACCAGTGGCCCACAACATAGGGCCGATCGGTCCGTCGTTTCGACGCGGCATAACCGGCAAGTCCACCCTCGACACTCCACAGCATCGTTCTCATGTCCGGGGCGGCCCAGGATCGGGGCGATGCCCAGTAGATCCGGTCGTCGATCAGGTCCAGGCCCGGCCCACACTGGGCCTGGACGAACTCGGCCTCACGTCGCCAGTGCGAGACCCCGGCGATAGGCACCCGCAGCTTGTCCACGCGCAGGGCCTCGGCCGTCTCGCGAGATCGCTGCGCCTCGATCCATTCCCAGAGACCCCGTCCGGTCAAGCCGCCCGGAGCCTTCTCGGCCAGGGCATGGAGGGCCCCGGAATAGGCGGCTGGCAGGGTCTCGGGACGGTCGATCATGTTGAACAACGAGACCTCGCCGGCGAGTGTCACCCACGCCAGGACGGGGTCATCGCGGAGGGCCAACCCCGTCTCGGGGTTGACGTGATCGAGCAAGGCGCGGGCCGTGTTCAGGACCAGCTTGCTGATCGTCGGGTCGACCTTCGCCGCCGGACCGCCACCGGGCGGGAGCTGTCCGGGCGAGGCGATCCCGTCGCCGGTCCGGAACAGTCGGCTGCTCTGGAGCTCCAGCGCGACGGAAATCCCTCGCGCCTTTAACGCGGCGATCAGGTGATCGAGCCGAGAGATGGACACGGTGTCGAGCGACTTGGTGTGGTCCTGGGTGTCGTCGATCAGGCTGCGCTCCGGTCCCAGCGGCGTGTCGAGATCGCCCAGCCGGACGAGGTTGATCCCCGATCGCGCCAGGCGATCGGCCAGTGCATCCGCCCGTTCCGGCTCGAGGAACGCCGTCGGAGGGAGAAGGCTCACGCCCAGGAACCGCGCCCGACCGTCCTTGCCGTGGTACAGGTGACCTTCCTTGACCGTCACGAACCCGTCATGGCCCGCCGGCCCCGGCACCAGGAACGAGACATCGAGCGCACTGCCCGGCGCGATCTTCGACGAAGCCGCCACCGGGAACCAATCCCCGGTGTCGTCGGCGTCGTGGTATGGGGTCCAGGCCCCGACCTGGGCCTGGGGCGAGGCCGTGATCAGGACGTCGTCGATCCGGATCGAACCGATCGAATCCAGCTTGTCGATCTGGAGCACGGCGCGTGTGGCTCCGGGAGGTACGCCGACCCGGAATTCGTCGACACGCCACGGGAAGCTGCCCGTCCATCGGGCGAACGCCCTCGCATTCTGCGGGGACTGCACAGGCTTCCCGAATTCGTCCAGGAAGAACATCCTGGCCGTCGCTCCATCCGCCCCACGAACGGCCGAGCATCGGACTCCCATTGAAATATCCAACGCCTCGAACTGGTCGACCCGGACCGCCACGCCGGTCATGGCTCGCGACCCGGCGCGGCTCAACTCCAGCGCGGACGCGGAGTTCTTCCCGGGAAAGGCGCGGCGTGCCTCCTTCTCCAGGACCCACGAAGCGGGGGCCGGGTCACCGAGTTCAAAGTCGCCGTTGAGGATCAGATTGGTCGTCTCCCCACCCCCGACGGGGACGAGATCGATGGTCAGGCCGTCGATGTCGAGCGTCCCGGTCGCCCCCATCAGGCCCACCGTCATGATGGCGTCTTTGGTGCCCGGCGGGACGGCCATCCGTCTGGCGACCCGAGTCCAGCCGTTGCCGTTGGATTGGTTCCAGGGGCCCATCACGACGTGGCTGAGCATGCGTAATTCGTCGCCCAGGAAGTCGAACATCAGGCACGGCTCGGAACCTTCTCGCTCGCCGTGCTGGATCTGATTCGGCCGGATCCAGAGGCCGAGGATGATCGCCTCGGTCTTGCGAGCGTCGATCCCGTATGCACGGCTCAGCCGTGACGGCCGGCCCGGCTTCTTGTTCTCGAATCGCAAGAAATGCGGCCCGACCTGACCGCCCACGGACATCAAGACCGCGTCACGCCCGTTGTACCAACCATCGGGGAGGCCGTCATTGTTCGCGTCGGTTTCCATGTCGTCGAGCGCCGGCGGATCGGGCCGCTCGATCAGCGCATCCTGCGCCGGGGCTGTTTGGACGGCGATCCCGCACGTCCAGACCACCACGACCAGCGCCCGCACCACCCACGCGATCTGTCGACCGGGCGTCCTCACGGCGATTCCTCCAGTTGGCCACGGGCCTTTAGTTCGTATCCGATAACCCAGGGGCTCGATGCCCATACAAGAATCCGCCCGATGAATTTCGGGCTCAACGAGATCATTCCTTCGTCGAGTTCCCCTTCGCCTTGGCGGCCCTGGCGGCGGCCGCCTCCTCGAGGGCGCGGCCCGTCATCGGCACGAACAGGGTCGGCTTGAGCTCGCGCCGGGTCAGTTTATCGCCGTGCTTTTCGACCAGGTAGACGCTCTGGGTGAACCGGTCCTTGGCCAGGGGGATCACCATCCGGCCCCCGTCCTTGAGCTGGTCGATCAGCGGTTGGGGGATCTTCTCCGGGGCGCACGTGACGATGATCGCGTCGAAGGGCGCCGCGTCGGGCCAGCCCTCGTATCCATCGCCGATGCGGGTGTGGATATTTGTGTAACCCAGCTCCTTATGGACCTCGGCGGCACGCTTGCCCAGCGGCGGGTGGATCTCGACCGAGTAGACCTCCTTGACCAACTGCGAGAGGATCGCCGACTGGTAGCCGGACCCGGTGCCCACTTCATAGACCCGATCGGCCGGCTTGGGATCGAGGACCTCGGTCATGAAGGCAACATCATAAGGAGGCGTGATCGTCTGGCCTTCGCCGATCGGGATCGATTCGTCATCGTAGGCCAGGCGTTGCGTCTTTGGCGGGAGGAAGCGATGCCGGGGCACCGTGCGAAATGCATTGAGCACCCTCTTGTTCTTGATGCCGCGTTCAACAAGGTGCCTGTCCACCATCCGGTTCCGCGCCTTGGCCTTGGCAATCTCCTCGCTCGAATCGGCCTGCCCTGCCCCGGGCTTCGCGGCCTCCTGGCCCCGAACATCAGCGTGAAGGCACGAACCGAAGATCATGCAAGCCGCCAAGGCCGTACGGATACCAAAAAGGAGCCGAAACTGGCTGCACATCACGACCTCCATTCGCTCCCAGGACTCCACACTCGACCGATCCCCTCGGTTCCGAGCACGATGTTTATCATACAACGAATTGGCGGGGCTCGGGGAGAGCGCGGCACCGGCCGATCCTCGGACGTCTGCCCAGCCCCCAGTCTCGAGGATCCAGACGATCGAAAGCCCCGTTGGATTCGGATAATCATTGCGTGCGATCATCCGAGTGAGTATTTTCGCACGAGAACGTCCTCGTTCCTGACGTAGACCCTGGCGGCTCGCCTCGGAATCCGCCAAAGTCTGGGATTCGGCTCAACTCGAACATCTCATTCAGGAAGGTCCGCTCATGCGTCACCCCCGCGCGAACTCGTCGGCGCTCTCGCTTCGCAGATGGCTGCGGCTCACTTCGATGGCGGCCGCCTTGCTGGCCGTCGCGATGCCCGCCTGGGCCCAGCGGACCAATAAGAAGTCCGGGAAAGACGCGCGAACGGTGCAGATGCGGCTCTGGGTGCCGGCCTACTACTATCCATTTGGACCCGGCCTGCGCGAGTGGAACCGGCTGATCGCATCGGCGAAGGCCGTGCCGATCGTCGCGATCGTGAACCCGGCCAGCGGGCCCGGGGACCACGTCGATACGAATTTCGCGGCCATCATCCCCCGCGCCCGAGAGGCAGGAGTGACGCTCGTCGGCTACATCGGCACGCAATACACGCGGAAGCCGATCGCCCAGGTGAAGCAGGAGGTCGAGACTTTCCTGAAGTTCTACCCCGAGATCCAGGGCTTCCATTTCGACGAGCAGAGCAGCGACGCTCGGGGCATTGACTACTACGCCGAACTCTACCGATACGTCCACCGTCGCATCCCCGGCGCTCTCGTCTTGACCAATCCTGGCACCTCGTGCGACGCCGGCTATGTCGCTCGCCCAGCCTCGGACGTCATCTCCCTGCACGAGCGCGAGCGCGGTTTCGAGGACTACCGGCCCCCCGCGTGGACGTCGCGATTCGCAGGCTCCAGGTTCTGCCTCCAGGCGCACGATGTGGCCACGGAGGAGCAGATGAAGCGCTCGCTCCATCGTGCGGCCGAGTTGAAGATCGGCTACGTGTTCATCACCGACGACGTCGGCCCGAATCCCTACGACCGTCTCCCATCATACTGGGATACCGAGGTCGAGGCCATCCGGCGACTGAACCAGGCGGCGACGCGCTGAAAGTCCCGTCGCTCGATGTGCCAACTCTCCCGTTTGCCCCGTCGCCCGAGGAAGGGGCTATGCGGTTCCCAGTCATCGACACGACCGAGAGAATGTTCAATCGCTATCCATTCACCCCGCCACCGGCGTAGTGTAAGTTAGCAGGTCAGGGAAATCCTTCGAACGCGGACCTGGCGGCCATACGGATGACGGAATCCGCACCAGGTGGACGACCTCGGTTGGGGTCGGGGCGCTCTCCAGAACCGAGCGGCCGTCGCGCGGATAGCATGGGGGTTTCGAGCTGTGAAGTCAGTGGCGATCATCGGGGGCGGGTTTTGCGGCACTCTCACCGCGGTCAACCTCGCCCGCTTGAGCACCGAATCTCTCCGCGTCATCCTGATCAACAACCAATACCCACTGGGACGCGGAATTGCATACGGGACGCTCCGGCCGGAACATCTCCTCAACGTCGTCGCCCGTAATATGTCCGCGTTCCCGGACCTCCCCTCGCACTTCGTGGACTGGCTCCGAAATCGCGCCGACTTCGCGGAAGTCCCCCTGGCGGACTTGCGCGAACAATTCGTGCCCCGTCGGATTTACGGCGACTATCTCCAGGATCTCCTGTTCTGGCAGGCCCAGCCCCTGGCCGGACCGGGCCGGGTCCAGATTCAACTGATCGACGACGAGGTCCTGGATATCGCCCCGGACGGACGTGGTGCGCAGCTCGTCCTGAAAGGCGGCGATCCATTGCAGGCGGATCGAGTCATTCTCGCCACGGGGAACCTCACGCCGCATGACATGGTCCCGCCTGGCTCCGTGCACGATCATCCCGCCTATTGCCCCAACCCGTGGCGAGGATGGTACGAGAAGCGACCGGACTCGCAGGAGGATGTCCTTCTCATCGGAACCGGGTTGACGATGATCGACGTGTTCTTGACCCTCCGGGCCATCGGGTGGAGCGGGACGATTTACGCCGTCTCGAGAAACGGCCTCCTGCCGCTGCCGCACTTCAAGGGCATCGACTATCCCCACTTCCCACCGGACGGCGTCGAGAACCTGGGCCTGCACAAGCTCGCGGCGTTGATGGAAGCGCATTGCGCCAGGCTCCGGGCGGATGGGATGAACCCCGCCCTGGTCGTGGACAAGCTTCGCCCATTCACCCAGCGAATCTGGCGCAACTTCTCCGTGGAGGAAAAGCAGGAGTTCTCCCGAGATTACCGCACCCGCTGGAACGTCGTGCGCCACCGCATCCCGCCTTCCGTCGCCGGCCAGCTCGAGTCTGCTCGCAAGGAGGATAGGCTCCACATTCTCGAGGGAAGGCTCGGAGAAATCCAGGGCGATGGCGACCGGCTCCGGGTGACGATCGAACCCGGGAATGGGCAGCCGCCGCTCGAACTCGTCGTGGGATTGCTGGTCAATTGCACCGGCCCCCGAGAGTCTCTCAACGACTCGCCGGAGCCGCTGTTCAAGAATCTCTTCGACCGGGGGCTGCTCCGTCCGGACGAGCTGGATATGGGGATCGAGGTCAACCCGGATTTCGCCGTCGTGAACGAACAGGGTCGGCCATCGGATTTCCTCTTCGCCATTGGTCCCCTGCTCCGAGGCACCCTCTGGGAGACGACCGCGGTCCCCGAGTTGCGAGCCCAGTCTCATCAAGTGGCGAAGGCCCTGCTGGCCGGCGATCGATGGTACCAGCCGGATTGGGCGCAAGAAACGCCGTCCAACCTCGTGGAATACTACATTTGAGTATCCGGGAGTGCTGCGACACGCCGGCCAAGGCTCACTTTGAAACGCCGACGTTCTCGACGAGCCTGAAGAGCTCGGCCAGCTCCTTCTCATAGTTCTTCCAGCGTCCGACCGAGGTGCGATAGATCGGCTGGCGCACCTGGTATTGACTGGCGGAGCCGACGGGTCGTCGGGTCTTGTGGAATTCCAGGCACGACGGGTCCCAATTGAGCCCCAAGGCGGCGACCAGGCGCCGCGAGGCGCCCTCGAGATCGTCCACCATCGCCTCATAATCGACGTCGTGGACCGCGAATGAGGCGGGCAGAACCGCGCGCCAGTGTTCCATCAGACGGCGGTACTGGGAGAAACGTGCGGCGATGTGATCGTACTGGTAGGCCCATCGGACCTCGGCGAAATCGGCGGCCCAGCAAGAGAGGGCGACGTCGCGCGGGTCCCGTCGGCAGTGGATCACCACTGCCCGGGGGAAGAGCAACGCGATGAGCCCCAGGTAGAAGTAGTTCTCGGGCAGCTTGTCGACGATGCGTATCGAGCGGCCGCCGTCGATCGCTCGAAGTCGTTCCTCGTGCCAAAGCGACAGCTCGGCGACTTGTAGGGGCAGCAGCCGCTTGACGCCTTCGAGGGGCGCGCCGGTCCACGTCATCATCCCGGGGATCGCATCGAGGCTCTGGCGGACCAGATGGATCTCTCCGGCCCCGTGGACCTCGGGGTGGCTGGCGAGAACCTGCTCGATCAGCGTCGTGCCGGAACGAGGCATACCGACGATGAAGACCGGCCGTTGCGTCTCGCGTCCCGCGCCGGCCAGTCTCTGAAAGAGTGCTGGGGTAAAGGCGCCCACGATGTCATCGAGGAACCGACGGTGCTCGTCCGGACTGTAGGGACACCCTCGCATCCGGAGCAAGTCCCGACCCAGGGCATTGGCGCGCTCGAGCCAGTCCGCGGCGAGGGAGAACTCGCTGCGCCCGTCGTGGATGTCCGCGAGGCCGAAGAGCAGCTTCAGGCAATGGGTGGGCGGCAGGCTCGACGACTCCAGCAGGCGGTGGATCGCCTGGACGTCAGCGTCCGCGATCGTGCCGCGGCGCATCGAGGCGATGCGGGCCAGAGCCGTCGCATGCGACGCGTCGCAACTCAGGGCCATCCGGAAACGCGCCTCGGCGTCGTCCTTTTCGCCCAGCTCCTCGTGCAGGATGCCCAGGTTGAAATGGGCATTGGCGAGCCTGGGCTCGAGCCGAACCGCGTCGAGATAGCGTGCACGCGCTTCGTCCCGGCGGCCCTCCCGGTGCGCGATCGAGCCCAGCGTATTGTGGGCCGAGGCATTATCGGGGTCGATCGCCAGCATGCGATCGCAGCATCGGCGGACCTCGTCTCGGAGCCCATAGGTCGACGCGGCCTCTCCGAGCTGACGGAGGAACTCGACGGAATTCGGCTCGAGCTCGACGGCCCTGCGGAGCCAGGCCAGCCCCTCGTCGGGGATCTGGAGCCGGACTGCCGCGATCCCCAGGCCGGCCGCCGCCGGACCCCGGTCGGGGTCGAGCCGCAGCGCCCGCTGGTAGGAGGCGCGGGCCTCCAGGTTACGTCCCAGGGCGAGACAAGCGTCGGCCAGGTTGAGATGGGACTCGACCTGGCCCGGCCGGAGCTCCACCGCCGCCTGGCAATGCGGCAAGGCATCGAGAGGCCGGTCGAGCTCCAAGAGCAGCTCGCCGAGCCGGCTCCGGGCCTGTCCGTGACGAGGGTCCAGGTCCACGGCGCGACGGAGATGCTCCAGGACCGCGTCCCGGTCTCCCGTGGCGCCGATGGCGATCGCCCAGTTGACGTGCGCCTCGGCATCGGCCGGGCACAGTTCGAGGACCTTGGCGAATGCACGGGCCGAGTCGGCCGGACGTCCCAAGGTTCGGTATGCCATCCCCAGTCCGGCATGATAGGAGGGCACGTCCGGCCGCGAAACCAGGGCCGATTCGATCAGGCCGACTGCCTCCGCCGCGCGACCCTGCTGCTGCCGAACCAGTCCGAGCAAGCAACGCGCGTCGGTGTCCCCCGGGTCCCGCTCCAGGGCCGCTTCGAAGAGCCGTCCAGCCCCTTCCATGTCGCCGGCGTGATGCAGCCGTATTCCCTCGACCACCAGGGTTTGCGTTGTCTCACCTGAGCTCGCCAAACGGTCGACCTCCCCGAGGGCCCTTGTCTGATCGTGACCCCAGCCCGTTCATGCTACAAATCGATCCGCGACGCTGTCGACCGCGAAAGGAACGATCGGGGAAACGGCAAAATTCCGCTTGGTACCTTCCGCGATGGCAGGTATAATTATCACGCGCGGCAAGCGAAAGCGATTCGACCTCAACTCATGGTTTCCCAACGATCTGGAGAAACTCGACCGATGGGGATTCCGTCGGGATGCTTGGTTGGACTCCTGATTTGCCTTTGGACCGGGCCGCCGTCGCCGATGCCGACGGATCGGAAGTATGAGGAAGTCACCTTACGGGGCAAGGTTATGCCCCTGGGCTCCGCCCTTCAGTCCATCGGACTGGATGTCAAACCGGACCCCGAGCCGACCGCTCGCCAGATGGTTTTACTCGGGGACGATCGATCGATCACCCCTTTTCTTTGTGATGATGCCAGCCGCGCCCTTTTCCTCGACGAACGCCTGCGCGGCATTCGCTCCGAAATCCGGGGCCGTCGCTACGCTGGCGTCCCTTACGTCCAGGTCGTTACATTCCGGGTCGAACATGAAGGCCGGCTCCAGACGCCCGAATACTTTTGTAGCGTTTGCACGATCAGCGTCCGCTACCCCCAGACTTGTCCATGCTGCCAAGGTCCCATGGAACTACGTACGAAGCCCGATCATCCCTGAGTGCATCGGGAGTCACATTGATCGGAGTCTCTGGCAAGTATTGTTTTGTCCACAATCAGGGAAGAGTGTCGCAAGTCTCGTGAACGAAGCCTTCGCCTCCTGTCGAGGAGGCCGCCGGACCCGCCAGGGAGAATCGTCGCTATGTCACCCGTCATAAGCTCGAATGTCCTGCTCGGACTGGTGGCGGTCGTGGCCGTGACCTCGACGCTATGGTCGATGGCATGCCTCTTCTGGGTCACACGTCGCCGGCGAAAACTGGCCGAGTATACGCCGCCAGTGACCATCCTCAAGCCGCTCAAGGGGATGGACGAAGGGCTCGAAGAGAACCTGCGCAGTTTCTTCAATCTCGACTATCCGACCTTCCAGATGATCTTCGGCGTCGCGGATGCGAACGACCCCGCGATCGCCGTGGTCCAGAAGCTCCAGCGGGAGTTCCCCGACCGGGATACCCAGCTCGTCGTCGGCTGTCGGGCGTTCGGCCTGAATCCGAAGGTCGAGAATCTCGCGGAGATGGAGCATCATCGCAAGTACGACGTGATCCTGATCAGCGATTCCAACGTGCGCGTCCGCCCTTCCTATCTCCGCGAGACGGCCTGCTACCTGGCCGAGCCGGGAGTCGGGCTGGTGAGCAACCTGTTCGTCGGGACGGGTGAGGTTCACGCCGGGGCGATCATGGAGAACCTCCACCTCAACGGCTTCATCGCCGGAGCCGTGGCCATGGCCTCGGTGTGCCGGGTCACCTGCGTGGTGGGGAAATCGATGCTCATGCCCGTGCGGGCGCTGGAGGCCATCGGCGGCTTCGCCGCGGTGCGCAATCTCCTGGCCGAGGACCAGGCGATCGGCGTCCGGCTCCGCCAGGCGGGCTATTCGATCCGACTGAGTCATCACATCATCGAGAACGTCAACATCGGCCGGAGCTTCCGTTGGTTCTTGAACCGCCATTCGCGGTGGTACAAGATGCGTCGACGGATGGCGTTGCCCGCGTTCCTCGCGGAGCCGATGGCCAACCTGGCCACCGTCGGACTGGTCTGGGCCTTCTCGGGTGAGTCGGGCATCGCCTGGAGCGGCCTCCTCTTCCTGGTCGGCCTGGGGGTGGTGCGGGACGCCGTCCAGACCCGATGGATGCGCGGTTCGTTCCCCAAGGTTCGCCACCTCGTCTACAGTCCGGTGAAAGATATCTTACTCCTGCCCATCTGGTTCGACGCGATTGTGAACCGCCGCATCCGGTGGCGTGGTCACAGCTTCCTCGTCGGCCGGATGACCCGGCTCCGCGTGGCCGATGTGCCACGGCAGGTCCGCCAGCGCGTCCGCCGCGTGCAACAACTCCGACAGCAGCACGCCCAGAAGTCCGACCCCTCGACGAATTGAGCCGATGCGACCCGAACGCGCGGCAATCACTGTCGGCAATCCGGCGCCGGATCCCACTTGAATCTTCCGTGGCGACATCGAATGATGTATTGCAACTGTGTATGACTCGGATGCGCCACAACCGTTGGTAGGGTGCTCTGTGAGCACCGAATCCGACAAAGTCCCGGGATCGGTGCTCACAGAGCACCCTACGAAGTCCTTTCGAGGCCGGGACCGAGCCGATTTGTCAACCGGGTAGGTCGAGGAGATCATTGAATCGTCCGGCATGGTCTTTGGAGTCTCGGTCGTGAAGGAGAGCGCCCGATACGTGAAAGTCATCGAGTGGTCGGATGAGGACCAATGCTTTGTCGGCGAATGCCCTGGCATCATCGGCCCTTGCTGTCACGGTGATGATGAGACCGCCGTGAATGCCGACCTCTGTCAGATCGTGGAAGAGTGGATCGAGATCTTCAAGAACGATGGCAGACCCTTGCCGCCGCCGACCGCCGGTCTCGAACTTGCCCCAAGGATCCTCGCCGAGGTGAACGGGAGAGTGACCGGAACAATTCCGATCGATAGGAAAACGAGGTCTCTTGATGGAAGAAAACTCCGACGCATCGGAATCCGATGCCGATGACCCCGACCCCTCTCGCGACACCTCCGAAGCGCACTCCCAGCGCGCGCGCCCATCGTCTTCCCGAGGCGAATCCCTAAGTTCCCGGGCCATCCTCTCTCCGGGCACTGTTCTCATCTCCATGTCCCTGGCTGTATTCTTCGTCGCCAGCACCGAATCTCCAGTACGCGCCGATGCGATGGAGCGCATACGCAAATCGGGCAAGTTGCTTTACGGCAGCGACATGGAAGGCGGCGGTCCTTATGCCTATCCCGATCCTCGAGCGCCGACCCGTGTCACGGGTTTCGAAGTCGAGCTGATGGCGCTGCTCGCTCGAGACCTCGGTACCGAGCCGGTCTTTTCGCAAGGGCAATGGGACAAGCTGCTCCAGGTGCTGGACTCCGGCCGGATCGACCTGGTGATCAACGGCTATGAATGGACGCCGCGGCGCGCCCGCGACTACCTGGCGACGCGACCCTATTACATCTATCAGTTGCAACTGATGGTCCCTCGGGGCAGCCCGGTCCGGAGCTGGGCCGACGTCAGGCGACCGCGGCCGGGTGGAGGCCGATGGACGGTGGGAGTGCTGGTGGGCTCGGCCGCCGAAACCTACGCGAGCGAGCAGGGAGGCTCGGATGTCCAGGTTGTCCGATTCGACGGGTCCACCGACGCCATGACGGCCGTCCATAATGGTCAGTACGATATGACCCTCCAGGATCTCCCCGCGGCGCGATTCTACGGCGAGCGATTCCCGGGCCTCGAATCCGTCGGCCCGCTCGAGTCGCACGGGTATTACGTGATCTATGTCAGCAACCAGGACGCATCGCTACGCGAGGCCCTGGACGCGAGCATGGCAAGACTGATCGCCTCGGGTGAGCTGCGGCGGCTTTATGAGCGTTACGGCATCTGGACGGAGGCGCAGACCGAGCTCTCGGCGTTCGACGGGCCCCTCGAGCAGGTGACCGGCCGTAGCGAATCCGGAGGCTGGTCGCTCCTGTTCCGTTACCGGGAGCGGCTCATCCAGGCGGCGATCATGACCTTCGCGTTGTCGGTGACCTCGATGCCCCTGGCCATGGTCCTGGGGTTGTTCATCGCGATCGGCCGTCTCTACGGTCCCGTGGCGTTTCGTCCGATCCTCTCCGGCTACGTCGAGTTGATCCGGGGCACGCCGCTGATGCTCCAACTCTATGTGCTCTTCTACCTCCTGAAGCTGCCGCCGGAAGTCGCGGGCGTCGCCGGGCTGGCGATCAATTACTCGGCCTACGAGGCGGAGATCTACCGCGCGGGGCTCCAGGCGATCCCGGCCGGCCAGATGGAAGCCGCGCTGGCCCTGGGAATGTCGCGGTGGATGGCACTGCGGCGCGTGATCGTCCCCCAGGCGGTGCGGATCGTGATCCCGCCGGTCACCAACGACTTCATCGCGCTATTCAAGGACACGTCGGTCTGCTCCGTCGTCACCCTCACGGAGTTGACCAAGGAGTATTCGGTCCTGGGCAACAGCACCGGCGCGCCGATCGAGTTCGCCGTCGCCGTGGCCACGATCTACCTGTTGATGAGCCTTCCGCTTTCGTGGTTTTCCCGATGGTCCGAGCGCCGACTCGGTGCGACCGGCATGAAAGGAGGGGTACTAGCATGATCGAAGTCATTGATCTGTTCAAGCGGCACGGAGCGATCGAGATCCTCCGCGGCGTGAGCCTGTCCGTGGCCCAGGGCGAGGTAGCCGCCATCATCGGGCCCTCGGGCAGCGGCAAGAGCACGTTTCTCCGTTGCCTCAATGGCCTCGAGCGTTTCCAATCCGGCCTGGTGACGATCGACGGCCTGCGATTCGCCGCCGATGGGATCACACGCCCGGCGGAATGGCAACGGATTCATCGGCAGGTCTGTCGGCGGTTGGGGATGGTGTTCCAGAGCTTCAACCTGTTCCCGCATCGCACGGCGCTCGAGAACGTCATGGAGGGGCCGGTCTATGTCCTGGGCCTGGCACGCGGCGTGGCCGAGGAGCGGGCGAGACGACTGCTGGACCGGGTCGGCCTGTCGGACCGCCTCCACGCATTTCCCAGGCAGCTCTCCGGTGGACAGCAGCAGCGGGTCGCGATCGCGCGCGCCCTGGCCATGGAGCCGCGCGCCATCCTCTTCGACGAGCCGACCAGCGCGCTCGACCCGAGGATGACGGCCGAGGTGCTCGCCGTCATCTCCGACCTGGCTGGCGACGGGCTGACCATGATCGTCGTGACGCATGCCATGCAGTTCGCCCGCCGTGTCGCACAGACGGTCCATGTCTTCGGCGATGGCCGGGTGATCGAATCCGGCGCCCCGGATCAGATCTTCGAGGACCCGCGCGAGGAAGCGACTCGCGTCCTGTTGTCCACCGTCATGGCGGCGTGAGCCCAGCCCTACTGGATCATTCCCGATCGGTCGTCACCGCGGGCTTGGCTTAGCCGGCTCCGTGATCGGGGTGAGGTCGGTCGGCGAACCCCCTGGCAGTTCGACCGGGCTCTCCGGCGGAGACGAATGGAGGGCATGCGGGTTACTCGACCCGGTCGTACGAGGATCTGTCAAGGTCAGACCCTTGGGTGGCGAGGCGGCCGAGCTCTTCTCGAGCGCCGTCAGCAGCGACTCCCAGCGCTTGATGCCTCCCTCGACTTTCTGGAGGCGGGCACGCAGCTTCTGCTCTTCTTCCTTCAGGCTCTTGAGCTGGCTCTCGGCCACCTTCCGGTTCTGCTCGACGAATGCCTGTGCCTTCTTTTCGGGATCGTCGTTGTCGTTGGCCAGCGGCGCCGGGTCTGCGGGAGGCAATTCGGCGACCGGGAGGGGAACCGGCGAGGGCGGACGGTCGAACGGGAATGCCACTGCCTTCGAAGGCTCGGGGCTTGGTACGGGCGCAGGATCTATGGCTTGCAACGGTTCCGGAGCCGGACGGGCGGTCGGTGAAGCCTGCGGGACTGTGGGCTTGGGAACATCCTGGGCCCAGGTGCTCCGCATCACGCCCCAGCCGATCAGGATCGCGCCGGCGAGGACGACAACCATGCCAAGTCGGGACGGGCTTTGGAGGGTAGCCTCTTCCGCCGCGATGACCCTGGCTTGTTCGACGACGGCGACGACGAACTTCGGGCTGATCTTGGGATCGGGCCTCACGACGCACCTCCTTCGCGCTCGAACCGGGATCTTGACGCTACCCTAACATCGGCCCAGTCTAGCCGGTTTCGATCGTTTGGCCTATCGAATTCTCTCGGCAAGGAGCCGCGTCAGCCGAGTCCGATCGGTGCCTTGGCTGCGGTTCCGGCGGCGATCGCCAGCGCGATCCAGCCCACGAGCATGGCGACGCCGCCGATCGGGGTGATGGCGCCGAGCCATCGGATGCCGGAAGTCGAGAGGACGTAGAGACTCCCCGAAAAGATCAAGGTGCCCAGCAAGAACGACCAGCCCGAAACCTGGAGAGCAGCCCCATCGCGGCCGGTCGCCGCGAGCACGCCCACCGCGAGTATCGCCAGGGCGCAATACATATACTGCGCAGCCGTATTGAAGGTGGCCTTGAGTCGCTCGGCAGACATCCCGCCCGTCTGACCGCCCAACGACTGGAATCTCTCCTCCAGGCCATGGGCCCCGAAGGCCCCCATCGTCACGGCCAGGAAGCCCAATATCGCGCCGATCCTGATCCAGAATGCTGCACTCATCATTTGTACGTCCCTTCCGACTCGGCGTCCCTGGAGCGAATGAAACCAGCGTTCCTGACGATTCAACCGGCGAGCGTTCGGAACATCAAAGCACGACGCCTCCGACAATCCGCGTGGCCTGATGCCGCAGGATGATGGCGCGGACCTCGGCGGCGAGGAATAACGAACCCGTGACGCAGATGAGTTCGTCGGGGGCCGTCAGTCGCCGGGCGAGTTCCAGGGCTTCCGCCGGATCCTCGGTGGTCCGGATCGTCTGCCCGGTCAGCATCAACCCGGCGGCCGCGATCGTCTCGGTAGGCATCGCCCTCGGATTCTCGAGGTAGCGCGTGGCGATCACCTCATCGAACAAAGGTAGCAGCGCAAGGAGCTGGCCCTGGAGATCTTTCTCGCGAGTCGTGCCGAAGACCAGGGTCCGCCGGGTCTGGGGGAAGCAAGTGCGCAGGGTCTCGGACAGGGCGATGGCCGAGGCCGCGTTGTGCGCCCCGTCGATGACAAGGCAGGGTCGTTGGCCGAGGATCTCGACCCGGGCCGGCCACTTCAGGCCGGCGAACCCTCGGACCACATCGTTGCGAGAAACTGCCAGGTCCGGCCGCTCCTCGGCAAGAACATCGAGCCCGGCCAGTGCGACCGCCGCGTTATGCCCCTGGTGCGGCCCGAGCAGCGGGAGGGTGAAGCACCCCCAATCGGTCCGCCACGTCCGTACCGCGACGCGGCACGCCGTTGGACGAACCAACGGGAGTTCGGGGGGAATGAGCTTGAACCCGAAGTCGGTGCCCAGCTCGCGGAGGCGACAACGCCGACGGGAGGCCACCGTGTGGATCGATTGCTGCGCCTCGCCGCCATCCACCCCGCTGACCGCCGGGCGCCCGCGCTTGAGGATGCCGGCCTTCTCCGTCGCGATCAGGCCGAGCGTGTTGCCCAGTTGTCGCGTGTGATCGAACGAGATGCTGGTAATGATCGAGAGCACGGGGTGCACGACGTTCGTCGAGTCGAGCCGGCCCCCCATTCCGACCTCGAGCACGACCGCCTCGACGCCCCGCCGGGCGAAATGGAGCAGGCCCATGGCCGTGGTGAGCTCGAAGAACGTGGAGTGACGTTCGCCGCGGAGCGCGTCTTCGAGCTCGAGACGCTCGTCGGCCTCCCTCACGTCGTCGACGAGCCCAACCAGCTCGGCCCCGAAGGCTGGCTGGCCGTCGATGGTGAACCGTTCTTCCAGTTGATGCAAGTGGGGCGAGCAATAGAGGCCGGTGCGCAGGCCCGAAGACGTCAGCGCCGCGGCGACCATCGCCGCCGTCGATCCCTTCCCCTTGGTCCCCGCGATATGGATGATCGGCAGCCCGGCTTGCGGGTCGCCCAGCCGTTTGAGCAGGCGACGCATCCGCCCGAGCGTCAGATCGGCAGGGCCCCTGGGCATGCCCTGCCATTCGTAATTCAGGCGGTTGTGAAGGTAGTCGAGGCGTTCTTGATAGTCGGACGTCATGGCGGGTGATTCGTGTTCGACTCCTTGGGGTCGATGGCGCGGCTCTACAATAAAAAGGGAAGGCCGGGCACTATCCGCTTCGAGAGCAGACTCCGATCGAGAGTCTCGCCCGCGAGAGCGGTCCTGGTACCGGCCCGACGACTAAGCCTCACGGCCGCGGCGGGATCGTCGACAGGTTCATGAGCTCCTGAATCCGCGTGCAGAGATCCATGAGCGAGAGGTCCTTGGTCCAGTAGTCATCGACGCCCAGGGCAAAACCTTCCAGCCGCGTATCGGCGTCACTGAGGTTGGAGAGCAGGATCACTTTCAGGCCGATGGCCTCCGAGGTCCGCCCCAGATGCTCCAGGACTTCCAGGCCATTGAGGGTGGGCATCCAGATGTCGAGCAGCAAGAGGCTCGGCGAATGCTTGGTGACCAGGGCGATGGCCTCCCCCCCGTCGCACGCTTCCAGGACGACGTGTCCCTCATTGCGCAGGCACGCGGCGTACAACGCTCGCAGGTCGGCGTCGTCTTCCGCCAACACAATCGTTGTCGAGACCTTCACTACACTCGCGCCAGGTGCTTGCATGACATGTGCCGCGGTAGCCGGAGTTCCACGAGATATCTCAACACAAGAGCGCCAGAGTACGCCCTCAGCATAACCTGGAGCAGGATCGGTCCGCCATGCCAGTCGCCTAACCAGACGCGCCGATCAACCCGGCCTGCGGCGCACCTGACCAACCGCTTGAGCCCGCGAATGGAGGCGGACTCATAGCGTTCGGGCGTCAGCCCCTATTACCGACAGAGCTGATGGATAGGTTTACAAGCTTAGAGATGAGAGATGAAGCTTAAGTAATAGCAGGAGGAAGGATTAGGTCAAGTACACCCGAGAGGATTCGAACCTCTAACCTTCGGTTCCGTAGACTGAAGCGAAATCGACGCAACCTCTTTTCCCCCAAAGGGTTTGCATCCATAAGCTATCGCCTCAGTAGCGTTTCCGGTAGCGCCCATGCTGCGAACCGCGCCGGAATCGGTTCCCGTCTTGGCCATCGCCTCGGGCTTGTCCCCGGTCGGCTTGAGAGATGGCAGCATCGAGGCGGCGGCTTCCAGGTCCACGGCGCGGGGCTTGGTGTATCGGCCGGTCAACTCCAAGGTCGAATGCCTCATCATTGTCTGGACGACTCGGGGCGTGATCCCCGCGGCATCGGCCAGCGTCGCCGTCTGGCATCGTAACGAATGAAAGTCGAAGAACAAGCCCGAGGCGTCCTGATAGGGGATACCAGCGGCTTCCAGGTCCGGCTTGAGCATCTCCACCCCTTTGTCGGGCAATGGGAAGATCGGCATCTTCGGGTTGAGCGGGGCCACGTAGGCGGCCAGATCATCCGCCAAGTCGTCCGGCAAGGGTAGCGTGGCGGTCTGGCCGTTCTTCGTGTAGCAGGCGGCCACGGCGACGCTCGGGGCCTTCCAGTCGAACGATTCGGGAGTAATGCTCGCAATCTCCGAATAGCGCAAGCCCGAGGCGACGGCCAGCCGATAGCACAACGCACGCATCGGGCCGGTCATGGCCTGATAGGCGGGGCCTTGCTCGGCGACGGCGATCAGGCGTTGCAGGTCATCGAGGGAGATGGTCCGGCGGTCGTGGCGCCGATCTTCCTTGGCGTTGAATCCTTCCAGGCTGATCAGCGGGTTTTCGCGGATTCGGCCATCCTTCCACGCCCATCGAGCGAACGCGCGGACACAAGCCCGATAGTGGTTGCAGGTCTGGAGTGATCGGCCGGAATCGCGGAACGTCGCCAGGGTTCCCTGAATGCGGTCGGCAGTCAGATCGGAGAGACCGGCCTTCGCCACCAGCCGGGCTATCAGAAGACGGGCCTGCTCTTGCTCGGGTCGGCTCATGGTCTTTCCGTCGATGTCGTCCGGCCTGGCTCCGAACATCACGGCGACGAGACGGCGAACGCGGTCGGCGCTCTGATCGGCATGCTTGGCCGAATATCCCTTCGCGATCAGGTTGGCATGCCAGTCGGTCAGATGGTCCGCCAGCGGCCGGGCCTTATGAATTCGGTAGGCTTCATCCTTGGGGTCAATCAACCCCTCCCGGCGCAGGGCAACCTTGTTCTCCAAGTCGCGGGCGATCCGCTCCGAGACGGCCTTGTCTGTCGCGCCGGCCTTCTTGCGGCGTCGGCCGTTCTCATCGGTGTAGACGATGGTGTATTTCTTGGCTCCGTCGGCCTTGAAGACGCTCGCCATGGTCAACCGTCCTTTCTCGCCTTGCGGCGGGGCCTGATCACGATCTCCAGCTCCAAGACGTCCAGCAACTTGTCGATCGACTCCAGAGAGAGACCGCGCTCCCCGCTCAAGAATCGTGAGATTTGTCCTTCGCTCAGACCGGTCCCTCGGGCCAGCTCGGCTTGCGAGAGACTGCCTTCTTGAATCGATTGTCTCAATCGCTCGCCGATCATGGGTCGCCTCTATCCAGTGGAATGCGGGGCGTCCTTGCCCCTCGGGTCGATCCTCAGAAAACCTGATAGCCGAGTCCGGCGCGGGCATTTTGACCGGCAATCGTGGCGTCTATCGCCAGGTCATCACAGCGGTCGCAAAGACCTTGGAAGGTCAGGTCATCGCAGCGGTCGCCACACAACAGGCAATGACCGGTCTCGGGGAAGCTGCCGTTGAACTGGTCAGACCATGCGGCCTCTTGGGCTCGCTCTTCAAGGAGGCGGTCCGCTTCGGCGTCGCCGAAGATCTGGGCAGCGTCCCGAAGATCCTGCGCCGTGTAAGGCATGCGGCGCTCGCGGGGGGGCAGGGTTCCGAACGGGCGGTCAGACTTGACGGAGGCGGCGGAATCGAAGATGGTTGTCATGGCGGGGGGCTCCTCTGAAGCCTCTTGCCTCGGTCCCGTGGGTGTTAGCCGCACTCACGGGACCACTTTCGTTTTCGAGTCGAACGTCTCGACTCGACATAAGTATGATACGCTTGTCTTGTCTGAGAGTCAAGTCTTCAGTCCCGAGATTCCTGGGTTTTTCGCCCGTTTGTTTCGGGCTCGGCGGGTTCGTCCAAGA
>JBKQHM010000220.1:0-4068 GCA_052148775.1 Isosphaeraceae bacterium | reverse complement strand
GCATCGTCAGGAGGCCGTCCGTGTAGCTCGCAGTGATGCGATTGCCGTTGGTGTCCTGGACGTAATTCAGCGTGCCATCGGGGTTGTAAGCCGTGACCTGGCCGTCCGTTTCGGTCAGCGTAAATCCTCCGCCGACGAGGGCCTCCAGCGTGCCGTAGTCGCCGGCCTGGTCGAAGTAGCCGCCGCGGCTGTCCGGCTGGAAGCGTCTCACCGAGCCGTCCGGGCCGTAGACGTTCACCGACCCGTCGGGATCGACCGTGAGCGAGGTGTCCCAGGAATCGGACCAGCCCCACCCGAAGCGTCCGAACTGGTTCCGGGAAATGATACCGGGCGTGAAGGTCCGGTCGAAGCTGAGCGGCAGGCCGGGTGTGTCGACCTGGGCATCCGTCGAGCTGGCGAGGCTGGACAGCGGGCTGTACCCTTCGGCCTGCTGGACTTCGAAATCGAAGAGTTGCCCAACGTCGCTGACGTCCTCGCCCAGACCACCCAGGTACTGGGCGTCCGTATCCAGCCGCTGGACGTAGTCTCCCAGGGTCGGACCCAACTGGGACTCGAGATTGGGGTAGAGGGCGTTCCAGGCGGCCTGGCTGATACCCTCGGGTTGGAGGCTGTCATCCAGTGAGGCCCAATTGGTGGGCTGGGTGTTGGTCGTATCGAGCACGCCGAGGTTGAAGTTGATGGGCGGGCGGGAGAAGTCCCACTGGCTCTCGAGCCATCCGGCGTAGTACACGGGGATGCTCTCGCTCTCGCCGGGCTGGAGGATGCCGGGGACCGCCCCGCTGGCCAGGATCTCGACCGACTGGCTATAGCCGTCGGGCGTGGCCGACGTCCAGAAGCCGGAGACCACAAGGGACTCGTCCAGGGTCATCAGGGCTCCCTCCTTGCCGTCCTGCGTCGCATCGAGCACTAGGAGCGGGGCCTGGAGGGGGGCGTTGCCGATGTTGGAGTACTGCACGTAGATCGTCGACGCGACGTGGTAGCCGATCGGGTTCGGGACGATCAGGTTGGTCTTGAGGATACCGAGCCCGCCCTGGACCACCGTGAGGGCGTTGTTGAGCGTCTGCGAATAGCCGTTGTCGTCGGTGACGCGGACGGAGTAGGTGCCGGGCAGCACAAGGCCGCCAGGGAGGACGGCCGAGACGGTCATGGTCCCATCGGGATTCACCCCGCCTGTCTGGCCGCCAACGCTGCCGAAGGTTGGGGGTTTGAGAGTCAGCGGGGTGGCCGGGACGACCGTGCCATCCTGTGCGATGAGCTGGACGGTCGGCGCGGTCTTGAGCACGTATCCGCCGCCCGAGGTCGCCAGGGGAAAGACTCCCGTGAACAGCAGTGTAGTGGGGCTGGAATTGCCGATCGTGCCGGGGGACATGCCGCTCAGGAGGAACGGCGCGCTGTCGGCCTCGATCGTGTAACTGCCGGCCGACTTGGCGAGGTTGTTATAGACCAGGATGTAATAGGTCCCCGGCTTCGCCGTCAGCACGACGGTCTGATTGGGGGCCTCGCCGCCCGTGTATCGGTCATCGTAGCTGTAGCGCGTGGGAGGCTCGCCATACGAGACGTAGACCTCGTTCTGGTCCTGCGGGTTGGCGTCGGTCAGGCTGATCTCGAGTGGGTTGGATGCCGCGAGTGTGACGTCGAAGAGCTGCGACTGGCCGGTACCGACCAGGGGCATCTGATAGGGCGCGTTCGGGGTCAGGGCGATCTGGGATGCCTGCTCGAGTTCGAACCCATAGCCGCCCGCCTGGCCCGTGGTGTGGACGGTCAGCGTGTACGTGCCGGTGTAAGGGAGATTGATCTGGCCGGAATCGGTCGTCACCCCGCTGAACGCCGTGTAGCCGTTGGGACCGGTCAGGTCGAACTCGATGTCGGGATTGACCGCGACGACCATGGTGAGCTGCACTTGCTGATTGGCCGTGGTCGAGAAGGTCCACGCATCGGAGCTGTATTGATCCTCGAGCTGTCCGGTCTCGGTCGTGTTCACTGCGAGCGGAAACTGATGCACCGTGGCGTCGGCCACCGTCAGGTCATAGAACCCCGTGGCGCCGGGATCGGCGGTCGTTCCCTGGACGTGGACGTGGTAAGTCCCGTCGGCGGGAAGCGTGATACTGGCCAGCTCGGCGATCGCTCCACTCTGGGTATTGCTGGCCGTGCCGAGGACGTTGCCGTTCGAGTCCTCGAGCGTGACCTGGGCATAGTCGAGAGGCGGTGGCGGCAGCAGGTCACCCGCGGCGCTCGTGGCGACGACGGACGTGATCGTTTGACCGGCTCGTCCGAAGAAGGTCCAATCGTCCACATGGTTCGCGGGAACGAAACCCAGGGTCGGGGAGTTCAGCGCGATCGGCCCTCCGACGGGGAGCGCCTCGGTGAACGACCCGGTAAATGCGTCGGTGGGCTCGCCGTTGATCCCGTTTTGGTTCTGATCCAGCTTGTTTCCGGCAAAGTCGGTAACACTCGGCGCGATCGTCAGACTATACGCGCCCGACGCGGCTTGCGTTGCGAGCGCGATGCTGTAGGTCGTTCCCGAAACGAGTTGCGGTTGGTTGACGGCGATCGTCCCGCCGGGTCCGGTGAACGTGATTGCCGAAGGGGTGAACGTATTCAGGTCCACAGGCTCGTTGAAAGTGACTGTCACCCCGGAGGCGCTGATGCCAATTGTGCCGGTGGGACTCATCGAGGTGACATGCGCCCCATCCGTGTCAATGATATACCCGATCGAGCTGTAGACGGATTTTCCCCCACCGTTGACGAAGGTAGCCACGGCGGTGTACGTGCCATCGGCCAGTGTCGGGGCCGTGAGCTCATAGGTGCCGGCGTCCGCTACCGAAAGGGTCGCGTCGATCGTGCCGTTGCCGTCAAAGTCCATCTCGATCGTGCCGGCCTGATTCACCTGGACGTCGAAAGTGGGCGTCGTGTCGTTGGTAAAGCCCGGGTGATCCGGCGCTCCTGAATCGCTGGCCGGGTCCAGGGTCACCGCCGCCGCCAAAGGCAGAAACTCGCCGATGTCCACGTTCGCGACATTCTGGCCACTGACAATCGTCGCGTTCATGCTGGTGGCCGTGGAGGCGACATAGCCTGATTGCTGGACCACCTGGATCATGTAGACCCCGGGGGCGACACCCAGGAAGGAATAGGCCCCGGTGGTACTGGACTCGGTGGTCTGGACGACCTTGTTCGAGCTATTGATCAGATTGACGGCCCAGTCCGAGAGCCCCGGTTCGTTCCCGCCGAGTACCCCATCGTCGTTGAGGTCGCTGAAGACCTCGCCGCCGATCGTCACCGGTACGAACTCGCCGAAGTCCACGTTCGCGATATTCTGGCCGCTGGCGGTCGTCACGCTTGTGCTTGTGGCCGTGGAGGCGACATAGCCCGACTGCTGGACCAACTCGATGGTATAGGCCCCGGGCGCGACGCCCCCGAAGGAATAGTCGCCGGTCGAACTGGTCGTGGCGGTGATCGTGGCCTGGTTGGCGGTGTTGACGAGATCGACGGTCCAGCCGGCGAGACCGGACTCGCCGCCGTCGAGCAAGCCGTCGCCGTTGGCGTCGAGATAGACCTTGCCGCCGATCACCACGCCCAGAAACTCGCCGAAGTCCAGATTCGACACGTCCTGGCCACCGGTCGTGGTCACGGTCTCAGATGCGGGAGTTGTTGGAGCATAGCCCGACTGCGGGACGACCTGGACCGAGTATGTCCCCGGACCGATGCCCGTGAAGGAGTAATTGCCATTCGTATCGGTGTTGGCGGTGCCGAGGAGTCCACCAAAGGCGACTCCGGAAGGGAGGTTGAAATTGAAGCCGCTCGCCCCAATGCCATTCTCGAAGAACTTCGCATCGAACGAATGGAGTCCGGCCGTCAGCGTAACCGACCCGTTCACCGTCTGGGAATTGTGCTGACCTCCGTCGCTCACGACAAGGTTGCCATCGATGAAGAGATAGCTACCGTCATCCGAATCCAACTGGAACGAGTAGGTCCCGGTCGTGCTGACGTCGAGCATTCCCCGGGAATCCGTGCCGAACGACGATGCGACGAAGGGGTGCCAGTTGAGCCCGGATTGCGCCCCGAATTGGA
>JBKQHM010000219.1:0-29604 GCA_052148775.1 Isosphaeraceae bacterium | reverse complement strand
AGATCTCAATCCTCCACCTGGCGTGACGACCTCATGGTGGCACCAGAGGATTGTAACGCGTCGATTATGCACCACCCAATTCCCCTCTTGAGCCACGGCTTTTATCCCGGCTACGGATACGGAAACGGATACGCCTATCCCTATTCGAACTCCGGGTACGCCTACCCGAACTCTGGTTACGTGGATCCCAACTATGGGTATGGATCGCCGGCCGGATCCCCGTCGGTCGGCATGGTCCCGGCCCAGGGGCGGTTCCTGGGCATCGACGAGCAGGCGGTGGTCGACGCCGGCGTCGCGGGCATGCAGGTGGTCCGGGTCTACCCGGGCTCACCGGCGGAGCAGGGCGGCCTCCAGGTTGGCGACGTGATCCTTTCCGCCAACGGCTACCTGATCGAGCGCCACGGCAACTTGACCTGGGTGATCGCCAATGCCGCTCCGGACGGTGTCCTGAATCTGGCCGTACGCTCCGCAGCCGACGGTCAGGTTCGTCGCGTCACGACTCGGATCCCTTGAAACAATCGAATCTCGACCCCACGGGCTGCCGTATCGAAGACGGGGAGTGGGAATCCCGTTAAACGCCGGCTCCGACAGCCCGGATTTCTGGCCTCAACGATGCTTACCCGCAGTTGCTCGCCATCCGAACGCGGCCCAGAGCAGGAGGCCGAGGCCGATTGCCGTCAGGATGTTGCTCAGGACGGCGTTGAGGAACATATTCCACAACACATTCTCGACGTTGCCCGCCGCCTGCCGGACCACCAGAGAGGGCAGCAGTCGCAGGACGACAGCGGCGAAGAGGATGAGTCCGAGGGCCCACATCGTCACGGATGAGACCTCGGGATGCCGCGCCTTCCGGACCCACGACACGTAGAAGCCCAGGATCACGACCGAGATGATCGGGACCTGGATGAGGATATTCTGCAGCGTCACAACACGATACGAGTCATACATGCGAATATCTAACTTCCTGTGATGGGTGCATTCGCCGAGGATTACTTCACGGAATTCAGATACGCCAGCAGATCGGCCATGGCCGGGACGTCGATTTGCTTCTCGAGTCCCTCGGGCATGTAAGAGAGACCGGTGCTGCGCAGCTCGTCGATCTGGAGGCGGAGCACGGTCTCTTCATGGCCGTCGGGCTGTCGGATCGTGAGGCTATTGGTCGTCTCGACGGTGATCATGCCGGTGAGGACACGGCCGCTCGTGGTGACCAGGACATAGCTGAGGAACTGCGGCATCACTTCGCGGTTGGGGTCGAGGATGTTGAGCAGCACGGCCTCCAGGCCGCGGTCCCGGATCGCCGAGAGATCGGCGCCGACCTGCTGGCCCGCCCCTTCGAGGCGGTGGCAGGATGAGCACTGGGCCTTGAAGATGTCTCGACCGCGGCCCGGGTCTCCCTTCAACTGGAGCGCCTTCTGGTAGGCGGCCACCACATCTTGTCGCCGGGTCTGGGAGGCGGCGAAGACGCGTATAACGCGGGCGCGAATGGCGGCGTCGGGGTAAGACCTGAGCAGTTCGAGCCGGGCCGGCTCGACATCGGCACGTCCGATCGTGCCCTTCTCGACCGCGTCCAGGAACGCGACGACCCATTCCGCGCGGGTGAAGAGGGCCTCGGCTGCTGTTGCGCGAAGCCTGGGGGTCATCTCGCGCCAGCCTTGGATCAAGATCGCCGGCACGCCGGGATCGCTGGAGCGCGCGAGGGTCTCGACTGCCTCAGCCTGGACGGCCAGCGGCTGCCGCGGGGCCAGTAGTGCGGTCAGTAGCCCTTTCGTATCGGACAGGGGCGCGAATCCCAGCGATCGGATCGCGGCCACACGTGTCGCGGCGGCTTTCCTGTCGTCTACGGCGGTCTTGCGGGCATCGGCCACCACGGCCTCGAGGATCGATCGGATCCGATCGCCTCCTTTGCTCGAGAGCTGGGCACTCGCCGCGGTGGAATCCGAGCCCATCAGGGCCATCACGATGGCGCGGGATAGGACCTCGTCCATGGCCAGTTGACCGTCCAGGGCTCGAAGAATCACGGCCAGGTCGTCGGGACGATCCGCGGCGCCGGTCTGTCCGACGAGGTCGATCAGCATCGTGCGTCCGGTTTTCGAACTCCGGAAGGCGCCATCTCCGGCCAAACGTTGAAAAACCGCTCCCGTGCAGCCGGACGCGGAGCTGAGGATCGCGACGCGCATCCAGGGATCGGACCCGCCGCGGATCGCCAGTGCGGACAGGGCAGGCTCGGCCTGGGGGCCCGGCAGTCCTCCCGTTGAGAAAGCTAACTGATAGCGGACCATCGGGTCGGGGTCGTCGACCATTTGCTGGATTCGTGTCCGGATCGGCTCGACCTCCCGGCAAAATGGCTCGGCCAGACGTAAGGCGTGCAGTCGGACGTGCGACTCTGGATCGTCCAGCGCGGCCAATACATCGCGCGGCTCGATCGCCCCGAGACCGGCGAGTGCCGAGAGTGCATGGACGCGCCCGACCGGCCGTACCGAACTGGTGGCGAGCCGACGCAAGGGTTCGATGGCCGACCGATCCTGGCGTTGGTAGAGGAGTCGAGCGGCCGTATCACGGTGCCAGCCGTTGCGATGCTCCAGCAGGGCGACCAGCTCGGCCGTCGTCGCCTTGCCCAGCCCGGGAATCCGGGGCCGATAGCCCTCGGGAGCAATCCGCCAGATCCGCCCGCGATCGACGCCGCTGGCGACGTCCATGTGCTTGAGGATCTGGGGCGCGAGGAATGCTGCCCCCTCGATCAGCTCGCGATACATATCCACGACCCAGAGGCAACCGTCCGGTGCGTTCGCCATCTGCACGGGGCGGAAGAAGCTGTCGCGCGAGGCCAGGAACTCCCGCCCGGGCTCGGCGTCCCGGGCGGTCACGAGAAGTCCGGCCGGCTCGGGGATCGCACGATGGATCAGGTTGTTGGCCACCTCGCCGACGAACAGGTTGCCGGCGAATTCCGGCGGGAAGGCGTCGCCGCGATAGACGGTCACACCGGTCGCTCCGGTGAAGAAGCCCGAGGGCAAGCCCCCCTCGTCGGAGCCCGGCACGAGCCCCTGGCTGCGGAGGCGGGTCCGGAGGATCCGCCAGGGCTCGACGGCGCTGATCCGATGCAACTTCGTGAACTTACCCGCCGGGGCGACATTCACGGCGGCGGCCGGCGCCCGGAGATACGGGTTGCGGGCGAGGTATCGGCTGTCGTACATGACCAGGCTGTACGGTTCGCTATTGCCGCAGACGTAGTGCCGGCCCCAGTCGTCCATACTCATCCCGTGCTGGCCACCGCCGCCGGTCAGCTCGAACCGCTCGCCCCGAGGGTCCAGCAGAAACACATGGCCCCGGACCGAGACCGTACGGGCGCCCGAGCGGTCGCCGGGGCGCACGGATCCGCCGTCGAGGCTGGTGGTGATGTGGAAACGATTATCGAGTCCCCACCGGAACGAGTTGAGCATCCCCTCGCCGGCCCGATCCGTCCCGAAACCGGTATAGACGACCCGGCGCACGTCGGCCTTGCCGTCGCCGTCGGTGTCCTTGAGATAAAGCAGATCCGGAGCCGAGCCCACGTAGATGCCGCCATCCCAGCAGGCAACGGCGGTCGCCATCGGGACGTCCGCGGCGAAGAGCGTGCTCTTGTCGTAGATGCCCGCGCCCCGCGAGTCCTCCAGCAGACGGATACAACCTGTCCCCCCTCGCTTCGGGCCGTTCCCGTCGAACTGGTTATACTCGGGGAACTCGGCGACGTAGAGGCGGCCGTCCTCGTCGAAATCAATCGCCACGGGGCTGCGCAAGAGCGGTTCGGCGGCGACCAGATCGACGCGGAAGCCGGGACGCGGGACGATCGCTCGTTGCGATTCCGCCGGCTCTCTCATCGGGAAGCGTGGCAGCTCGTCGCGGTAATCCTTATCGGCGGCGTCCCGGTTCGGAGGAGCCTTCTGGACGTTCGGTGCCTGTGCCTCAGCGTGTCCCGCGACAGCCAGGAAGAGGAGGGCACGAACAAGTATCTGAGGTCGATAGACGATCATGAGGACAGCCTCGGGTGGGACCCTTACGGGCGGATGCTGGTGAGGTCTCGTCCTGATGATGCCGGGATCGGCCAAACGAATCAAGGGCCGGGATCGTCGCCGGAGATCAGGATTATGAGAATGGTCAGGATCGGGTTGGAGGTCGATCGGCACTGTCGGAGAGGTTGTCGCACGATGGCTCGCCGCCCTCGGACGCGATGGCATGATCGCCGGGTCGCGTCCCAGGGCAAGGGAGCCGGAGAATCGCCGCGTCAATCGGAACCGTGCTGCTTGACGAGCTTGTTATCGACTCCCAGGAGCAGGATGGTCGGCACCCAGTGGCCGACGAACTGGGCATCTTCCTTCTTGCCCAGCAGGTGCAAGGCGGCCGAGAGCCCGATGCTCCCGATCGCCAGGCTCAGATAGGTGCCCGATGGCACCATGCTGATGTAATGCTCGATCGTCCGCGTGATCTCGCCTTCCTGGTGCTCGCCCGATCGGACGCCGCTCTCCATCGTCGTGTAACTCATGTCTCGAAATCTCCTCTCGAGTCCCGGAAAACCTGTCCGCCTCCCGAAGCCGTCCGGGAGTGAATCGAACAGTGATCACGTCTGCAAACGATGTGCCAGTATTTGGGGCTCGAGAGGTGATAGGGCGAGGTTGCTCGAGAAATCTACCTTATGCTGTAGGCTGGAAGACGTCCGTCGACAAGGGCCGGGCAAAGCCCCCGATCGAGAATCTCCGCGCGGCTTGCGAAGCGGCCGGTTGTCTCGCCGATCGCGGTTGACCCGTGGGAACCTCGCACTCCGTCGGGATGAGGGCCCACGGACATTCCCATCGCGACCAGGTCGGGTTAGTATGAGCGGCACCCGTGTCGGGCCGGGCGCAAATCATGCGTGGAGCCGGATTGGCTTCCCCGATTCGGTGCTCGAAACTCTCGAGGCGGCCATGTCGTTTCTTGATATTCTCAGTTAAGAAGTCAACTTTTTGCGGCAATCACTCACATGAGCCTTTTCCGTGACAACGTGTTCGCTGGACGAGTCGCCCTCGTTACTGGGGGCGGCACTGGGATCGGACTTGGGATCGCCGAGGCCCTGGCCAGGCATGGGGCCGACGTGGCGATCGTGAGCCGCAAACCGGAAAACGTGTCCGCGGCGGCCGAGCAGATCGCCGGGGCGTCGGGCCGCCGCTGCCTCCCGCTCGTCGCCGACGTCCGCCAGCCCGAAGCGGTCGAGGCAGCCGTCGGGCGGACGGTCCAGGAACTCGGCGGCCTCGATATCGTCGTCAATAATGCCGCCGGCAATTTCTACTGTCCCTCGGCCGATCTGAGCCCCAACGGCTTCGGGACCGTGGTTGATATCGACGCCAAGGGGACCTGGAACGTATCGCGGGCGGCCTATCAGGCGCGGCTCAGGGATCATGGAGGCCGGATCCTCAACATCAGCGCGACCTTGCATTACGGGGGCACCCCCGGCCAGGTGCATGTGGCCGCGGCCAAGGCGGCCGTCGACGCGATGACCCGCACGCTCGCTGTCGAGTGGGGACCACAAGGGATCCGGGTCAATGCGATCGCCCCCGGGCCCATCGGCGACACCGAGGGCGCGCGCCGGCTCTTCCCGGGCGAGGCGGGCGAGGCGCTCCGGAGCATGATCCCGACCCGTCGGCTGGGCTCGATCGACGACATCGTCAACCTGGCGTTATTCGTCCTCAGCGACGCCGCGATCAACCTCAACGGTGCCATCCTGGTCTCCGACGGCGGCCTCTGCCTGGCCGGCCGCTTTGGGATCGGTTTCGAGCCCGCTCCGAAGCACTGACGGAGCGGGCATCGGGATTGGCATTGATCTTGCCTTACAGTCTCTGGTGAGACGTGAGAATCGCGTCCGGAGACGAGCTGGCATCACCCCTGATGGGGCAAGGAGACGTGCAGCCATGCGGCATACGAACAAGGCATTCGAGCGAGCCATGGTACTCGCCGCGTTGAGCGGCCTGAAGATCGCCCTCGGCCCGGCGTTCCTGGCCACATCACGGCGATGGCCCAGCCGTCAGAGCTGGGTCATGGCAGCCGTGGGCGAGATGTTCCTGGACAAAGTGGGGGTCTTCCCCTCGCGGTACCAGCTTCCCTTGTTGATCCCGCACAGTCTGGCGGGTGCCTGGGTGGCCCAGGAAAGCCTGCGAGAGGATGGCGAGGAGGACCCGTGGGCAGCGGTCGCCGGGGGAATGGTCGCCGGCGGGGTTGCGATCGCCGCGCCGATGGTCCGGATCGCGACCAACAAGGTCCTCGGCATCCCCGACGCCGTCCTCGGACTCGGGGAAGACTACCTGGCCCTCCAGTGCGGGACCCAGGCCATGGATATGTCGATGGACGAGGTTGCCGGCGCGGCCCGAGAGATGTTCGACGACGCGAGAGAGCGTGCGCGGCCAGCCCTGGAGTCGATGGGCATCGGCTCCTGATCGGTCCCAATCAGCTACCCGATAAACCGGCCCTTTCTTGCTCCGGCATGAAATCAGGGCCGGTTTCTTGTTGGTGAGCGACTCGTTACAATCGACTCGGCCGTAGGCATCTCATCAGGAGCCGGGAAATGAGTGACGCCGACTCGCTCAGACAACATCTGCTCGCATTGCTCGACGGGGGTGGCGCACACCTGGATTTCGAGGCGGCGATCGCCGATCTCCCCGAGGAACTGCGGGGTGCGAAACCGCCGGGATTGCCGCACAGTCCCTGGCGGTTGCTCGAACACATGAGGATCGCGCAGTGGGACATCCTCCGGTTCAGCATCGATCCGGATCATGTCTCGCCCGGATTCCCGGCCGGTTACTGGCCCGAGGGAGATGCCCCGCCCGATGCGTCGGCCTGGAACCGATGCGTCGAGGCGTTCCGGTCAGATAGTCAGGCCATGAAGGACCTGGTCGCGGACCCGAAAACGGACCTGTTCTCCCCGATCCCCCACGGGCAAAGCCAGACCATCCTCCGTGAAGCCTTGCTCGTGGCCGACCATAATTCCTACCATCTGGGTCAGATGGTCCTCGTGCGTCGGCTGCTCGGCGCGTGGGATCATGAATGATCTCTCACCGCCCCTGGTAAGCAGAGCGATAATAGGTGGTGGGCCGGGGGACCCGGTTGAAGAGTCGGGTCTCCATCATGTAGCTCTGAGTGCCGAGTGGGGTCAGGCCGACTCCGAACATGGGATTGCGCCAGCCGGTTCCATAGAATCCCGCGTACCCGGCGCCATATCCCATCCCGCCGTAGCCCATCCCACCATATCCCATCCCGCCGTACCCCATCCCGCCGTAGCCCATTCCACCATATCCCATCCCGTATCCCATACCCGGGTAAGCATTGCCGAAGCTGGTGAAGGGATAATTGACCATGGGGAAGCCGTTATAAAACCCGGTGCCGGGGTATCCGACCGCCGCGCCGAACCCCACCATCTGGGCGTTGGTTTCCCTCGGAGGCATGAGCAAGACGACCAGGGCCAGGGTCAGGGACCACCACAGCCGCTCGAGACGCTTCATTTGCCGTTGCATTGCGATCCTCTTTCGGGTTGAGGCCGGCTGCGGTAGCTTCCACTCGGGAGACCAACAGACAAGCCTATCCCAATGATAGGGAACCACTCGTCCGATTGGCGAGCGGTGAGCCCGAATTTCCGTTGGGATTGCCGGACCGTCGACCAGACGCGCAACTTCATGGGTCGGTCAGGGGTGATCGCCGCTCGATGCAGTCAGAACGAGAAAGCGACGTGCCGCGGATTGGTTACCCGCGTATGAACCACCCGGTCCCGCGGGACACCGCCGACCCGAGATTGACCTCCGGCAGGCTTCGGCCTATGATCTCGGCCGCCAGCCCTGGATGAACCACTGCGCGCCCGATGGATCGTGTCGCGGCGAGTCCGCCGATCTCGCCGCGTTCTTCCTTTCTGCTCTGGATGGGGGTCGTCCATGCAGCTCTTGCCGGGCCAGTCGGCCCTCGTCGCGCCGGGGGTGACGGCTTCCTCGGCCCGCCCGCGCCAACGTCCGTCGATCCTATCGAAGCTCTCGATCGGCAGAGGTCCACGGAGCGAGGAAAGGACGCGGGGATTCTCCGCCTATGTCGCCTCGGTCCTGGGAGGCTTGGTCCTGGCCGTGGCGTGGCTCGTGCCGGAGTCCGGGTTGAGCGCCTGGCTTGGCGGGACCGCCGCGCTCCTGCTGGCCTACGCAGTACGAGTCCGTCGGGCTTATCTCCCGCTCTATTGCGCGGGGCTGGTCGGCCACCTCGTGGGCTTCCACTGGGTCTATCAGACGGTCCGCGTCTTCGGTGGGTTCGGCCCGCCGGCCGCGGGTTTGGTCTTCGCCTTATTCGTCGTCACGGGGGCGTTGCAATTCCTGCTGTTCGCCGTGATCCACCACCACCTCGATCCGGCGTTCGACTCCCTGGCGCTCCGATCCGCGACCGCGGTCGCGCTCTCGGAGCTCCTCATGCCCAGGCTTTTTCCCTGGCATTTCGGGCATACGGAGATCGCATTTACTCCCTTCGTTCAGATCGCCGGGCTCGGCGGCGCGATCGCCGTGTCGTTCCTCATGTTCTGGCTTGCAGAGGCAGCGGTCCGCTTCGTCGTCTTCCGCGAGCGGAGGAAAGCCTTTATCCTACCGGTCGCCGTGTTCGGGCTCGCGATGGCATATGGAACGGTGATGATGGGGACGTTCCGCTCCATTCGGGGCGAGGTGCAAGAGGTCGTGCTGGTGCAGGGCAATGCCACGCTGGCCGAGAAGCGTGACCTTGCCTCGGCCCAGCAGAACCTGGTCCGGATATTCGATCTGAGCTCCGCCGCCGCCCATCCCGACACCCTGGTCGTCTGGCCCGAGGGATCGGTCCCGGCGTACATCCCGGCGACGATCGGTACGGTCGGCTACCCGCCCGTCCTCCCCTGGATCGGCAACGGCTCGGCATTCCTCGTCGGCTCTTATTCGTTTTTGCCCAACGAGGAGCGATTCAATGCCGCCTTCGCAGTCTACCCGGACGGCGACGTGCCAATGCCTTATTTCAAGCGGGCCCTCATCCCGTTCGGCGAGTACATGCCAATGGCGTCCTACTTCAAGGCGCTCAAGGAGCTGAATGCCAAGGCCGGCGTCTTCAGTGCCGGGATCGATCCCATGGTCTTCACCTACCCGATGCACCGGCCAGACGGCTCGGCTTACACGATGAAAGTCTCACCGCTGATCTGCTACGAGGACACGGTCCCGTCGCTCGCCCGCGAGTCGGTGGGGCAAGGGGCCGAGCTGCTAGTGAATATCACGTCCGACTCCTGGTTCGGCCGCACGCTGGCCCCCCACCAGCATCACCTGATCGCGGCATTCCGGGCCATCGAAAATCGCCGCTACCTGATCCGGGCGACCAACACCGGCCTGAGCGCCGTCGTCGACCCGCTCGGCAAGACCATCGCCCGGATCCCTCCCTTTTCCGAAGGGACTGCGACGGCGCAAGTCCGACTCCTGAACTACAGGAGTGCCTATACGCAATGGTTTGGCGATCGGCCATGGTGGAGCCTCCTCGCGCTGAGCATTGGCGTGGTCGTTGTGAGGCGCTGGCAAGCGGCGAACACTGCGGCCTCCTGATAAACGACTCGGGCTTGGTCATACCAAGAGTCACGAGCAACGCATCGGCTGAGTCGGGGTCCACGACTCGGGGCTGAATTTGGCCTATCCTGTCAAGTTTGCGGGTTGTGCCGACGATACTATGTTCGAGCAACACCGGGGATGCTGCGGCCGTCAGGCACGGGAAGCCGCACGGCCCGACGTGATCGGGAGGGTCTCATGGACGGTCGGGGTCGGAGGAAGTCGCTCTGGCGCCGGCCTCTTCTGCGGATTCTTTTCCTTGCGCTCCTGTGGGGCGGCATCAGCGGCTGTCTCGGTCCGAAGGCCGTGCGATACACCCGGATGCGATATAACGAGGTGGTGCGCGCGACCAACGACGAGCAGCTCTTGATGAACATCGTCCGGCTCCGCTATGCCGACTCGCCGGTGTTCATCGACTTGCCGAGCATCACCAGTCAATTCGAGGTCTCCGGCGGAAGCCACTATCTCGGCGGCTATGGCAACCAGGATCCAAGCCGGACGAGCCTCGGCTTTGGGGAGCTGTCACTTCGCGACACGCCGACCCTGAGCTACCACCCGCGCGAGGGGCGAGAGATCGCCAAGGCGATGCTGAACCCGCTGTCGGCCGACCTGTTCATCGTGGTCAACGCCGGGGCCAACATCGAGCAGCTCCTGATGATGACCGTCAACGACATCAATGATGTGCCGAACGCCCCCCGGGCCACGACCCTCGTGCCAAGGGTCCCCGATGACAATGCGATTTTCCTCCGGGGCATCCGGCTGCTCGCGGAGCTCCGCGATCGCGAGGGAACCGAGCTCGGACTGGGGACCCACGAGGAGACCGATAGCTCTTCCGACCCGATCCCCAAGGGCGCAATCGGTGGGCGGGACCTCCTGAACGCCGCCAAGGACGGTTATGTTTACCGCAACCGGGATGATGGCCAGATGACCCTGCTCAAGCGGGAGAAGGACCTCTACCTCCGGATCCGCCCCCAGTTCGTCCACTCGCCCGAGATGGAGGAGATCACGCGGATCTTCGGACTGGATCCCGGCAAGAAACAGTACCGGATCAAGTCGGAGCTGAACGAGGAGGTCAACGAGGAATCGCCCCTGCCGAAGCCGATCGAGCGCGACACGATCTACATGAATTTGCGCTCCGTGCTACAGATCATGACCTTCCTCTCCAAAGGGGTCTGCATCCCCGAAGAGCACGTGCGGATGGGGATTGCTCCGATGACGCCCGGCTCGGACGGTCGGCCCTTCGACTGGACGCGGATCACGGCCGGGAACTTCTTCGTCCGAGCGCAGAAGCATCGGCCCCGAGAGGCCGAGGTCGCCGTCGAGTACCGGGGATACTGGTTCTACGTGGCCGCGGACGACGTGAATTCGAGAGCCGTCATGGCCATCCTCGAGATCCTGTTCGCATTGCAAGAATCCGAGGACAGGGCCCACGGGCCGCTCCTCACTCTTCCGCTTGGTGGCGGTTGAAGCAATACGACCGCTTCCCGGGATTGGCTCTCGATGGCCGGATGGCGAAACACGATGAGCAGTCTCATCGATTCCGGACCTCCCTCCCTAACCGTGCCAGCTCTCCGGTAGAATCCAGCGAATTACCAACTGATAGCCCGACCGGACGGCCTGTCCGAATGTCGTAACTTCGAACGAGGCGGCCAGCATCCGCTTGGCCAATCGGAAGCGGACCTGCCGCACTTGCACCCTGACATTGGAGCATTCATCATGCGACGTCCTTTGAGGTGGACCCTGCCATTGAGCCTGACGCTGGTCGCGCTCGTTTATGGTGCTTTGCTCGCCGCGGAGGACGACGGTTGGGAATCCCTCTTCGACGGTCAGACGCTCAAGGGCTGGACTGTTCGGGGCGGGTTTGCCGAGTACAAGGTCGAAGACGGCACCATCGTCGGCACCACGGTGAAGGGGAGCCCGAACACCTTCCTGTGCAAAGGTGACCTCGAGGATTTCGTCCTCGAGCTAGAGGTGAAGTGTGATCCGAGGCTCAACTCCGGGATCCAGGTCCGAAGCCACGTCTATCTGAAGGACGATTCCCAGGCGGAGAATCGTCGCAGGGCGGGGGTCGTGTACGGCCCGCAATGCGAGATCGCGCGGCGAGAGACCGGCACCGCGGCCCGTTTCTATGACGAAGGCCGCCGCGGCAAGTGGCTCGCTGAGATCAAGCCCGAGGCCAAGGACGCCTTCAGCGACAACGGCTGGAACCGATATCGGATCGTCGTCCAGGGCAATCGCTATCGGTCCTGGATCAACGGCAAACCCGCCAGCGACTTCACCGACGATATGGACTCGCACGGCTTCATCGGGCTCCAGGTCCATGGCATCCCCCAGGGCGAAGGTCCATATCAGGTCCGATGGCGCAACATCCGCATCCGCCCGCTGAAGCCCGCCGAGTCGGTGCCAGATCCCCGCTGAGAGGTCGGATGTCCACTGCACGCGATGAGGCCCGATCACTTCATATCACGATCCAACCGAGGTCGAGTCCATGAGCACTCCCGGCCGCGACCCCTTCATGCAGGCGGCGATCGACGAGGCGAGGAAGGGACTCGCCGAGGGCGGAATCCCCATCGGCTCGGTGCTGGTGATCGACGACCGGATCGCCGGGCGGGGGCACAATCGTCGGGTCCAGCGGGGCAGCGCCATCCTGCACGCCGAGATGGACGCCATCGAGGACGCCGGGCGACTCAAGGGCAGCGACTATCGACGCTCGGTCCTGTACTCGACCCTGTCGCCTTGCGACATGTGCTCGGGAACGGCGCTGCTCTACCGCATCCCGAGGATCGTCGTGGGCGAGAACCGGACCTTCCGCGGCCCCGAGGATTACCTGAGGTCTCGGGGAATCGTCCTGGATGTCATCGACGATCAAGAATGCATCAGCCTCATGGAGGAGTTCATCCGGTCGAGGTCGGAGCTCTGGAATGAGGATATCGGCGTGTGAAAGGTCCCTGCCGGATTCGCGAGAGAATCATGGGCCTCGAATCCCGTCAGAGCGTCCCTCGCATCAGAAAAGTCGTGGACTGGAACTCGATGTCGGAGCGGTAGTCCGCGGTGAGACACTCCAATCCCTCGCGATCGCGTTGAATTGGCGGCTCGCCTTTCGGACCTTGAACGAGGGATGACCGCGAGGCCCGGGATGGTGCGATGGACCTGGCGGATATAATAGGGGTAACAGCGTTACAGGATTCGCAACTCACCCCTAGTCATCGATTCAGACTGACATGCAATCCCTCGAAGGTCAGATCTTGATTGCAACACCTGACTTGCTCGCTCCGATGTTCTCCCAGAGCGTCGTCCTGATGATCGACCATGACGAGAATGGAGCGATCGGAGTCATCCTTAATAGGCCGACGAACGCCACGATGTCGGACCTCTCCGGCAAGCTATTCGACGACGATTTCGAGTGGGACAAGCCGCTGCACATCGGGGGGCCGGTCAAGGGTACGCTGGCAGTCCTCCACACCATCGAAGACATGGCCGATCGAGAGGTTATTCCCGGCGTCTTTCTGACCCTCGAGGCTACGAAGGTTCAGCATGTCCTCAGCGGGAAGCCCCAGCCGTCGTTCGTCGTCGCCAACTATTCCGGATGGGGTCCGGGGCAACTGGAAAGTGAAATCGAGCGTGACTCCTGGAAGATCCTACCGGCCCGGGCCGAACATGTCTTCTGGACGGGCGAGGATGACCTCTGGGAGGCATCGATGGGCGCGCTCAATGCCAGGATCTTGTTCGACATCCTGGGAATTCGTGAGATGCCGGTAGATCCCAGCATGAACTGAGAAGCAAGGGAAATCGATCATGAGGCCAACGCGACGCACGATCCTCCGTACGGCCCTGGGTGCGGGCTTCCTGGCCTCGACGGCCCGGCGAGGGACCGCCGATGAGGGGGTTCGCGAAACGTACCGGCGGCTCGACGAGGTCGCCGTTGCACCCGTGTTGCGGCTCGACGGACTGGAGAAGCCGGTCAAGATCGCCTCGATGGAACTGCTCCGCAACCAGCGGAACTTCCTCGTCCGGGTAAGGACGGCCGACGGCGCCGAGGGGATCGGCGTACCCAACGCGATGCACCTGGTCCATACTTATCCGATCTTCCTGAACCGCATCGCCCCGTTCTTCGTGGGCAAGGATGCCCGCCAGCTCGAGCCGTTGCTCTGGGAACTGTACCGGCACGACGATAACTACAAGTACCAGGGCCTGGCGTTGTGGGTCTGCGTGGCGGCCGCCGAGTTCGCGGTCCTGGACCTGCTCGGGAAGATGACGGAGAGGTCGATCGGCGACCTGCTCGGCGGGGTTAAACGTCGGGATATCGCCGTCTACCGAGCCAGCGGCATCCGGGGCAACACGCCCGAGGAGGAGGTCGCGTACTTGAAGCGGCTCGTGGCCGAGACGGGGGCCAAGGCGCTGAAGTTCCGCCTCGGAGGCCGGATGAGCAAGAACGCCGACTCCCTGCCCGGTCGGACCGAGAGGCTGATTCCGATGGTCCGCGAGGCGTTCGGCAAGGAAATGACGCTCTACGCCGACTCGAACAGCTCCTATGACGTGCCGAAGGCGATCGAGATTGGCCGGCTGATGGAAGCCCACGACTATGCCTTCTACGAGGAGCCCTGCGAGTTCGACCATCTGGAGGACACCAAGGCGGTCGCCGACGCCTTGCGGATTCCGGTGGCCGGCGGCGAGCAAGAGTCCAGCGAGTCGCGGTTCCGCTGGGTGATCGCCAACCGGGGACTCGATATCGTCCAGCCGGACCTGCATTACTACGGGGGCTTCATCCGCTCGATGCGGGTCGCCCGGATGGCGGACGCCGTCGGGATGCTCTGCACGCCGCACATGTCGGGCTCGGGCCTGGGCTATCTCGACGCCGCGCACTTCGCGTCGTGCATCCCGAATCCCGTCCCATTCACGGAGTTCAAGGGGGACCCGGATATCCCTGTCAGCAGCGAGACCTCTTCGCTCAGGGTCGAGGCCGGGATGGTCCGGGTGCCGTCGGGCCCCGGGTTCGGGATCACGATCGATCCGGGATTCCTCCGAGAGTCGTTGAAGGTCACGACGTTCTAATTGCATCGCCAAGGATTACTCCGGGTCGGCATCAATAGCCGAGCGTCAGGCCAAGCGGATGGTAGCAAGCCCAGGAGATTGTCGCGCTGACGGGGATCGTCAGGACCCAGGCCCATGCAATCCGCGCCGTCACGCCCCACCGTACGGCCGAGACACGCTGGCTCGAGCCGACCCCCATGATTGCGCCGCTGATCACGTGGGTCGTCGAGACCGGTAGCCCGAGGTGCGAGGCGGTCAGGATCGTGACCGCCGCGCCGGTCTCCGCCGCGAAACCATGGATCGGCTTCAGGTCGATGATCTTCGTGCCCATCGTCTTGATGATCCGGACGCCGCCCGAGATCGTCCCTGCGCCCATGGCGATCGCGCAGGCCGCCATCACCCAGATGGGGACATCGAAGTGCTCCGCCGCGTGCGACCCGCCCGAATAGACGGCCAGGCTCATCGCGATGACACCCATCGTCTTCTGGGCGTCGTTGCTGCCGTGCGAGAGTGCCATGAACCCGGCGGACGCGATCTGGAGATGGCGAAAAGATCGGTTCAGCCCGGAGGGGTTGCCGTTCCGGCAGGCCCACATCAAGCCGATCATCAAGACGAAGGCAATCGCGAAGCCGATGATCGGGCTGATGATGAGGCTCTCGACAACCTTGACAAGCCCCGCGATATGGATCGCCCCCGTTCCGGCGTGGGCCAGGCTCGAGCCGACCAGGCCGCCCACCAGCGCGTGCGAGGAAGAGGAGGGAATACCGAAATACCAGGTGACCAGGTTCCAGGCGATCGCGCCCAGCAAGGCCGACAGCACCACGACCTGCGTGACCGCCCCCGCCTCGATCAGCCCCGTGCCGATCATCTCAGCGACGGCCGTGCCGGTCAAGGCGCCGGCGAAGTTGAGCAGGGCGGCCATGAGTACGGCCGTCCGCAGGGGCAGTACGCCGGTGCTGACGACGGTCGCGACGGCGTTGGCCGCGTCGTGGAAGCCGTTGATGTAATCGAACGCCAGCGCGGCGGCGACCACCAAGGCGAGGATCATCAGGGCGGTGCTCATGGTGGTCCTCAGGCGTTCTTGATCACGATCGTCCGGAGGGCGCCGCTGACGTCGTCGCAGGTGTCGAGCGTGTTCTCCAAGCCTTCCAGGAATTCCTTGTGCTTGATCAACCGGATGGCGTTGGACTCGATCCGGAACATCGAGGCGAGTTGCGTGCGATAGATCCGGTCGCCTTCGCTCTCCAGCCGGTTCAGGAGGTCGCATTGCTGGCGAATCCCGTTGACATCCTTCATCCCGCGGATGCCCGCGACGGCGACCTCGATGGCGCCGCAGGCCTGCTCGATCAATGCCGCCAGCTCGCGACTGCCATCCGGCAGGTCCTCCATGGCGTGGACGACAACCTGCAAGGCCGTGGCGAAGACATCGTCGACGAGTTCTTCCAATGACGAGGCGAGGCCATAAATATCGGAGCGGTCCAGGGGAGTGACGAAGGTGCGGTTCAATGCCTCATAGACCTCGGCCATGACGCGATCGGCGCGGTGCTCGACCTCGCGCATCCGCCCGACCAGGGCCTCGCGATCCTCCGGGGCCGCCGCGCAGCATTCGGCCAGCAAGGTGCCGATCTCATGGGCCAGGCCGGCGCCACGCTCGAGCAGGTCGAAGAAGTGCTCCTCCCTCGGTAGCAACCACTTGACGACCCGGTCAATCCACATTCATGCTCCTCCCGGACTTTTGCGGCTCTCTTCGATCGACGGCCAGACCAGGATGCATCCACACCGCCGTCGGCACAAGGGGTGGCCGCGGATTTCCCTCGCTCCCCAAGCTACCGGGACGTGGAATGACGTCGCGCCAGGTCTTCGAGTGATCGTTCTTCCATCGGGCGGATGTCGGCCTCCAGGAGGTTGTGCATCTGATCCAGTGCATATCAGTTCTCCTCCTCAGTGTCGGAGGCCACGCAGTCCGAGGGGACGATCAGGTGGAAGTCCCGCATTTAGGCGTCGTTGGCCGTGAACAGGACGCAGATATTCGCCGCCATACCGGTGAGCACCAGCGTCTTGGCGCCCAGGTCGTCGAGCAGGACGTCGAGGGTCGTGGAGAAGAACCCGGAATGCTTGGGCTTGAGCACGAAGTAGTCGTCCTCGTCGGGCTGGAGCAGTTACACGACCGGTCGTCCGCGGACATCGTCCTCGAGGCAGTGCTCCACCTGGGCGTTGAGGTCGATCGCCACTTGCCGAAATTGTCGTTCACGGAGACGACCGGCATTCCGGCCCGCCTGGCCTTCTTCCTGAGCTTCGCGATCTGCCTCGCCATGGGGACTGCGAATCGCAAGAGCTGCTCGCCATCGGGGAATTCCAGGTCGTTGATGACGTCGATGAGGAGGATCGCCACATCCGCCTTGTCCGGCGCGCTGCCGTGCAGATCCCAATTCTTGGCTGGCATGCGTCGTTCTCGCACGATGGTGATTCAAGCCGATCTGCGAGGAGCAAGCCCGCGAAGCCGACGACGGAGTGTCGTCGCCTCGATGGCTCTTGCGAAGCCCGCGACGGATGCCCCGTGTCAATGATCCGGAGTCGGCGACTTGTTGACGAGCTCGAGCGACTTCTCGATCAGGATCTCGCCGGTCATCTCGCCGAGCGACGTGCGCGAAACATAGTCATACCGCGGGAAGCTCTGGAAATCGACCTTGGTCAGGATGTAGCCGAAGGCGTCGTTCGTGAGGCCGAACAGGAGGTTGTTCTTGCCGCGCATCTTCCGCTTGAGATAGAAGCCAATATTCGGCAGGGCCTCGCCGGGGATCGTCAGAATCTGGGCGTCGCCGAGGTTGACGAGGTTGATCCGGGCGTTGATCGAGCGGTCATCGTTGTGCGGGTACTTCAGCGGCGAGTGGACCACGACGGCCCACATGGCGTCCGAGTCGACCGGGAACCGCAACGAGAGCGCGTCGCAACGGAGCGTCGGGTCCTTCTGCTCGGATGCGTCCTTGACGATCCGAAGCGCCTCACCGGCCATGAGGTGGCCGATGCGCAGGCATTCTTCCCAGGACCGCGAGTCATTCCAGTAGGCGAGATGCGAATCCCTCGGCTGGTCGAGATTGCGGTTATCGGCCGTGACCATGCCCCCCTGAGCCCCATTCATGAACAAGGCCGTGCCCCCGGCCTGCGACTCGATCTTCTCGCACAGGGGGCCGACCAGGTCCGGGCTGAGGATGCCGACGCTATTGCCCAGGACTTCCGGATGGATTGCGTAGTTGACGAGCGTGGCGATCGTCTTGCCCTGGGGGCTGACGGCCTGGATAACACTCATCCGCCGGTCGTACAGGTCGGGCGCGTAGTAGTTGTAGGCGATCTTCCCCTTCGCCTCGCCGGTGGCGATCTTGATCCAGGCCGGCTGGAGTCGGTCGATCGCCTCATTGATCGCCTCCGCGGTCTTGTCGCAGACGAATTCCATGTACTTCAGGTCGCCGGTGTGGCCGCCCTTGCCGTCGGGGAAGGCGTAGCAATCGGGGGCGCTGTGGGTGTGGCTCGAGCCGATCAGGATGTTCGCGGCCGGGATGCGGCTCACCTTCGCACGCACGCGATCCCCGAGCGCCGAGGGGAAACCGAGCAGGTCGAGGGCCACGATAGCCAGCGTCGTATCGCTCTTGCGGAGGACAAGGGCGCGAGCGGTGAGCTCACCGCGCTTCTCGCGGGATGGCTTGGGGATGCCCATCCCGCCCGAGATGGGCAGGAGCTTTTCGGGCGTGATCACACGCACCGCGGCACCGGCCTGGATCTCGGCGCGCGCCGCGGGAGATTCCCAGGACCAGAACGCGCCGGCGTAGGCGCACAGGACGAGCCATCGTCGAAACATGGTCGGTTTCTCCGAGAGAGGTTCACGAATCGATCAGGCGGCCGGTGATCGGGACCGGGATATCCCCATCAATACCGCGGATCGCGGGCTCAAGCCAGGATTTCCCGGATCGGTTGGCCGTGTTCGACCTCCAGGCGCTTGCGCCCGGGGATCTCGAGGCGTCGGGAGTCGAGGCCGAGGAGTTGGAGGATCGTCGCGTGGATGTCGGTGACGTAGTGGCGGTGCTCGACGGCGTGGAAGCCGAGCTCGTCGGTGGCTCCGTGCACGATACCGCCCTGAATCCCGCCGCCGGCCAGCCAGACGGAGAAGCCGTAGTTGTGGTGGTCTCGGCCGTCGGGCCCTTGGGCGCACGGCGTGCGGCCGAACTCGGTCGCCCAGACGACGATCGTGTCCTCCAGCAGCCCGCGCCGCTTGAGGTCGATCAGGAGTCCGGCGATCGGGCGGTCGACCTGGGCGCAGAGCGCCGAGTGGTTGGCACGGAGGCCGGTGTGGGCGTCCCAGGCGCCGGCGGCACCCTCGCCGTGGAACACCTGGATGAAGCGGACCCCGCGCTCGGCCAGCCGCCGGGCCGCCAGGAGCTGCTGGCCGAACGGCTTCGTGACGTCGTGGTCCAGGCCGTAGAGCCGCCGCGTCGACTCGTCCTCATCGCTGAATCGCAAGACGTCGGGCACGGCGGTCTGCATATGGAAGGCCAGCTCATACGACTTGATCCGGGCGCGCAGCTTCGGGTCGTCGGGGTACTCCAGGGCCGCGAGCCGGTTCAGCCGGCCGAGCAGGTCGGCCTTGATCGCCCCCTCGGACTTTCCGACGGGCACGCCAGGACGGGCGAAGGGCAGGGGATCGTTCGGATCGACCTTGAGCAGGACGCCGGCGTGCTCGGGGCCGAGGTAGTTCGCGTCGACGCCCCCCATGCACTGCGACTCCAGCGCCGGCCCCATCGAGATGAATTGCGGCAGCTCGTCGCTCAGCGAACCGAGCCCGTAATGGACCCAGGCGCCGATGGTCGGGTGGCAGCCGTCGAGCAGGTGGCGGCCGGTGAGGAACTCCATCTGGGCACCGTGGTTGTTGTCGGTCGTGTACATCGACCGCACCACGGCGATGTCGTCGACGCAGCCGCGCAGATGCGGCCACCAGTCGCTGACCGCGGTCCCGCTCTGGCCGCCTTTCTTGAAGCCGATCTGCGTGGGATAGATGAGGGCCTTCTGCTTGTCGATGATGTTGTTGGCGACCTGCTCCCGGACATTCTTGAGGTGAGGCGAGTCGAAGACGGTCGCCTTGTACGAAGTCTGGCCGATCATCTTGCCCGCGTGGCGGTCGAGCGCGGGCTTGGGGTCGAAGCTCTCCAGGTGGCTGACGCCCCCGCGCATCATCAGCCAGATGACCCGCTTCGCACGGGGCGACTGTTGTGTCCGCCCGTCGGCCGGAGCCCGGCCGGGGATGTCGCCGGCGCGGGCGACGCCGGCGCGGTGCAGCATGGCGCCCAGCGCGAGGCCGACGAAGCCCATCCCCATGTCCGACAGGAATGCCCGTCTTGTGCTGCCCATGGATGCGTCTCTCTGCGAGTCAAGCATGCGCTTCATCGGATCGTGATGAAATCGTTATGATTCAAGAGGACATGCACGAGGGCGGACCTGGCTCGGGATTCGGGAGTCCGGCCGGGGTCGGCACCGCCCTTTTCCGCCGCGAACGCCTCCGCCAACCTCGCCAGCCCCGCCCGGCATTCCAACAGCTCCGCGCCGACGGGAGCCCGGCCGAGGATTCGTTCGAACACCGAGTCAACGAATGCGTCGCGCGTCGACGGCGACGCGTCGGCGCCCACTTCGCGGTCGATCGCCGTTGCGATCTGACCGGCGCGGGTCAGCACCATGCCGCTGTTGATCATTGCCAGTGCTTGCTGGGGCACGATCGTCTCGTGCCGACGGTAGCAGTCCTCGACATTCGGGGCGTCGAATGAGGTCAGGAGGGAGATTCGCTCGTCGCGTGCCACGCGGTAGTAGAGCGTCCGGCGTCCGCCGGACTCGGCGAAGTCGATCGGCAGGTCCGGGCCTCCCATCGTCGTATCGAGGCGATCGGCCAGGAATAACAGGCTGTCGCGGATAACCTCGCCTTCCATGCGCCCGGCATTCATCCGCCAGGCATAATGGTTGTCGGGATCGATCCGGAGGTTGGGGTCGTCGGGGCCGGAGTCGGACGATCGCATCTGGTAGGCTTGTGACGTCACGATCAGCCGATGCAGGTGCTTCAGGCTCCAGCCCGATTCCATGAACTCGACGGCCAACCAGTCGAGCAGGTCGACGAGCTCCGGGCGAGCGGCCCGGAGTCCGAAGTCGGACATCGAGCCGACGAGAGGCTCGCCGAAATGCCGGGCCCAGATGTGGTTGACCGCCACTCGGGCCGCCAGGGGGTTTCGGCGATCCACGATCCAGCTCGCCAGGGCGAGCCTTCGACCCGTGCTCACCTTGGAATAGGGCGCGTTGCTGGGCGTGTCGCGGTAGGTCGTCTTGGCCCTGGGGAACGCGAGGGTTCGCGGCGTGTAGTCGGTTGTCGGCGGCCCTTGAACGAGAGACCGAGCCTTGTCGAGTTGCTTCTCCGACTCGGACAACCGGGCTCGCGCCTTGACGAGCGAGGTCGCGGCCTTCGCGCGGGCTTCCTTGAATATCGCATCATCCCGCACCGAGGCGGCGATCAGGAGGCCGTCGAGGGTCCGCTGTGCGCGGGCGCTGTCGCGCCGGGCCTGGACCAGATTGTGATTCGCCTCGGCCAGACCGAGCGCCCGTTGATTGGCCGAGGCCGTGCGCGCCGCCTCAGCCCACGACGCCGATCCGGTGGCCTTGGCCCCATCATCCTCGAGCCGCTCCGCGGTCAGGACCGCATTCAGCGCCGATCGCTTGGCCTCGGCCAGGGTCAGGGCCGCATCGGCGACGTCCCGATCCTCGCGGACGAGGTCGGCGGTCTGCTGGGCTCGGGCAAGGCTCTCGACCGCACCGACCGCTGCTGTCATCTGGTCGGGCTTGCCGGTGGCAGTCGCGAACCTCAATGCGGCCTTGGCATCGACGTCCCGCGCGGCATTGAGTGCGGCGTCCGCTTGCCCGAAGTGGAGACGGGCCTTATCGACGTCCGCCCGGGCCCGGACGATGGCTCGATCGGCCTCGGCGATCGCCTCGTCGATCACGAACGGCCGCTTGTCAGGACAGGAGGCGGTGAGAGGCAAGGGGACCGGCACGATACGGACCGCATCGCCGAGCACGGCCGGGGGCGCGGGGCGGAGCGGGCGAGTCGTGTCCGGCCGCGATTCCTCGCCGCGGACGAACAGGAAAGTCGGTCGATCCAGGAAGTCGTCAAACGCACGAGGGAGGCCCGCCTTGGCCCGATCGGGCTCGCCGGGGACGCGGTCGACCCGGATGTGGTAGGGCTCGAAGAAGGCGCGGAGGCGGTAATAGTCGGCCTGGGAAATCGGGTCGAACTTGTGGTCGTGGCACCGGGCACACTGGAGTGTCAAACCCAGGAAAGCGCGGGAGGTGTGCTCGACGGTGCTGGCCAGCCAGACGTTCCGGTTGAAGATGTCCCAGTTGCGTGCCAGGAAGCCGGTGGCGCGCACCGTATCGGGATCGTCCGGGGCGAGTTCGTCGCCGGCAAGCATTTCCGTGACCATGCGATCGTATCCCTTGTCGGCATTGAGCGACTCAATGATCCAGTCGCGCCAGTGCCAGAGGTGGGGATGGCTATAGCGGACCTCCTGGCCGAGTCCGTACCAGTCGCTATACCGCCAGATGTCCATCCAGTGCCGTGCCCAGCGCTCTCCATATTGAGGGCTACCCAGGAGCCTGTCCACGACTTTCTCCGCAGCATCAGGTGCACTGTCTTCGCGGAAGGCGTGGAGTTGCTGACGGGTTGGTGGCAAACCGATCAGATCGAGCGTGACGCGACGGAGCCAGAGATCCTTGCCGACCGGCGGGGCGGATTTCAGTCCCCGCGCCTGGTGAGCGGCGTGGAGAAAGGCATCGATCGGATTGCTGGACAAGGAGTTCATTACGCGAGGGATGGCCCGTCGAACCGGCGCTTGGAAGGCCCAGTGCCGACGCGGATCGGGAGGTGTCGGCTCGGACGGGGCGTGTGCACCCTGGTCGATCCAGGCCCGCAAGGCGGCGACCTCGGCCGGGCTCAGCGGCGTCCCCTCGCTCTCGGGGGGCATCCGTTCCGAAACATGAGTGGCAGTGACTCGCTCGATGAGTAGGCTCTCGCCACCGTTGCCCGGTTCGATCGCCGGACCGCTGTCGCCCCCGCGACGGATCAGCGCGGACGTGTCGAGGCGCAGGCCCGCCTTCTGACGAATCGCCCCATGGCAGCTTGCACAACGCGCGGCCAGGACCGGCTTGATCTCCCGAGCGTAATCGACCGCCGGGCCGGACCACGCGAGGACTGCCAGGAGGATGGGTGTGATCATCAATCGGTTCGCCTCTCGGTGACTTTCGCATTGCGCGGGCCAACCCACGGCATCTCCCCGGAAAGGCCGCGAATCCCGCGCCTGAGCTCTCGATCCGCTCCAGGCTTGGAGTAAGACGCCGACTCCCGTTCCCTGTCGCGATTATCCGGGGGGCTCGCGGAGAGCGTCAAGCAAAAATTAAACAACCTTCGCACGATCGGGGCGACGCAAGTCGACGCCGTTCGTCGCGGGTCTCCGTGCACCCGAACGAAAGGTCGCCGTCCTCTGGACGGCGGGCCTCCGCTGGCGGGCCGGTCGGAAACCGGTCCTTGGGTCGGCAAAATCCCACCTCGGCTCGTTGCACTGGTTTGCACTCCCTTGCAACATTTCGGAGGGTCGCCATCTCCTATCTACGGGGCCGGGCGTGATTTGGCGGCCAGTCCGCGAACGGGTCGGATCGGCCGGGTCGCCGGCGATACGGCCCATGTCGTCGCGGACCGGGGCCGGTGATGATTCCGACCGGACTGATGAGTTTCCTGACGCGCGGCTGGTCACAGGTTCCTGCCCCGATTGGATGCGATTGCGGACTTGTTGCACGCCCTTATTATTAGGATGGCGCCGTTTTACAATTTCATTAACGCACCTATCGCGGATTCGGGTCGATTGTCTCCCGAACTCTCGACCACTACGACAGATACGAATTTTCAGAATTTTTTCGATCTGCGCGCCGCGTAACGCCGCGTGGGAGCGAAAATGGGTCGACAGGGGAGGACCGATCACCGGAGATCGTCACTCCCCGGGGCCTGTCACGAGCCGGGCCGAAACCGCCGTTAGTTCGAAAAGGGATACGGCTCGGCATGATCCCGTGGCTCCGCGAAATGAACCCGGAACCTGGCCACTCAAGCCCAAGACCCTCGCCTGCCTGATGATCGTCATTCTCTGTCACCGGTCAATTCTCGAGGAATGCGTGCGATTCCGGGCCATGAGCGGGTGGCGTGGGCATCCCGGGTGTCGTAGTCTGACATCGCGAGGTTCGTCTCTCCCACGTGTCCAAGAGGGAGTTCGACGCGATGGCCGAAATCAGCAACACTCAGCCCGCGCTGAGCCGACGCACGCTGCTCGGCGGTGGTGCCGCCGCGGCGCTCTCCGCCGGGGCTTATCGGCGGGTCCTGGGCGCCAACGATCGGGTGGGCCTGGGCTTCATCGGCTTCGGCCTGATCGGCAAGCGGCACGTCCTCGACTTCCGCGACCAGTCCGGAGCGGGTCTCGTCGGCATCGCCGAGGTCCATCGCGGGCGTCGGGATGAGGCCGCCGCGCTGATGGGGGGCTCCGCCCGGGCTCATGACGATTTCCGCAGGCTGCTCGACGATCGCGACATCGACGCGGTCGTCGTCTCCACGCCCGACCACTGGCATGCTTTGATGACCATGATGGCCTGCGCGGCGGGTAAGGACGTGTACGTCGAAAAGCCGCTGAGCCTGTTCGTCCGCGAGGGCCGATGGATGGTCGACGTGGCCCGACGGCACAATCGGGTCGTCCAGGTCGGAACGCAGCAGCGATCGGGGCCGCATTACCAGAAGGCGCGTGAGCTGGTCCGGAGCGGGCAGATCGGGCAGGTCGTTGCGGTCCGGATGTGGTCCTACCGGAACGTCATGCCGGGCTTCGGCTCACCTCCGGACGGTGAATCGCCGCCCGGTCTCGATTACGACCTCTGGCTCGGCCCCGCTCCGAAGCGTCCGTACAACCCGAACCGGTCGATCTACCATTTTCGATGGTTCTGGGACTACTCGGGCGGCCAGATGACCAACCTCGGCCAGCACTCGCTTGATATCGTCCACTGGTTTCTTGACGCCAAGGCGCCATCGGCCGTGACGAGCGTGGGCGGGCGGTATGCCTTGAAGGATAACGGCGAGACGCCCGACACCCAGGACGCCTTCTTCGAATATCCGGGCTGGACGGCGACCTGGTCGCACCGGGAATGCAGCCGCGGGGAGGCGCCGGTGCGAGGGCTGGAGTTCTGCGGGACAAAAGGGAGTCTGACGATCTCCCGAAAAGGGTTCGTCGTGACGCCCGACCCGAAGATTGCCCCGTCCGACGCCATCCCCCGCTTCGGCGGCCCTCATCCGGTCGGCGGCCCGGCGAGTACCGGTGATCGCGAGTCGACGCTACGCTGGACCAGGGCCGTCGAGGATCGTTCCGGCGACGAATTCGACCAGTTCCGACGCCACGCCGCCAATTTCCTGGAATGCGTCCGGTCGCGCCGCGAGCCGATCTCAGACCTCGAAGGCGCGCATCGCGTTGTCACGGCCTGCCACCTGGCGAACCTGTCGCTCCGGGTCGGACGGAAGCTCCGTTGGGATTCGGACCGAGAGACGATCGTCGGAGACCATGAGGCCGCCGCGTTGCTCGAGCGTCCGTATCGAGCACTGTGGGATGCCGAGCTCAAGGCCATCCTTGATAAGGGGTGATTCATGCGGACGACGCGACGCACGATGCTCGCCGCTTCGCTCGGGGCCCTGGCCGCCGCGCCGGCGATCGGCGATCCAAAGACCGGGCCGGGCACCGGCCGCCGCTCCCTGGGGCTGGTCATCCATTCTTTCCCCGTCCGAACCAGCGGCGACCGGGACCGCCGCGCCGGGGATCGGTTCTCCGAAGCCAGCCGATTCCTGGAATACGCCCGATCGCTCGGCGCCCGAGGCGTCCAGGTCGGCCTCGGGAACCGCGACGAGGCCGGCGCCCGCGCCCTTTGCGACCGGGCCGAGGCGGCGTCGATGTACCTGGAGGGGATCGTCTCGCTGCCGCGCGACCCGGCCGACGTGCAGCGGTTCGAGGCCGAAATCCGCACGGCGAAGCAAGCCGGGGCGGAGATGGTCCGGACCGTGATGCTCTCGGGACGCCGATACGAGACGTTCGCCACACTCGCGGCGTTCCGTCGGTTCGCCGAGGCGTCCGCCAACGCGATGGCAATGGCCGCGCCGGTCGTCGCGCGACACGGAATCCTACTGGCCGTCGAGAACCACAAGGACTGGCGAGCCGACGAACTCCTGGCGATGCTCAAGAAGACCGGGAACGATCACGTCGGGGTCTGTCTCGATACGGGTAACAGCATTTCGTTGCTGGAGGACCCGATGGAAGTCGTCGAGGTACTCGCGCCTCGAGCTTTCACGACCCATTTCAAGGACATGGGGCTGGAGGAATGCCGGGAGGGGTTCCTGCTCTCCGAGGTCCCGCTCGGCACCGGAGTCCTCGACCTGCCCAGGGTCGTCCGCATCCTGCGCTCCGCCCGCACGGGGATTCGCTTCAATATCGAGATGATCACGCGTGACCCCCTCAAGGTGCCCTGCCTGACCGATCGTTACTGGGAGACCTTTCCCGAACTTTCCGGGCGACATCTCGCGCGGGCACTCAGGCTCGTCCGCGACCATGCGCCGAGCCGGCCGCTTCCCCGCATCGGCCGGTTGCCGCGCGACGCACAACTCCGGGCCGAGGACGAGAATGTTCGCAACTGCCTGACGTTCGCGCGGGATCATCTCGGGCTGTGATCGTGGGCGGGCAGTGTACTCCGAGAGTTTCAGTCAAGCCGTGGGCGGACAGGGATGACCTGCGCCTGGCGCAGGTCTGGCAGCCCCTCAGCAACCAATCCAGAAGGCTATTCGTAGAGCGTGCCATGAACTGACAGCAGGTAGATCCCATTGTTCTGGCTGTAGCTGGGGTCTGTGACCCCGGGGTCGAACGCCCGGCCTCAAAGAGGCCAGCTACAGAAGAGCCCGGCCTCAAAGAGGCCAGCTACAGAAGAGAGTGGGGTTCGTAAGACGCTCAAAGGTCGGCAATGCCCAGAAATCGCAAGCCATGAAGGGGGTGCCCACGTTACTGGCAGGAAGCTCCTACTGCCCGATGTGGTACCGGTAGGTCATGGCGTTGTCGGGCCGAGGGGGTCGGGGCGGTCTGGCCCCGACGATGCGGAAGGCCGACAGGCCCACGACCCCGATGCCACCCAGTTCGAAGATCCAGTTCCACTTCATCCCACCGAGCCGGCCAGCCAGCAGGACGTCGACGTGGTGGAACGACGACGCGCGGATGACGACGAAGCCGAGGATGAACAGTATGCCGACGAGCGCCGGCCATCGTCGCGACAGATTCCGGCGTGCCGCCCAGAGGACGATCGCCAGCGAGCCGGCACAGATCAGGGCGACCGCCAGGATGAAGCCGAGCTGGAGCGCGCGGCGCTCCTGATACAAGTTGAGACCCCGGATCAGGTCACGGCCGATCTGTGTGGCGAGGCTCTGGAGGTCGAGCTGCTTGTTGATCCCCAGCGCGACCATCAGGCCCGCCAGTGCCAGCCAGAACCGCGACGGGCGCGAGCGCGGCCGTCTCGAGCCGTCGGGCAAGGGCTCGCGCCAGGCGGCCAGGGCACAGCCGATGGCCGCGACGAAGTAGGCGGCCACCGTCACCCAGCCCATGATCGTCGGGTCGCCGATCCCGAGCCTCCAGCGATCGCCATCCACGGCGGACAACAAAACGGCGACGACGACCATCATCGATTCCCTCCTGTTCGTCCTGCCATTCAGTCGGCCAAATACCACGGGACATTCACCACGATGACGCGCCGAAGACCGCTGAAGAGCAGGTATGCCTTGATGATGGATGCTGTATGGTTGTGTAGGAGATAATGGTACCAGCGGGTTGCCACCAGCTCGGGCACGATCACGGCCAGGTCCCGACCGGGATGGGCTCGCTGGAGGTCGGCGACGACTTCCATCAGGGGTCCATAGAGCTGTCGGAAGGGGGAGAAGATGACGATGAGTTGCGGCGCGGGGACGCCGGCTTCCTTGGCGGGCTGGCGGACGCGCTGGGCCCAGGTGTCTTCCAGGTCGAGGACAGTCTTCTCGTCGCCGGCGATGTGCAGGACGTAGACCTCGGGAGAGATCTTCATGGCGATGCGGAGCGCCTTGCGCGTGATGGTGCTCCAGCCCCGGATCGGCAGGAGTGCGATCGGCGGCTTGAGGCCGGAGGCATCGAGCGGGGCATCGGTGGTGACCTCGCGACCGAGGGCCCGGTAATGGGCATGGACGCCGGCGAACATCAAGAGCAGCGCAGGGACGAGCAAGACGGTGATCCAGGCCCCCTCGGCGAACTTCGAGACCAGCACCACGGCCAGGGTTACCGCCGTGCAGGCGGCCCCGAGGCCGTTGACCGCAATCGATCGGACGGCTCCCGAGCCGCCGATCTTGCGCCAGTGCTCGACCATGCCCGCCTGCGAGAGCGTGAAGGCCAGGAAGGCGCCGACCGCAAATAGGGGGATGAGGCTGTCGGTGATCCCTCGGAAGATGACCAGCAATATCCCCGAGAGGCCGGCCAGCACGAGGATGCCGTGCGAGTAGACCAGGCGACGGCCCCGGTGGGCGAATGCGCTGGGGAGGTAGCCGTCTTGCGCGATGACCCGGCAGAGCCTCGGGAAATCGGCGAATCCGGTGTTCGCCGAGAGCGCCAGTACGGCCAGCACCGAGCCGATCGTGACGTAGTAGATCACGCCCTTGCCGACGACCGCGGCGACGAGCTGCGAGAGGACGCTTTCGTATCCGGCCTGGCCCGGCTCGGTGGCACCGACGCCGTAGACCCGGCACAGGTAGGCGATGCCGGCCAGGAGGATCGCCAGGAGTGCGATGATGGCCGTGAGGGTGCGACGGGCATAGTTGACCGACGGCTCGCGGAAGGCACTGACGCCGTTGCTGACGGCCTCGACGCCGGTCATCGCCGTGCAACCGCTGGCGAAGGACCGCATCAGGATCCACAGGGGGGCTACCGATGCGACCGAGGGGAGAGTCGGCGGTGCGTCCACCGGCTCCGGGTGGCCTCCCGCCGCGATCGTCTTGAATAGCCCGAATGCCAGCACGCCCAGGAGCGAGACGACAAATACGTACGTCGGCACCATGAATGCCAGGCCCGATTCCTTGACCCCGCGCAGGTTGACGATCGTGATCATCGCCAGCGTCGCCAGGCAGAGCGCCAGCGTGTAGGGCTGGAGTATCGGCAGGGCCGAGACCAGCGCGCCGATGCCCGCCGAGACGCCGACGGCCACGACGAGGACGTAATCGAGCAGGAGCGCCGCCGCGGCGAGCAGGCCCGAGTGGATGCCGAGGTTCTCCTTCGCCACGGTATACGATCCGCCTCCGTGCGGGTAGGCCGCGATCGTTTGCCGGTAGGAAAAGTAGACGATCGCGAGAAGCGCGATGATCAGGGTGGTGATCGGACCGATATACCGCACCCCGCCAATTCCCAGGGGGATCAGCAGGGTCAGGGCGGCTTCGGGACCGTATGCGGCGGAGGCCAGCGCGTCGAGGCCCAGCATCGGGATACCGGCCAGCACGCCGACGCGCTGGTCCTCCTCTTCGAGCGTCGCCAGCCTGCGGCCGAACAGCCAGTCGGATAGTGCCATGAAATCTCCATCAAAGGGAGACCAGCCTCCTCGCCCTCGCGGAGGGCCGACGGGCCTCCGTCGGCGGCCAGCCCTTGGCAATCGGCGCGGCAAGCGGCTTCTCCGAGAACCTCTCACTTTACCCAGGACTTGCTTGTTGGGAAAGAGAGGCGGTGACGCGCGCAGCAGTTCCGCAACTCGGCGGTATTTGAGAAGCCAAGACGGATTCAAGGCCTCGACCTCGCGGGTTTTACGGTTTTATGGGCTGGCGGGGTTGTCGGAGAGGCACTTTCGGGGGGTGGTCGAC
>JBKQHM010000218.1:0-4486 GCA_052148775.1 Isosphaeraceae bacterium | reverse complement strand
CTGCTGGGCCACCTGGACCCCGAATTCGTGGCCCTGAAGGATGAGACCCAGGACCTCTTGCGCTACGTCTTCCAGACGACGACCCGGAAGACGCTGTCCGTCTCGGGGACAGGCTCGGCCGGCATGGAGACCGTGGTCGTCTACCTGATCGAGCCGGGCGACAAGATGCTGGTCTGCATCTACGGCGTCTTCGGCGCGCGGATGCAGGACGTGGCCGAGCGGGCCGGCGCCCAGGTGACTGTGATCGAGCGGCCGTATGGCGAGGTGTTCGACCCGGACGAGGTGAAGGCGGCGATTCATCGCGTGGGTCCCAAGGTCGTCGGGATCGTGCACGCGGAGACATCGACGGGTGCCTGGCAGCCGGTCGAGGAGATCGCGCGGATCGCCCACGAATCGGGCGCCCTGATCGCGCTGGATACCGTCACAGGACTGGGTGGGATTCCCGTCGAGATCGATGCCTGGGAGATCGACGCGGTCTATTCCGGGACCCAGAAATGCCTGAGCTGCCCGCCGGGACTGGCACCGGTGTCGATCGGCCCGAGGGCCGTCGAGGTCTTGAATCGGCGCAAGTCGAAAGTCCAGAGCTGGTACCTCGACCTGACGATGATCCAGAAATACTGGGGCAGTGATCGGGTCTACCACCACACCGCGCCGATCAGCATGAATTACGCGCTGCGCGAGGCGCTGGCGGTGGTCGTCGAGGAGGGGCTGGAGGCCCGGTTCGCCCGCCATGCGCTCAACGGCCGGGCGCTACACGCCGGGCTGGCCGCGATGGGCCTGAGCCTGCTCACCGACCCGAAGCATCGCCTGCCCGAGTTGACTTGCGTGAAGATCCCCGACGGCATCGACGACCTGACCGTCCGCCGGCGCCTGCTCAAGGACTGGGGCATCGAGATCGGCGGCGGCCTCGGTCCGTTCAAGGGCCAAGCCTGGCGGATTGGGCTGATGGGGTATGGCTCGCGACAGAGCAACGTCACTCTGGTGCTGGCCGCGCTGGAGACCTGCTTCCGCGACCTGGGATACGCGCTCAAGGCCGGCGAGGCGACCCAGGCCGCGGCTGCGGTGTACGCGGAGGCGAATCAGCCGTAGGTTGCGATTTCGACTTGGTTCCGGTGAAGAGCAGGCTTTTCGGCCTTACTGCCCCGTGAACCCTTTGCGCTCCAGGTTGTTGTTCGGGATCATGAACGGGACATCGTGTCTCTTCGGCTTCTTCACATCGAGATTAGTCGGTGCCGGGGAGGCGGCTTTCGCTGCGTTCGCCAGAACCATGGCCTGCTTGATCCGCTCCCGTCGTCGTTCCAACTGCTGGATTCTCAGGCCGACCTCCGCGATCTCGGCCTCGACGATTCCCACCTGGGCCTGGGCGACCTTGGTTTCTCCTTCCGCCTTGGCCACATCCTCCGCGGCGACCATCCCCGGTTTCCGCTCGTTTAATCGAGTGTTCCGTGCGGTGACGGTCTGCGCAACCTCCTTCTGCGCCTCGGCTTTCTCTCGCTCAGCATTCTTCCGGCGCATCTCCAGCTTGAGGCGAGCGATCTCGTCGGCAAGGTCTTCATCGAGTCCTTCGATCTGGCCCACAGCGACAAGCACCTTGTTATGGTATAGCTCGAGCTCGCGGGACGAGACGGCATTGTGATCAACGAGGCGTTTGGTATTATCCCGCTCCAGGACGACTTGCTTCAGTTGGGCCGCCAACTCCTGGATCGACTTCGCGCTGGACGGGAACCTCCTTTGCGATTCGATATCGGGGCGATTCGAGGATGGGGTTGGTGGATTCGCGTCCAAACGCTTCAGCAGCTCGTCGACCTTCTGCTCCAGAGCATCGAATCGTTCCGAACGCAGATTGCCCATCATGATTGTCTGCTTGCCGTTTCGGCGGCCGTTCGCTTGCTCCTGCGGGTCGGGCACGATGCCCGCGGCGGAACTCTTCGATGCCTCGGCATCTCGTGTCTGCGACGCGGCATAAGAAACCGCGACCACCCCGCCTGCCGAGAGGCTGGTCGCGAGGATAGCCAGTCCGATCCACTGCAATTGTGCGATTCTCATGGTCGTGAGCACTCCCTGGGCGAGGGCGACCACCGACGTGGCGATCGCGCCGACCTGAATGGTTTGAGCCGAGCCGAACCCGAAAGCCGCCTTCAACGTCGCGGAGACCAGCGACGGCGGGACGGCCTCGACGAGGAGCCTGGCCGGCAAACTCGGCCCGGTGCTCAGGAACGCAGCCATGGCGGACGGGGCGAACCCCCGTTGCGTCAGGCGCCTCCTGAGCAGGTCGCGCCCCCTGGCCAACCGGCTGCGCACCGTCCCGACCGGACAGCGGAGTTCTTCCGCCGCCTGGTCGTGGGTGCGCCCTCGCAGGTAGCACAGGATCAAGGGCGCCCGGTATTTCTCCGGCAGCCGGTTCAACTCCTGATCGAGCACCGGATCGACCTCAAGCCGATCCGAAGTCTCCGGCCCCGCCGCGACCACCAGGTCCGCGACGGACGTCTCGCGATCCCGACGGCGGAGCGTCCGACTCCGGGCGCGTCGAGCGACCCGGTACGCCACGCCGTAAAGCCAGCTTGACAGGAGACTTCGGTCCCGGATCGCCGGCGCCTTGCGGACCAGCACCAGGAACGTCGCCTGGAATGCGTCCTCGATGTCCCGCGGGTCGCGGAGCATCCGCCGGCACAGGCCCAGCACCATCGGACCGTGCAGGTCCACCAGCGCCTCGAAGGCGGCCTCATCCCGTCGCGTCAGGTAACGCTCCAGGAGCTGACCGTCCCCGAGGCCGCCGAGCGTCCCTTCGCGGAACAGCCGGTCGATCTGCCGCAAGACGATGCCTCGGCCCGCACACGACATCTTTCCCGCTCCTTAAGAGTGCCCGATCATCCAAGGTACTGCACCCCGCGCCGGAACCAATCCCGAATCTTTGGAAAAATCCGCCCGCGATCGGCCGACCCCACATCCGAAATGTTTCGGCTCCGGTACTTGCAACCGATCGTCCTTGCGGATAAACTGACAGTACGACGTTCGTAAGAGACGATCCTCGATCTTCTCTTCTCCGGAATTTGGAATCCTGGAATCTGGAATCCACAGGGGGCGCCCGATGCGCGAGCTGGAGAAGCCGGTGGCCCGAGTGTTTCGGCGACTGCGGTATCAGCGGTTCCTGTCGACGCTGGTGTGGTCGTTGGCGATCGGGCTGGTCATCGTGGCCGGGGTGATCGGCGCGGAGAAGGTGATGGGTCGCAACCTGCCGGCCCCGGACTGGGTGCCGTTCGCCGTGGCCGGCGCGATGGGGATCCTGGTCTCGTCGGCCTTCGCGATCTTCTCCGGCCCGAGCCGGCTGGATGCGGCCGTCGCGATCGACCGGGTCTTCCACCTGAATGAGCGGCTGAGCTCGGCCCTGACCCTGCCCGAAGACCTCCGGGAGACCCCCGCGGGCGTGGCCCTGATCGCCGACGCCGTAAAGAAGGTCACCGACCTGGACGTCGCCGCCGAGTTCGGGCTGCGGCTCCCGCGCCGGGCCTGGGTCGTGCTGATCCCGGCGACTGCCTCCGTGCTCCTCCTGTTCGTCTCCCCTTGGGTCCGCGGCACCGCCCAGGCCAAGTCGACCGAGTCCGTCGACACCAAGGCCCTGGCGAAGCAGACTCAGGCGCTCAGCAAGAAGATCGCCAGTCAGCGCGAGGCGATCGACAAGGAGAAGTTCCCGGAAGCCGACAAGCTCCTGGCCCAGATCCAGAAGAAGTCGGACGAGCTGACCAAGGCGCCCCCGGCGGCCAAGGACAAGCTCATGGTCGAGCTGAATGCGCTGACGAATGCATTGAAGGAGCGGCAGAAGCAGCTCGGGACCCCCGAGCAGGTCACCCGACAGCTCAAGCAGCTCAAGGAGATGGGCAGCCAGGGACCGGCCGATGACTTCGCCAAGGACCTCGCTCGCGGCGACTTCCAGAAGGCGGCCGAGGAGCTCAAGAAGCTCCAGGAGAAGATGCAGTCGGGCAAGCTGAACGAGGCCGAGAAGAAGGCGCTGAAGGAGCAACTCGGCGAGATGGCCAAGAAGCTCAACGCACTCGCCAACATGGAAGAGCGGAAGAAGCAACTGGAAGAAGCCCGCAAGAACGGCGGACTGAGCCAGCAGCAATACGAGCGCGAGATGGAGAAGCTCCAGGAGCAGGCCAAGGGCCTCAAGCAGCTCCAGCAGCTCGCCAACAAGATGACCCAGGCCCAGGAGGCGATGCAGAAGGGCGACATGAAGAAGGCCGCCGAGGCGATGGGCATGTCGCAGCAGCAGCTCCAGGAGATGGCCAAGCAGCTCGAGGAGATGCAGGCCCTCGACAGCGCCATGGCCGACTTGCAGGATGCCAAGAACGGTATGCCCGCCGACGCAATGAACCAGCTCGGCGACGACCTGAACAGCCTCGGCATGAATATGAGCAAACGGAACAGGGGTAACGGCAATGGTATGGGCCGCGGCCGAGGCCAGGGCGATAGACCCGAGGCCCCCGAC
>JBKQHM010000217.1:0-2676 GCA_052148775.1 Isosphaeraceae bacterium | reverse complement strand
TCGGTCTTGATGTTGGTGGTCAGCCCGTAGTATTCGAACCGGGTCTTCAAGGCCATGACGACATCTTCGAGCGCTGCGTTGCCGGCGCGCTCGCCTATGACGTTGATCGTGCATTCGACCTGCCGGGCGCCGGCCTCGCAGCCGGCCAGGCTGTTGGCGACCGCCATGCCGAGATCGTCGTGGCAGTGGGTGCTGATGACCGCCCGGCCGATGTTGGGGACGCGCTCCCTGAGCGTGCCGATGACCTTCGCATACTGGATCGGCGTCGCGTAGCCGACGGTGTCGGGGATGTTCACCGTCGTGGCGCCCGCCTCGATGGCGGCCTCGACGACCTCGCAGAGGAAGTCGAGCTCGGTCCTTGCGGCGTCCTCGGGGCTGAATTCGATGTCCGGACAGCACGCCTTGGCCCGCCGCACGCTGGCGACGGCCTTCTCGATGATCTGGGCCTTGGACATCCGTAGCTTGTGCTCGCGATGGATGGCCGACGTCGCCAGGAAGACGTGGATGCGCGGCTTCTGGGCGAACTGGATCGCCTCCCAGGCGCGGTCGATATCGCGTTCATTGCACCGCGCCAGCGCGCAGACCGACGAGCCGGTTACCTCGGTGGCGATGGCCCGCACTGCCTCGAAGTCGCCGACCGAGGCGATCGGGAAGCCTGCCTCGATGACGTCGACCCCGAGGGCCGCCAGCGCCCGGGCGACCTCGAGCTTCTCGGCCATGTTCATGCTGGCGCCCGGCGACTGCTCGCCGTCGCGGAGGGTCGTGTCGAAGATCCGCACGCGGTTCGCGTCGGGCGAATCATTCGGCGTCGTCGAATTCGGCGGCGTGGATTGGCTCATGGATCGGCTCTTTCTTTGGATCTCGTATGGGATCGAGCTTGATACCTGACCCGAGGAGTTCGGATCAGGTGCGTTTTCCCGCCCGACCCACCGATGGACCAACCGAGGCCTGGAAAAGACGAAGCCCCGAGATCCACCGGTCGGGGCGGGTCTCGGGGCTTCGTTAGCTGCGTGTCTTTCGGACGCGACGAACCCTAAGAGTACCTCCCTGCCCGGCCGATAAGGCCGAGGCTAAGGATCAGGGTCAGTCGAAGGTTCGCCGCGAAATCACGCATTCTCGGGACTCCAGCAAGTCCGGAAACACAGCTTTCTACCAGAATCATAGCGCAAGGCTTGATCCGAGGTCAATGGGAATGTCTTCCCGAACGGATTTCCTCGAGACAGCGTGCGGCCCGCCGGGGTTCGTGCAGTAGATAAGATGGGACGAGCGGACCTCAACGCGGATCGGACGAGGAGGCGAAATGGCGAGCGATCCGGATCGGACAGCACTCCGGCAGATCGACCGGCTCTTCCGTGGCGGGAGCGTCACCGGCCTGGACGACGGCCAGCTCCTGGATCGGTTCGCGGCCGACCGCGACGAACTCGCCCTGGAAGCCCTGATCGCGTGGCACGGCCCGATGGTCCTGGGTGTCTGCCGCCGATGGCTCGCGAATCCCCATGACGTCGAGGATGCGTTCCAGGCGACGTTCTTGATCCTGGTCCGCAAGGCACGATCGCTCCGCGACGTCCACCGGCTCGGCCCCTGGCTGCACGGCGTGGCCTATCGCGTGGCGGTGCGAGCCCGGGCCGATGCGGCCCGTCGCCGTGTGATCGAATCAGGCCAACTGATCGGCGGCCATATCAGGGACGAGAATAGGCGACCGGTCAAGGATGCTGAGGTCATCGTTGCATTCGCGCAGAATGGTCATGGACCGGATCAGGATGTTCCCGGGTCTTTGAAAAGTGGGGCTGAAGGCATTTTCGCGTCCTTCCAAACGGAACAGGTGCTCAGCGGCTTCTTCCCCTCCATCCGCGTCAAGACCGATGCCGAGGGCCGCTGGCGCTGCTCATGCCTGCCGGCGCACCCGAATCCCGCGACGCGGTTGTTCTTTCAGGTCAGACATCCCGATTACCTCAGTGATACCGAGGCTTTATTCCGGCGAACACTCAGCCTGAAGACGGCTCGCGCGATGACCGGAGCCCTGGTGTTGAAGTCGGGCGTGAGCGTCGGTGGCCAGGTCCTTGACGCGAATGGTGCAGCCGTGCCAGGAGCCCGCATAGCGCTCGCATACTCGAACGGCGAATCGGACTTCCTCGCGACCCGGACCGATGTAGCAGGCCGGTTTGCCTTTGCACACGTCGACGACGACACCCTCCTCGGGCGCTGCGTGATCAGTGTCGAGGCGCACGGAATGGCGCCGGATCGGAATGGTGATAGAGCCTCGTGCCCAGATGCCACTGGTGGATTTCCGACTCTCTCCAGGCCGACAATTTCACGGCCGGGTCGTTGACAGGGAGGGCCACCCGGTCGCCGGGGTGATCGTGACGGCCGGAAAACGCCAAGGCCACCGCCTCGACTGGAGAGCCCAGACCGATGCCGAGGGCCGATTCACCTGGCCGGACGCTCCCTCCGGAGGACGGATTGACTTCGACCTCTACAAACGCGGATACCGGGATACTCGCTTGTTGCGTGATCCCGGCGCAGCCGCCCAGGCCGATCTGATGATCGATTCCAAGGTGGCTGAGATTCAAGGGATCATGAACGATCACCTTCCTGTCATCCCTGACGGCATGCTTGACCCCGCCGACGGCGCGTTCGGCGATATCATTGATGTATTCGAGCCGTTCGCTCCGAACC
>JBKQHM010000216.1:0-2998 GCA_052148775.1 Isosphaeraceae bacterium | reverse complement strand
GCATTGCAGACATGCTTGTGATGGGGAGGGGGAGGGTATGCGCCGTGATTATCCACTGGACCCGCAACTGAGCGAATAGTGTACGAAAGGTCTGTTAAATGAGTGGACATAGTGTACTAAAGGTCGGATGCGAGAGTGGGTATGAATAATCTGGGCTAAATCCACGGCCTTTGGCCGTGAGACCCGAAGAGCTTCGAGCGATCCGGCATGCTTTCCTCCGAGAAACGAATTGATCGCTGCCGCTCGGTAGGAAAAAACTCAGATAGCGCACGGCCGAGTCGGTAGCCAATCGGAGAAGCCCGTACACAGCGCCCGAAATCCCAGGAGTTGCTCTGATCTCCAAGCCCCCAAGGGGGGCTACCTCACGTAGACGGCCCCCTCGGGGGGGCCTTCCTCATACCACGGCCTATGGCCGTGGTTGGTGATTCGCAAGACCGAGGCCGAGCGACGGGGACGCTCTGCCGTTCGAGTTCGGCATCGGTCATTTCGCGTCCGTCTTCCGCTTGGCCGTCGCCGACCGGGATTGCGGGACGAGCTTGATGACGAGCAACTGCTCGAGCAAGTGCATCCCGTCGTCGTCGTGAACGACCATCTCCCGACCATTAGGCGAACATGAGATGTTCTCGGGATGCCGTACTTCGAAGTGCCGCCCATCCGCCAGTTTGACCAGGAAAGGCCGGAATGGCTGCGCCGTCTGCATGGCGCGGACTTGCTGATTCTTGGCCATGGTCTGTTCTGTTCTGTTCCTCGATCTGGGCCGTACGTCTTCCTTGTGGGTTGGGATGACTCTCGATCCCGTCGACGAACGTCAACCCGTTGATGCAACGAAGAGAAGGGCCCGGATCGATTATACGATCCGGGCCCGACGGATCACAGGGAGTTTCGGAGCACTCCCGGGCGGGGAGGGGATGCTCAGGCATCCTTCTCGTCGGCGTGGGCCGAGTCGCTCCCGCCGGCGCCGACGGCCACCAGGGCTTCGGCCTGTCTCTGGTTTTCGGCCTCTTCCTTGGTGGTGGCGGTGAACCTGAATCGCTTGGCCTCGTCCACGCCCTCGACGTGGACGAAGACGACATCCTTGCCCTTGAACGAGCCGCGGAGGAGTTCCTCGGCCAGCGGATTCTCGATGAGGTTTTCGATGGCGCGACGTAGCGGTCGGGCGCCATAATCGGGGTTGTAGCCCTTGAGGATCAAGAAGGCCTTGGCCTCGTCGCTCATGACCATCTCCAGCCCGCGATCCTTCATGCGGCCCAGGATCTTGGCCAGTTCGATGTCGACGATCTTCTTCAGGTCCTTCTCGTTGAGGGCGTGGAAGACGATGACGTCATCGAGCCGGTTGAGGAACTCGGGGCGGAAGTATTTCTCGATGGCGACCTTGAGGCGCTCCTTCATCTGCTCGTAGCTGGCGGAATCGTCGCGACCGCGGTCGAAGCCGAAGATGTTGGTGTACGAGGTCACCTCGGCACCGGCGTTGGTCGTCATGATGATGATCGTTTTCTTGAAGTCGACGTTCCGGCCGAAGCTGTCAGTGAGCCGACCTTCCTCCATGATCTGGAGGAGGGTGTTGTAGACGTCGGGGTGGGCCTTCTCGATCTCATCGAGCAGGACGACGGCGTAGGGACGACGGCGGATCTTCTCGGTCAACTGGCCGCCTTCTTCATAGCCGACGTAGCCCGGCGGGGCACCGATGAGCCGGGAGACGTTGTGCTTCTCCATGTACTCGGACATGTCGATCTGGATCAGCGCGTCGGAGTCGCCGAACATGAATTCGGCGAGTGCCTTGGCGAGCAACGTCTTGCCGACGCCGGTGGGCCCGGCGAAGATGAAGCTGCCGATGGGTCGCCTGGGGTCTTTCAGGCCCGCACGGCTGCGGCGGACGGCCTCGCTGATCCGCTTGATGGCCTCGGTCTGGGAGATGACCCGCTTTTGGATGTCCTCCTCCATCCGGAGCAGTCGCGTGGTCTCCTCGGTCTCGAGCCGGGTCAGCGGGATGCCGGTCATCTTGCTGACGACCTCGGCGATGACCTCCTCGTCGACGGTGCCGTCGATCTCCTTGGAGCGCTCGCGCCACTCGCGGGTGATGGTTTCCTTCTTCTTCTTGAGCTTGTCGGCCTGGTCGCGCAGGGCGGCGGCCCGCTCGAAGTCCTGGTTGGCAACGGCCTCTTCCTTGTCCTGGTTGAGGCGTTCGATCTGCTCGTCGAGCTCCTTGAGGTCGGGCGGCCGGGTCATGGCCTTGAGGCGGACGCGGGCGCCGGCCTCATCCACGACGTCGATCGCCTTGTCGGGGAGGCATCGGCCGGTGATGTAGCGATCCGAGAGCTCGACGGAGGCCTCGAGGGCCTCGTCGGTGATCTGGACCCGGTGGTGCGACTCGTAGCGATCGCGCAAGCCCCGGAGGATCTCCAGGGCCTCGTTGCGGCTGGGCGGCTCGACGATGATCGTCTGGAACCGTCGCTCGAGGGCCCCGTCCTTCTCGATGTACTTGCGATATTCGTCGAGGGTGGTTGCGCCAATGCACTGGACCTCGCCGCGGGCGAGCGCCGGCTTGAGCACGTTGGAGGCATCGATTGCCCCCTCGGCGCCGCCGGCCCCGACCAGGGTGTGGAGCTCGTCGATGAACAGGATGGTGTTCTTGGCCCGACGAACCTCGTTCATGACGGCCTTGATCCGCTCCTCGAACTGGCCGCGGTACTTCGTGCCCGCGACCATCATGGCGAGATCCAGCACCACGATCCGGCGGTCGCGCAACAGCTCGGGGACGTTGCCGTCGACGATCATCTGGGCCAGGCCCTCGACGATCGCCGTTTTGCCAACGCCGGCTTCACCCAGGAGCACGGGGTTGTTTTTGGTGCGGCGCGACAAAACCTGAATCACGCGTTCGATTTCGTTTTGGCGGCCGATGACCGGATCAAGCTTCCCTTGCCTCGCCAGATCGGTCAGGTCGCGCCCGAATGAGTCCAGGGCCGGGGTCTTGGACTTGTTGCCTTTTGACGTGGCGCCG
>JBKQHM010000215.1:0-14551 GCA_052148775.1 Isosphaeraceae bacterium | reverse complement strand
TAACTCGTTTCAAGCGTTAGGGTTCGGCCGCTGTTAAACTGGGTCACTGTTTGGGTAAGATCGGCGGCAATCGCCCAATGGCAAAGAGGTTGCGTCGATCACCTAAAGAATTCATGAATAATCCGGGTTAAGCCCTCGGCATGCGCCTGCTCCTCGGCCGCGTCGCGCGTTTCGCCTTCCGGCAGGTCGTCGGCTTCCGGCAACGGGTCGGCGAGGGCCGACAGCCTGTAGGCGGCGGCGGTCCTTACGTCCTCGTCCGGATCCTTCAGACCCTCCAGCAACGTCCCCAGCTCTGAGGTCTCGGCCCCATCCTCTTCGGAATCGAACTCCCAGCACGCGATATCTCCCTCACGGACGGCTTCGAGGAACGAACGGTCCGGCGCCTCGTCGTCACCTTCGCCTTCCAGAGTGTTCAGGACGTTTCTCGCGTTTTCGCGCACCTCGGGATCGCGGTCGCCGGTGAGGTCACGCAGGGCCGGGATCGCGTCGCGGGCCTCGTGCGGGGAGAGATCCCTCAACTCCTCGAGATGCTCGACGCCCCAGCCCCAGGAATCCCCCATGATCACGCGCATGAGTTCGACCCGGACGCGCCGCGGTGTCTTCGGGTCCGCCAGCGAATGGAAGAGTTGCGCGCAGACCTCGATGTCGTAATGCTGGAGGACCCGTGCGGCGCGCCGGCGAACGTCGGCATTGGGGTTGTCCAGCAGAGCAAAGAGGTGATCGAGTCGCTGGCTCGACGCCTCGGGACTGATGGCTCCGAGGGCCTGAGCCGCCGCCGCCCAGACCCCGAGGCCATAGCTTCGGATCCCGTCGGGATCCGTCGCTGCTTCCATCAACGCGGGGACCGCCGCACGTGCATCCTTGCCGAATTGCCCTAGCGCGACGGCTGCGGCGATCCGTACGCTCACGCTCGGGTCCCGGAGCCGGGGGATCAGCAGAGGGACCGTTGCCGCCGCCTCGTTCTGGAAGCTGGCGAGGGCATAAGCAACGCCGGCACGGATGCGTGAGTCCGGATCGGCGAGCGCGGCTCGTAGCGACGCACCGGCGCCGGGAGACTTCACCAGAGTGGCATTGTTGCCGCCGGCGCGGCCGCCCGTGCGATCATCCAGGCTGATATCGGTATGCTTGCCGGTCCCCGCCAGCTTCAGAGCGGCCTCGGCACGGAGAACTGTGTCCGGATCCTCGAGCGCCGCGAGAAGTCCGGCGATCACGGTTTCCCGGCTCAGGTCGTCGTTCGTGATGAGCTTGGCGGCAGCCAAGCGCACGCGTGGGTCCGCGTCGCGAAGGAGTCGGCCGATCGTCTGGCGTTCGGCGGCGGGCACCTCGCCCAATCTCGGGAAGGTGCCCAGTGCCGCGGCGCGAACTTCGGCGGCCGGGTCATGGAGCAGGGAGATCGCGTCCGGGATGGCACGGGTCGCTTCCGGGCCGATGTCGCGGAGCGCTATGGCGGCGGCCGCACGCGCCGACGGATCGAGGTCCTTGAGTGCGGCGATCAGCGGCGCGATGGCTTGCCGGGCTACGGTCCACCGGGTGTACTGGCCATTCTGGAGCGACCAGCCGATCCACCCGAGGGTCTCGGCCGAGCAGGCACGGTAGACGGGGTCGGGATCCTTCAGCCCGGCGATCAGCGTCGGAACAGCCGCCCGCGCGGCAGGACCGATTCCACCCAGCGCCCGAGCGGCTTCGAGTCGACGGTTAGGGTCATTCAGGAGGGCCAGGAGCCGGGGGATGGCGGCTTTGCCTCGACATCCCAGGAACCCGAGCGCCCGGAACGCCAGGGCCCGGTCGCGCTCGTCCGGGCGATCGATCCGTTCGAGCAGAGGCGGGACGGCCGCGGCGCCGATCGCCCGCAGTGCCGCAAAGTACCCCGAAGGCTGCGGTTCTCCTTCGCGAGTCTGACCAGAAAAGGCTGGCCCACGCGGAGACTCCGGATCGTCGGGCGGCTCGGGATCGGCGAGCGCGGCGATCAGGGCAGGAACGGCGGCTTTCGCGCCAGGGCCGAGGAGTTCCAGCGCCCGGGCTGCTCCGCCGCGGACTTTCGGGTCGCGGTCGCGTAGCGCCAGCACGAGCGGCTGGACCGTGGCCGGACCCATCCGGGCGAGAGCCTCTGCGACTCGTTGCCTCTCCTCGTGGTCAAGGCGGCGCTGGGCTTCGATGAGGGCGGGGATTGCCGCCCGTGCTCCGGGACCGATCGCAGCCAGCGCCCTCGCGGCGAGCCGGCTGACGCCCGGTTCGTTGTCTCCCAGGAAGTCGATCAACGCGGGGACGGCCGGCTCGCCCAGTGTCCCGAGCGTGGAGATCGCCTCCAGGCAGCGCCGGTCTCGCCCGGCGCGAATACTGGCGACGAGCGCGGGGATCGCCACTTTCGGATCCGGCTTGATCGAGCCCAAGGCCCGGGCGGCCATTTTGCGCACATCGCGCTCCGAGTCCCCGAGAGCGGCGAGCAAGGCAGGGACAGCCGCCTGTGCCGGCTCGCCAATCTCTTCCAGGATCTCGGCGGTCTCCCTCCGGATCGTCGGGTCGGGGTCGGTAAGGCTTGGGATGAGCGATGGGACCGCCGCCGCCGCCCGTGGGCCCAGCCGCTCCAGCCGGCGGAGTCCCCGATGCCGGGCTGATGGGTTGCCGCCCTTCCAGAGCTCCAGCGCCTCGATCACCCGGTGGTCGGGAGTATTCGGAGCCGGCTCCCCTCCGTGGACCTCGAACAAGCTGGGTACAAGGGCCAAGAGAATCGGCAGCAGGAGTCCGATCCGTAAGGACATCGGGCACGCCTCCAGGATCGATCGTGGTGCGAGGGTATGAACTTTGCGTCCTATTCCAGTATTATCAACGTTTGTCGGGAATCACAGATTCGAAGGGCTCCGCTAGATGCGGTCAAACTTCAAACTACGGCCTGGGATTGCTGCAACGATAGACAGCTAAACGTGCCGCCGTCTTTTGGGTTCGAGGCGACGAGATCGGATGAAGGAGTGCAGCGTACTCGGAGCGACATCCAGGATCTTGGCGATTCACGCCTTGGAGACCTTCTTGCCCAGCAACATCTGGATCTCGCCTTCTTTCCCCTCGAGTCTTGACGTGCCCAGGGAGCCATTCGGGCGACCGAGCAAGCGGCCTTTAGCTCGCGCGGCAGCCAACCCCTGTCGGGTCCGCACGGAGATCAGGTCGCGCTCGATCTCTGCGAATAAGCCGAAGAACGCGATGGTCACCTTGGTTTGAAGATCCTGCTTTCGTTCCAAGCGGATCGACTCCTTGATGGCACCAAGCTGATCCCCTTCTTGAGCAACTGATCGACGACCTGAATGATCTGTCCAAGGCTCCGGCCCAGGCGAAACAATTCACTCACCACCAGACGAACGCCCGCAGGCAGCGCCTCAATCGTCTGGAAAATCTGTTCGCGTTGCTTCTCACGGCGCGAAGCGAGCCGGGCTTCGACGAACTGAGCGACTGTGAAGCGGTGGCGCCGCGCGTAGTCGAGGATTGCCAGCTTCTGAGTGGCCAGGTCCTGACCGCCGGTGGAAACCCGGAGATAAGCGACGGTTTTCATCGTGATTCGAAGAAAAGGTCTCGGCGAATTCTTTCGGATGATCTTGCGCGAGGAAATCCAGTGCATTTTTGCATGCATCATCTTGGATGACACCGTCGGCAACGCGAGCTCAAAGGATATTCTTTGCAGCAATCTGGGCGGTAACCTAATTCCCGAAAAGACGGTGGAGCCGACGGTCTCGACCCCCTGAAGGATGAAGGCGGCACGCCCGATCAAAGCCGTGTCGTCCCGAAAGACGGAGGCGCCGTCGGCCCGGAACCAGAGGCTCCGAAGGCATTCGAGCACCATTCCGTACCCGGGGAGTCGGCCAGAGACGTTTCCGGATAGGCTTTCAGTCGGATAGGCCCAACTGAGCCAGTTCGTGCTGAATCAGTTCCAGGTCCCAGACCTCGACCAGAGGGTCCATCATGCCGGCACTCGCCAGGCGACGGCCTTGCGCATCGAACGCGAGGTTGGTCACGATCCCGCGATGGCCGGGCAGATGGAAGCGGCGACGAGGCGCGGTCGGTCGCTCGACCGACCAGAGGGCGATCGGCCCGAGCTGCGAGCCGACGGCGAGCTGGCGCCCGTCGGGCGAGAACGCCAGGGCGAGCTGGAACGCTTCGGACTCCCCGCTCGGGGGCGGGATTTGACCGAGGATCCTCGGGCGAGCCGTGTCCAGCAGGGTCACGCGTTCGTTGCGTTCCGCCAGGGCCAGGACCGCTCCGTCGGGTCGTAACGCGAGGTTGTTGAACCCCCCCTCGACGACCGGAAGTGCCCAATCGAGCTCGCGGGCCTGGAACGAGGTTCCCTCCGCGGCATCCTGCAACGACCAGACGCGCAATTGCCAGTTCTGATCGATCAGGTAGAGTCGATCGCCCGACGGGGAGATCTGGGCGGCACGGAGGCGCACGAGAGAGCCATCGGTGCCGGGGGCCGCGGGGCGGCGCGGGCCTGCGGCTGCGTGGGAATCCGCCGTCGCATGGGCCGGAGGGACCACGGGAATCAGCCGGTCCGGCGACTCGGCACGCCAGAGGAACAGGTTCGAAGAGCGGACCAGGACCATGGTCCGTCCGTCGGGCGTCCTGGACACCGGGGTCATCATGAACCACGGCCTCGCTGCAAGAGCGGGTAGTGGATTCTCGAGGATCGGCTGCGATCGCACCAGGATCGGCTGGGCGGGCCAGATCCGCAGGCCGTGGAGATCGTGGGCGACTAGCCGTCCCTCCGAGTCGAAGGCGAGTGACGTCGGTCGCATCGGACGCTCGGGGGGTGTTGGCCAATCCGGCCCGCGCCTCATCGGCCTGCCGCCCCTGCCGCGCTCGCCGTCACGACCCGGCGATCCGTTTCGTCGCGGGTCCTGGGTAGGACCAGGTTGGCCCGGCGCGGACACCGATGCCGACGCGGTGATCCCCGAGCCCGGCGGGGCATTCCGTGGGGCCTGTGCGGAGGAGGGTGGCGCCCCGGCGCGTCCGGCGATCGGTTCGGTCGCGCTCGGCGGAGCCATCGGCAACGGGGAGCCGACTTCCGGGCAACGACCGTCGCGCCAGAACCAGACATCGCCGTACAGGCCGCCGACCGCCAGGGTCCCCTCGGGCCCGAATGCCAGTGACGAGAGCCGTTCGTCGAAGCCGCTGAGTTGCGTTCGCGCCGCCGAGTCCTGGACGGTCCAGACCGAGGTCGAACCCGAGCGGCCGGTCGCCGCCAGCGAACGGCCGTCGGGGGAGAAGGTCAGGTCGGCGGGCTGCTCCGAGGTCCGGAGCATGGAGACCAGGCTGTGGGATACCGGGTCCCAGAGCTCGATCGGGCCGGATCCGGAGAGCGCCAGCAGCGTACCGCGCGGGCTGAACCGCATCATCCGGACGAAATTCTGGTTGGGCGTCAGGTTCGTCAGGAACGTCCTGGACTCCAGGTCGTAGAGCTGGACCGACCCGCCGCTGGCCGTGGCGAGCATGCCGTTGGGTCCCAGCGCCAGGGCCATGACCTCGCTGGGGATCCGGATCGGACCTCGGATCGGGCTACCGTCCTGGGTCGAGTAGATCGAGACCGAGTTGCCTCGGGATAGGGCCAGGGCCAAAGTCTTGCCGTCAGGGCTCAAGGCCACCAGCGGGAAGATGGGCCGCGAATCGGCGCCGGTCCTCAACCATGGGGCGCGGGGCGTGGCGAGTGGACGATCGAGGTGATCCAGGTCCCAGATGACGACCTGGAAGGCGCCTCGGAATTCGGCGGGGTCGAAATCCGGCATCCCTTCCATCGGGGCGGCGTCGAACTCGTCTTCCAGCGCCTCGATCGTCACCAGCCGATGGCCGGACGGGTCGCCGAGCACGCCCACCACCGAACGCCCCGACGGCCGGTTCAGCGGAGGGAGCGGGGCCCCCGACAGGCCGTCGATCAGCCGCACACCTCGATCGTCGGACTGGATGGCGGCCACGTATCCGCCCGCCAGGGCCACGCGACGATTGAGGAAGAAGCGACGCACTCCCGACGCACTCGCGGCCGATCCCGACGTCGCGCGGATCTGGCCCGCACCCGAGCCCGACGGGGGGCCGGTGGATGAGGCCGGCTCGGATCGCTCGACGACGAGAGGATCGATCGGACCCGGCTCGCCGAGCCCCGCAGCGGTGCTCGACCCGGTGCGGAGCGAGATCGCGGCCAGCTTCTGCTTCGGCTCGATGCGCCAAAGCGTCAACTCATCGTCGTTCTCGGAGAGGACCGCCAGCCGCTGGCTGTCGGGTCCGAACACCAGGCAATGGGCACGGCCGGTGTCCAGTTCGGGCTTGGTCTCGACGTCGCGCAACACCAGGAAATTCACGGCCAGGTCGCGGAGCTGGTCGCGGAGCCCCGACTCGGGCCCCAGCTCGACCGCCTTACGGATCAAGTTCGTACCGTGCTCCCGGCGGTTCGGGACATTCGAGATCGCGACATCCGCTGCGGTCCGCGCCAGCAGCTCTCGCGTCGCGGAGCGTGTGGACTGATCGGCTCTCTCCTTGGCGAGCAAGGCTTCCTGGGCCTGGTCTCGGGCAATGTACGCATCGTCGCGCGCGGCGACGACCCGGACATACGCATAGGTCGCGATCGCCAGGATCGTGGCCGCCGCCGTGGTCGTCACGATGCTGATGCCGGGGTGGCGTCGGGCCACCCGCCACATCCGCCCGATCGGGCTGATCCGACGCGCCTTGACCGGCTCGTGGCTGAGGAACCGCGCCAGATCCTCGGCCAGCTCGGCGGCGGTCTCGTAACGGTCCACGGGCCGCTTGGCCAGCGCCTTGAGCACGATCGTCTCCAGGTCGCGCGGTAGCCTCGGCTGCGACTTCCGGGGCGGCACCGGGTCGTCCCGGCCGATCTGATCGAGCAGCTCGGCCGCCGACTGCCCGTCGAACGGCGGGCGGAGGGTCAGGAGCTCGTAGAGCGTGGCACCCAGGCTGTACACGTCGGTCCGGCCGTCGATCGAGCCCGTCCGCGCCTGCTCGGGGCTCATGTAGCGCGGCGTCCCCAGCAGGCTGTCGTGGTGGGTCAGCCCCGGGTCGGCCAGCCGCCGGGCCAGCCCGAAATCCGTGATCCAGACGCTTCCCTTGGCGTCGATCAGCAGGTTGGACGGCTTGACGTCCCGGTGGATCACGCCCTGGTGGTGCGCGTGCGCCAGCGCATCGGCCGCCTGGAGGCCGATGGCGGCGACCCATCGGTAATAGGCCGATCCCCGCGGCGGGTCGAACGGCGGCGGCTCGAGATCGCCGCGCCGGGAATCCGGCCTCACCAGGCCCGCGGCGTGGTCCGAACCGACCACCGACGTCGTCAGGTCGCCGGTCAAACCGCTCCTCGACTCGGCCTCGCGCTCCGGCCGACTGCCGCCCCATGAGGCGGTCGAATCGCCGATCACGGCCGACGGGAACAGGCCCGACGGCTTGAGACCCGATCGAACGGCCGCCGCCGACCTTGCATCCAGGTGGCTCCAGCCGAGTCCCGCGCCGCGCGGCTCCGGGGGCGAACTCCGGGGCTGCCGCCCCAGCAGGCCGGCGGACATCCGGACCCAGAGATGGCCGAACCGGGAGCTGAACGACGAGGTTCCCAGGCCCGCGGGACCGTCGTGGCCGGACGTCGGCGGTCCCGACGGGAAGATCCCACTCCCCGCGCCGCCCGACGGCCGGACGCGCCGGAGGTGCTTGATCACTCGGTCCAGCCCGCAACCCTCGATCCGTTGCATCGCGTAATAGCAGAGCCCGCCGACCTGGCCGACGTCGAAGACCGGCACGATGTGCGTGTGGTGCAGGCCGGCCGCGGTCCTCGCCTCGTTGAGGAACCGTCGACGCGCCGAGGAGTCCGGGGCCGCGTGGGTCCCGAGGACTTTCAGCGCCACCGGCCGGTCCAGCCCGACGTGCACCGCCTCGTAGACGGTCCCCATCCCGCCCCGGCCCAGCTCGCCCACGATCCGGTAGCCGGCGATCCGATGGCCCGACTCCAACCATCGATCGGATCCCGAGCCGCCCCGGGACGACGCCGATGACGACGAGCCGCCCCGGCCGACCAGGCCGTGCACCAGCTCCAGGCCTTCCATCGCCGCGCGGAGGTCGTCCTTCAGGTCGTCGTACCGCGCGATGAACTCATCGAGGTCGGGGGCCTGATCCTGCTCGACCAGCGCCAGATACGCCTCGATGGCCTCGCCCAGTCGGTCGTCCTCGTCGCTGGCATCGGGCGAGCGACTCGCCTCCGGGTGCTGTGAATCGTCAATGCGCTGGACCATCGTCATACCTCAGGAGGCCGCCGGGCGGCCCTTCGAGCGAGCGTTTCAGGTGCTTCAAGGCTCGGGCGTAGATGCCGCGGACCGACTTCCGGCTCAGCTCCAGCCGCTGGCCGATCGCTTCGAAGGAGAGGCTGTCGGCGAAGTAGAGCCAGAGGACGTCCGCCTCCGACTCGGGCAGTCCGGCGAAGGCATCGGCCAGCAGGACGAGTTGCTCTCGCTTGCTGACGGCCTGGCTGGGGCTGGTCTGGCTCAGGGCCAGCATGTCCAGCAGCCGGCCGCTCTCCTCGCCCGACCGCCGGCCGCCGCCGGCCGCATCGGGGGCCGCGTCCAGCGGCACCGCCATTGCCCCCCCGGCGCGCTTGGCCCGGTTGTGGTATCGGCCCAGGTCGGCCAGCTTCTGGCCCACCAGACGCCGCAGCCAGCCCAGCAGCGCCGCCTCGTTCTGGCCGGTGAATTGCGGGAACTGACGGACGACCTCCACCAACGCCTCCTGGACCACGTCCGAGAGCTCCACCCGCTCCCGCAGCCGGGGGCCCAGGCCGGTCCGCACCACCATCCGAAGGTAGTTCCGGTAGAGCGCGCACAACTCCCCCAGCGCCTCGGTCTCGCCGGCACGCGCCCGGGACAACAGCTCGATCGGTCCGGCGGCCATCAGCTTCGGCTTTCGTTCCGAGGGTCCTGGCAGGCTGCGGCCATTGGGATCGAGTCGAAGATCGGCCCGAGGGGTTTGCGACGGTATCCGACGGCTGCTCTTTCCGATCAGGCCCCGGACATCTCACACATCCGGCGGCGAGAAAACCGACCAAATCCGTCTCGTCTCGCTCCCCTCTCGCTACTCCCAATAGGCGTCAAATCCACCAGTCCCGGACCCGTTTCTCTCCAAATTCGGGATCGGGCGCGACCACGCCCGCCCCCCTGGCATCTCGGTCGGCGACGCCGGGACCTTCGACCCGGCACGCCTGCTCTCCGATCCGTCCGGTCCTTCGGCGCGATTGAACGGCACCGACTCCACCATTATACTGGCCCGATCGGAAATGAGGTTACCCCCAAGAGGGCCAAAGGAGGGCAGTTTCAGTCATGCGCCAATTGCTGATCGCAGGATCGCCGCGATGGTGATCTCCCGACCCGGGCGATCCTGCCTGCTCACCATCAATGGCGGGTCGTCGAGCCTCAAATTCGCCGTATTCCCCCTTGAGCTGCCCGACCCGCCCCAGCCGCTGCTCGCGGGGCGAATCGAACGGATCGGCCTGCCCGACGCTCGCGCGGTCATCACCAGGTCGGTCGAGCCGGCACCCGAGCCGATGACCGTGCACGCTCCCGACCTGTCGACGGCATTGGCCTGGCTCATCGACTGGTTGGATCGGCGCGTTGGCTGGGCGGCAATCGCCGGGGTCGCCCATCGGGTCGTGCATGGTGGTACGCAATACTCTCGTCCGGAACGCGTCACGGAGGAGATGCTGGCCGAATTGCGCCGGATCACCCCGATGGATCCGGACCACCTCCCGGGCGAGATCGCGGTGATCGAACGGTTCCGGGATCGAATGCCCGATTTGCCTCAGGTCGCGTGCTTCGACACGGCGTTCCATCACGACATGCCGCGCGTCGCCCGGATCGTGCCGATCCCGAGGCGGTACGAGTCGTCCGGCGTGCGGCGATACGGATTCCACGGCATCTCCTACACCTATCTGATGGAAGCCCTGACGCGAGTCGCCGGGCCCGAGGTGGCTTCCGGCCGGGTGATCCTGGCGCACCTCGGCAGCGGCGCCAGCCTGGCGGCGGTCCGCGACGGCCGATCGATCGATACGACCATGGCCTTCACGCCGGCCGCCGGGCTGGTGATGGGCACCCGGACGGGCGACATCGACCCCGGACTCCCCGGCTTCCTCGCCCGCGCCGAGGGCATGACGGCCGATCAGTTCGATGCCATGATCAATCATCAGTCCGGACTGCTCGGCATCTCCGAGATCAGCCCCGATATCCGCGACCTCCTGGCGAAGGAAGGCCAGGACATCCGCGCGGCCGAAGCCGTCGCCGTCTTCGTCTACCGCGTGAAGACGGCGATCGGGGCCTTCGCCGCCGCGCTCGGAGGGCTGGATGTCCTCGTGTTCTCCGGCGGGATCGGGGAAAATTCCCCGGCGATCCGCGCCCGCATCTGCGAGGGCCTCGCGTTCCTCGGGATCGACCTGGACGGGCCTCGCAACGCCTCGCGTGCCCCGCTCATCTCGACCGACCACGGCCGCGTCCAGGTCCGCGTGATACCCACCGACGAAGAGTCGATGTTGGCCAAGGATGCCGCCCGTGTTCTGGCGTGAGTCCTGCGATCGGATCGGGGGACGGAGCCCCCGCCTTCATGCGTTCCTCATCGAAGCCGGCTCCGTCCGGCGATCGTTCGCCCGTCGTTCCTGACCGAGGAGACCCCATGGACACGCCGACGAAGACCGACCTACTCCGCCGCATGGGCGCCTACTGGCGCGCCGCCAATTACCTGTCGGTCGGCCAGATCTACCTGCTCGACAACCCCCTCCTGGCCGAGCCGCTGAAGCTCGAGCACATCAAGCCCCGGCTCCTCGGCCACTGGGGGACCACACCCGGCCAGAACTTCGTTTATGTGCATCTGAATCGGATTATCAAGGAATACGACCTGAACATGATCTACGTCTCGGGTCCCGGCCACGGGGGCCCGGCAGTGGTGGCCAACACCTATTTGGAAGGGACTTATAGCGAGGTCTATTCCAACATCACGCGGGACGCGGCGGGCCTGAAGCGGCTGTTCCGCCAGTTCTCGTTCCCGGGCGGGATCCCCAGCCACGTGGCGCCCGAGACTCCGGGCTCGATCCACGAGGGGGGCGAGCTGGGCTACAGCCTCAGTCACGCCTTCGGCGCCGTGTTCGACAACCCCGACCTGATCGCTGCCTGCGTCGTCGGCGACGGCGAGGCGGAGACCGGCCCGCTGGCCACGAGCTGGCACAGCAACAAGTTCCTCGACCCGAAGCACGACGGTGTCGTCCTGCCGATCCTCCACCTGAACGGCTACAAGATCGCCAACCCGACCGTCCTGGCCCGCATCGGCCGCGAGGAACTCGAGCAACTGTTGCGCGGCTACGGATATGTCCCCTACTTCGTGGAGGGGCACGAGCCCGAGAAGATGCACCCCCTGATGGCCTCGACGCTCGACACGGTCGTGGCCGAGATCCGGCGCATCCAGTCGGACGCCCGGACCGGGGGCGTGATCGAGCGGCCCCGATGGCCGATGATTGTCCTGAACACCCCCAAGGGCTGGACGGGCCCCAAGGTGGTCGACGGCCTGCCGGTCGAGGGGACCTATCGCGCGCACCAGGTCCCGCTCTCGGAGCCGTCGAGCCGCCCCGATCATCTGAAGATGCTCGAGAGCTGGATGCAAAGCTACAAGCCCGAGGAGTTGTTCGATCGAGACGGCCGGCTCATGCCCGAACTCGCCGAGCTGGCCCCCGTGGGGGATCGCCGCATGGGGGCCAACCCGCACGCCAACGGCGGTATCCTCCTACGCGACCTGCGGATTCCGGACTTCCGCGACTACGCCATCGAGGTGGCACAGCCGGGGAATGTCCTGGGCGAGGACACGCGCACCCTCGGCAAGTTCCTCCGCGATGTGGTCAAGGCCAACGAGGATCAACGAAACTTCCGCATCTTCGGGCCCGACGAGACGGCATCCAACCGGCTGACCGCCGTCTTCGAGGCGACGAACAAGCAGTGGGAGGCCGAGGTCATCCCCACCGACGACCACCTGGCCCCCTCGGGCCGGGTCATGGAGATGCTCAGCGAGCACCAGTGCGAAGGCTGGCTGGAGGGCTACCTCCTCACGGGCCGTCACGGGTTGTTCAACTGCTACGAGGCGTTCATCCACATCATTGATTCGATGTTCAACCAGCACGCCAAGTGGCTGAAGGTCACGCGGCACATCCCCTGGAGACGGCCGATCGCGTCGCTGAACATCCTGCTTGCGTCGCACGTCTGGCGACAGGACCACAACGGCTTCACGCACCAGGACCCCGGGTTCATCGACCACGTGGTCAACAAGAAGGCGGAGATCATCCGCGTCTACTTGCCGCCGGATACCAACACGCTGCTCTCGGTGATGGACCACTGCCTGCGCAGCCGGCATTACGTCAACGTGGTCGTGGCGAGCAAGCACCCGTCGCCCCAGTGGCTCGACATGGACGCGGCGATCAAGCATTGCACGGCGGGCATCGGCATCTGGGAATGGGCCAGCAACGACAAGGGGAGCGAGCCAGACGTCGTCATGGCCTGCGCCGGCGACGTGCCGACGCTCGAGACCCTCGCCGCCGTCAAGCTGCTCCACGAGCACGTCCCCGACCTGAAGATCCGCGTGATCAACGTGGTCGACCTGATGCGGCTCCAGCCCTCGACCGAGCACCCCCACGGGCTCGACGACCATGACTTCGACACGTTGTTCACCAAGGATAAGCCGGTCATCTTCGCCTATCACGGATACCCGTGGCTGATCCACCGCCTGACCTATCGCCGGACCAACCACAAGAACATCCACGTCCGGGGCTACAAGGAGGAGGGGACGATCACCACGCCGTTCGACATGGCGGTCCTGAACGACCTGGACCGGTTCCACCTGGTTTCCGACGTCGTCGATCGCGTGCCTCGCCTGAGCGCGACTGCCGCCTACGCCAAGCAGGCCGTCCGCGACAAGCTGATCGAGCACCGACAGTACATCACCCGATATGGCCAGGACATGCCCGAGATCCGCGACTGGCGATGGGATGGAGCGGAGAACTCTGAACCGAGTTCTTGATTCGTCTGTCGGGAGGGCATGGCGAGCGCAGTGTAACCTGGCCCCACGTGAGGCCCTCTTCGAACGGCCGGGCATGTCCCATATCACTCCGGCCTTGGGAATCATGGCTCACCAATCTGAAGCTTGCCCTCCATTCCGTCGTGCTCAAGCTCGCCCTGGTGGAAATCCCGACGGGTGACTAGAATCATTCAATAGACTCCAGAACAGCCGTGAGGCAATCCACAATGATCGATCAGAGGACTAACAGCCCGCTTCGGGTCAATTCCGACATCATTGCTGGTCCCTTCCTGAGCCTCCCACTGGCACAGCTCGAAAGCGTCCGGCAGGTGCTCGATCGCCACCGAATCCGCTACTGGCCTGATTCAACCGCGATCTCGCTGGATGGCAAACCGCCCGTGATTGTTATCAACTTCGATCGCAGAGAGGACGCGGCGCGAATTCAAGCTTTCCTCGACGAGGCCGGCTGAGAGCCGAGCATTGCGCCATGCCCATGGCCGACGAGATAGGCGGACTGGCCGGACGAATCCTGGATCGCCTGAATGAAACTCACGATTTTTACCTGCACACTCGGGAGGCTTGGCGAGTCGTCCTCGAGGTCGCTCGTGAAGGTCGATCAGTCGCGATGTTCGATAGGGCCAGCTCCCAAGAGATCCCGGCCCCTGATCTCAAGCCGATGGCGCAGCGGTACGTGAAGATTCACCTCGCCGAGTCGGTCTTCAAGGGCCTCTCAGGTCTGCTTGAAGATTGGATCATGGGCCTGGCCCGGGTGTGGCTGAGCGGGTATCCCGTCCAACTGGACACCGCCTACAACGACGCGGCGGATCGAACACGCTCGCAGCGTCGGGACGAGATCCTGGTCCCACTCTCCGAGATTCTGGCTGCCCCCGATCGCGACGCGATCCTCGGCGGCGTGGTCGAGCGGGTCGTCCGCGAACTCGCGTACCGGCGACCGGTCCACTGGTTCCGATTTATCGACAATCGCGTCAACCTTGGATGTCCCAACGAGGATCAGCGAGGTGCCCTCGGCGAGATGAAGGCAGCGCGCGACGTCCTGGAGCACAGCCGCGGCGTCGTCGGTCCGGACTACATCGACAAGGCGGGTGCCTTCGCGCGCTACACACTGGGAGACTACGTCCAGATCGACGAGCCCTATCTTTTGCAGTGCTTCGCACTATTGCGAGAGGTCGTCGAGACGATGGCGGACGCGGCGATCCGGAGATCGGCCGGCCCCCGCTCGACTTGAGCCGTCCGCCGGATCGACGCCTCGTCACCGCTCGTACAATTCGAGCGGCAGCCCATCCGGATCGGCAAAGAACGTGAACCGCTTGCCCGTATGCTCATCGACCCGGACGTCCTCGACGGCGATCTCATGGGCCCGCAATTCCGCGACGGCCTCGTCGATGTCGCCGACCTCGAACGCCAGGTGTCTCAGCCCGCAAGCCTCGGGATAGCTCAAGCGAAAAGGTGGGTCCGGGAAGGAGAACAGCTC
>JBKQHM010000214.1:0-13959 GCA_052148775.1 Isosphaeraceae bacterium | reverse complement strand
TGCGGCCGCAAACAGTAGGCAGTAGGCAGTAGGCGGAGAAGGAGCGGATGGCGGGCGGCTGACCGCCCGCGGTTCTCCCAAAAGGCCATGTTTTCGAAGCGGGTGGGAAAAACGTGCACAGCGTACTAGACTCTCGACGTGAGTCGTACAGGGGACTCAATGATGCGGAACTCATGCGCGATTGGTCGCCGAGCGATCCTCTTCTGCCTGGTATCGGCGGCTTCGCTGGCACCGATCGACGATGCGGATGCTCAGGCAGCGGAGAAGTCCCCGAGGGCGACCCTGGTCCGGGCCGCCCGGCTGGTAGACGTGAAGGCGGGCAAGATCCTCGAGAATCGCGGGGTCTGGATCGAGGGTGACCGCATCAAGGAGGTTGGGCCGATCGCTGACGTTCGCAAGCACGTGCCACGCGATACAGAGGAAGTGGACCTGAGGGATGCGACGATCCTGCCGGGCCTGATTGACTGCCATTCCCACCTCCTTATGAATAACTCGAAGCAAATGGGCGACGACGCGAACATGCTGTTGACGGTTGCCCAACTCGGGACGACCCGGCGCGCCCTGCTCGGCGTGGCGATGGCGCGAGAGGATCTGGAGGCGGGCTTCACGACGGTGCGCGACCTGGGCAATTCGGGCGTCAACGGCGATGTGGCCTTGCGCGAGGCGATCCAAGCCGGCTGGGTCGTCGGGCCGAGGATCGTTGCCTCCACACGAGCGCTGTCGGCCGTCGGGGGTCAGTTCGGCAACCTGGTGCCCGAGGCCCAGAAGCTCATCGAGCAGGAATATGCAGCCATCAGCGGAGTCCAGGAAGCCCGACGCGCCGTGCGGCAGGCGATCTACGATGGTGCTGACTGTATCAAGGTCATAGTCAACACCGGCCCCCGCGTGGTGTCGCTGGAGGAGATGAAGGTCATCGTCGAGGAAGCTCACCGCGTCAAGAAGAAGGTCGCCGCCCACGCCGACGGCGCCCAGGCGACGCGGACCGCCGCCGAGGCGGGCGTTGACTCGATCGAGCACGCCTACATCGTGCCCGACGATGTGCTGAAGATCATGGCGGAGAAACACATCTTCCTCGTCCCCACCGACTTTCCGGCCGTTGAGAGCTACGCAACCCCACCCATCCCGCCCGAGATGGCCGTAGGTATCCAGCGGTTTATCGACGCCAACCACGACCGGTTGAGGCGGGCGATCAAGCTGGGAGTCCCGATCGCCACCGGTTCCGACACGTATTTCCAGACGCCGGGCAAGACGCGCGGCCAGGCAAGTCTCGCGATGCTCCGCTCCCACGTCGAGGCCGGCATGACCCCAGCCCAGGTCCTCCGCGCGGCCACTGTCGACGCCGCCGCGTTGCTCGGCATGGCGGACCGGATTGGCTCGATCGAGGCCGGCAAGTTCGCTGACATCATCGCCGTATCCGGCAACCCCCTCGACGATATCGGTGCGCTCGAGCACGCGAGATTCGTGATGAAGGGGGGTATCGTCGTGCATCGTCGGTGAACCGACCTCCGGGACGACGAGCTATCATCAAGCGTGAAGCGATCGAATAGGCATTTCACTCCGTCCCCCCGCCCAGGCGGCCCACTTCATCCTCGCCCGGCAGGCCGAAGGAGTACAAGACGCCAGTAGACTTCTTCGGGAAGAACGCCTCGCCGTCGGAGGGCGTGAACAGGGTATTGCCCGTGCCGACGTACACCCGCCCGCGCGAGACCGAGGGCCCCGACCAGACCGGTCCCAGCTCGAACTCCTTGAGCAGCGAGCCGATCGTGGCATCGAGCACCACCAGTTTGCCGCTGGCAACCGCGGTGAAATAGACGACGCCGTTCGCCACGGCGATGCCCGAGGCAACGGGATCGCCGACATCGTTGAAGACCGCCTTCGGGGGCGGTCCGCCGACGGAGGCGACTTTCGGCCGGTCGTGTCGCCATCGCTCCGTGTGGGTGTCCAGGCTGATGGCAACCACCCGCCCCCCCGTCGGCGGTACGGCGCTCTGGGACGGCTTCTCCTGCGACCCGAGCTGGATCGCGTCGATGCCGTTGGTGAAGATCGTCGATCCGTCCGTCGCGCAACCGGTCTGGAGGCCGCCGATGCAGCTCGGCAGGGCGAGCGTCCTCGGGTCGGGCGTCGGTGAGAGCGGGTACGTCGGCGGGCCGGTATAGATCGGGGTGTGGGCCAGGGTCTTGCCGTCCGAGGACCGCAAGACGTAGAAGCCGCCGTTCTTGCAGCCCACGCCGACGACCCGCGTCGGCTGGCCGTCGATCGCGATCGTGTAGACCTTGGGGGTGTCGCCGATCGACTGGTCCTTGTGCCGGCCTTCCTTCGGGTCGTAGGACCGCATGGAGTTGGTCCAGACGTCGCCCGGATTGAGCTGGGTGACCCACTTCTCGGCACCGTCGGTCACGTTCAGGGCGATGATCGCGCACGAGTCGCGCGTGTACAAGTGCGGGTCGTCCTCGGTTGGCCGTCGGGGTGCGGTGTTGACATCCGTGCCGAAGAAGACGGTGTGGGACTCCGCGTCGTAGGATGGCGTACACCAGACGGAACTCGTCCCAGGCCCAAAGTAGAAGGTATGGTTGCCCCAGCTATCCTTGATGACGATCGGGGGTTTCAAGGGCTCGGGCTTGGGTCCGACGTCGTACTTCCAGGCGATCTTGCCGGTCTTCGGCTCCAGGGCCATGACGTATCCCCGGCCCGTCGAGCCGCGATAGAATAGGCCCCCCGCGAGGAGTTGTTCCAGGGTGCCGCCGGCGACGATCAGCTTGCCCTCGACGAGGATCGGGGAGGCCATGAAGACGTTGATCGCATGGGCGCCGGGAAACCCTGCGGCCCGGGAATTCAGCTTCCATCGCTCCGCCCCGGTCGCCCGATCCAGCGCGTAGAACCAGCCGCCGACGTCGCCGAAGTAGACCGTGTCTTCGGTCACGAGCGCCGAGCCCATGATCCCCTCGGTCGACGCCTGGAACCGGTTATAGCTCTTCTTTGCGTCACCCTTGCCCGAGGAGGATATGGCACGTCCGCCTCCCGGAGGCGCGTTGCGTCGGTACGACCAGCGGACCTTCCCGTCGGGCGCGATCTTGTAGAAGGTCGGATCGGTGGCCGTGCCGAAATAGACGTAGCCATTGACCACGATGGGCGTGGCATGGATGACTCCGATCTCCTGCCCCGAGCCCCTGGCGGGGAACCGCCATTTCTCCTCGAGGAGGCCGGCATTGGCCCGGCCGATCGCCGTCTCGCCCGGGTTGTGACGCGTGCCGATCACGTCGCGGTTGTACATCGGCCAATCCTTCGCGTCGGTCTGCGCGCGGGCCGCGGTGGCCGGGAGGGCGGCGCAAAGGCCGATCGCCCATATTGCACGACGGATCGATACGGTCATGCGGATCTCCTCGGTCGAGTGATGACGGATCAACAGAAAGTCGATTCGTTGGCGGTCGTCGGATATTGCTCGGGGCCGCCAGGGGACCGTCATGGCGATCGAACCGCTCGCGCGGCGTTTCCGGCGAGGAGGGCTAACGAGTGATTCCCTGGTCTTTGATTCGAGGAACTTCGAACCATCTCGCGTTGCGGGGCTGCTGTCAACACGTCGTTCCGCCTCATCCGGGACTGCAAGCCCTCGGATGGCCCCCCTCAGGTATCCTTGGTCCGGACCCGGTCGAGGAAGCCGAGGTCCTCGATGACCTGCTCGATGACCGACTCGAACTTCGCCGAGACGGTGTCGCGGAGCTCGGTCATCTTGTTCTGGATCTCGCCCGCGAGGTCGGTCGTGGCCTTGGTGCGGCTCTCGAAGAGCTTCAGCTTGATCCGCTCCTCGGAGATCAGCCCCTGGAGGCCTTTCAGGTCCGCTCGCATGGGCCAACTGCCCCAACGGTGTGCCTTGACCCTTTTTGAGACGAGATTCCCGGCATTGTCGAAGAAAGTCTTAGGGAGAAATCTTTTCGCGGCGATGCTGGCGAATAACGCGATGGTGGCGCCCAGAAAATCAGCCAAGAACCAGGCTGCGTGGAGATAGCTTTGGATCAGCACGATGAGTCCGGCGACGACCACGGTCAGTGCGCCGCCGACCCCCTTGGCGATGTCCTGGGCGATCGAATCGGCCGTGTTGCGGACGGGCTCGCCCTCACCCATGGAGAGGACGAATCGGGCCGGGACGAACTGGTCGACCTCGCGCTCGATATTGTGCTCCAGCAGCCATCGCCGGAGGTGATCGCGGAGGGCCTTCAGCAGGTTGTCCAGGAGCGTCTGGGTATGGCGCTCGACGACCTGCCGGACGTCGATGGTCTTGCAGATTTCCTCGACGAGCATCTCGACCTCGTCGAGCGAGCCCCCTTCGAGGCGCCATCGCAGGAAGATACCCTGGACCTCGTCCATGAGCGGGTCGACGACGTCGCGCGCCACGGCGCGGGAGAAATCGCCGATGATCCTGGCGACGGCCGAATCGAAGTCCTTGCGACGGGGGACGGCCTCGCCGCGGAGCGCGGCGCAGGCGATCTCGTATCGACGGCTCAGCACATTGTAGATCGCCAGGCCCGAGCCGATGGTCAGCTCCGGGCTGGCCGATCGGATGATCTGCTTCGGGTCCACTCCGAAGACCTCGGCGGCCAGCTCCTTCATGAATGGCCACTCGCTGCTTCCCCCGGTCAGGAGGACCCGGGCAAAGCTGTCGGGCGCCTGGCCGGTCTTGTTGTGGACGAGCGTCCGGCGGATCCAGTCGAACAGGTTGATCGGCCCGCTGTCGCCGAGCCGGGACAGGTCGTTGCCCAGGGTGCGGAAGTAGTCGCGCGCGACCGGGCTGGGCTGGTAGTTCGTCGCGCGCCCGCGGAATTCGTCGACCGATGCGCGGCTGAACAGCCAGTTGTTGTCGCCGATCGGGACCCGCTTGCGGAAGTCGTCGGTCGGGCCCATCCGGGCCCATCGACGTGAGAAGTCCTCCTTCAGCTCGCGGCAAGTGAGCTGCCAGACGAACATGAGGTCCCCCGGGTCGACCTCTTTGCCCGGGTTCTGGTCGAGCAGCCACTGGAAGAAGAGGTCGTCGAAGAGGCGCCCTCCGAGCGTCGGGTCGCCCCAGGGGTCGCGGAGGCCATGCTGGTCCATCAGGGCGACGTCGAGGGTGCCGCCGCCGAAGTCGATCACGACGACTCCCCGGCGGGCCTCGGCGGCTGAGATGTCGTTGTTGGCCAGGTGGTAGGCCAGCGCACCCAGCGGCTCCTCGATGCAGGTCACAGGTCCGAAGCCGGCCTCCTCGGCGAGCCGGGCCGTGATCCGCCGGTGTTCCGGTCCGACCTCCGCCGGCACCCCCACGACGACGGGCATGCCCTCGTCGCGGCCGACGGCGCGCACGACCCCCTTCTCGCGGATGCTGAGGTACGCCTTGCGCAGGAAGCCGCGGGCGTCCAGCCGGGCTCGTTCCGAGACGACGATGTCGGGCTTGAACCCGGCCGCGAACCGGTAGCCCTTGCGCTCGGCCGGCTCGCGGTTGGACCATTCCTGGACCGCCTCCGAGCCGAACGTGACGACGTCCGAGTCCTCGCGCGCCGGCTCCTTCCACAGGACGCAGGTGTGGACGGACTTCTCATTCCCGTCCAGGCAGATCGGCTCGGCCGAGAGCGACCCGTCGGTGTTGCAGTAGGCGAAGTGGGAGTTGCTCGTGCCGAAATCGATGCCGATATAGCCGTGAGGGACGAGCTGCTTGAGCCCCGCCGGTAATCGCTTCTCGTGCGAACCCATCGTAATACCTCTAGACACGGAGCCGGCGGATCACGCCTTGCTGGACCGCGACGCCGTCACGCACGGTCGCCGGCTTGAGCGTCTCCACCGGCTGGCCGACGTCGATCATGCCGAACTTGGAGAAGAGCGACGCCATCGTCTGATCATACGGCGTCCCGCGCTTGACCGACCGCCACTCATAACCCTCTTCCTGGATTCGCTGGAGGGTCGCCTCGGCGGCGTCGGCCAGATCCTCCAACGCCGAAGACCGATCGGCCAGGATCACGCGCAAGGTGCCCAGGGCATCGCAGACCGAGCTCGAAAGGACCGGCGTCATCGCGGAAGCCGGCCCGGACGTCTCGATGCGCGCCGGGTGGGTCCAGCACCAGGCCAGCACGAGGTCCGCGTCGTGGAGGAGCAACGTGTAGATCGGCTCGCCCAGGGTGGCCAGGACTTCGGCCCGCGATGGCATCACGACCCTCGGCCGTACGGTCCCGAGCAGCAACCAGGACGCGAGCGTGTAACCGCCGGCGCGGAGCCAGCCAAGGGGCTGGCCTCGCAGACCGCGCCAGAATCCCAGGGGCACCGCGATGAACCCCACCCATTTCAGGCCGGTCTCCAGCCCGGCCGCGATGTCCGGTCGCGAGGCCAGGACGCCGACCATCGCCACCAGTCCCGCCGCGCCCAGGACCCCGCCGGCGAAGAGTCCGATCGGGCGGCTGTCGAACAGGAGGTGAAACACCAGGCCCAGCAAGGCCGACCCGATGGCGGCGCCCACCGACGCCGGGATCACCCAGGAGAGGTTCCTCACCGTCGCCACCGGGACCGGGAGCCTGGGCTCGAACGGCGTCAGTCCATCATCCAGGGCCCCCGCGATCTCGTTCAGTGCCCGATTCTCCCGAGCCTCGCCGTCCTTCCAGAAGCCGTTCTCGCGGAGCCACGCCAGGCACTCCGGGATCACCGATTCCCGGACGCGGCGACGGCGGGTCACGCGAACGGCCTCGGAAATCCGTTCGACCTGAGCCGGGTCCCCGACGTTGACGCGATCCGGCAGGATGGCCTCAACTCCTTGCAGGACCTCGGCTTCCTCCGCCCGTGCCAGGTTTTCGGAGAAATAGGCCCGCCATCGCGGCGTGACGTCTTCGAGCCTGTCGAACTTCGTCATCGTTCTGTGCAATCCATTTGCCTCGAAGGAAATGCCCCACAGCAACAATCTATCCCGAACCCGGCAAAAAGCACAGGTTGGTTATTGGTCATTCGTTATTGGTCATTGGTCATTGGTAACCCTGCGCGAACTCAAGCCATAATCCCGATTGTGCGATACGATCCGACGGTCATGATCGTCAAGGCGACCGGGAAGGACGGCCGGCCGATCAAGGACAGCATCCTGGCGGGCGAATCCACGTGAGAAATCGCCGAGGCCCGAGGCATGGTCGGACTCGGGAACGGCATCTCGACGGAGGTCCTCTTCAAGACGCAGGCCGATGGCCGGTTCCGCGCGGAAGACCACACGCCGGACCGCGAGGTGAAGATTACCGCCTTTGCCGGGGGTTCCGTCCGGCCAAGTCGGAAGTTCCGGATCCTCGAGGGTAAGACCGAGGAAGCGACCTTCGTGCTTGAGCCGAAGTCAGGCTCGCACCGGCTCAACACGGCCCGTTTTCTCGTCGATGTCACGGTCATCAGCGGGCGAGGGCTCCGCCTTGCGATCGGAGTCGCCGGCCGAGGCCGGCTCCCCGGCGAGTTCGGCCGCAACCCGCCTCAATCCTCGACCCGCCCGAGCCGGACCTGGATGAGGATATCCTTGTCGTCGTCATCGGTCGAGCCGATATCGTCCAGGTGGAGTACCCACGTGGCCTCGCCGGTCCGTTCGATGATCGATCCATTCCCGCCGAGGCTATTGTCGCGATCCCAGAAACTCTCGCTCGACGGCTCGCTGGATGTCGCGTCCGAAAACACCCATGAGCCGTTCTTCTTGAGATAGATCCGGAGTTTTGAACCCCGGTCGACCGGGCCGACCCCGACTTCGCCCGGGGGATTCGGACGGCCGGGCAAGCCGGTAAAGATTGTCAGGAAATCCCCTTGCGACGTGACGATACCGAATTCGGTGGAATCGCCGCGATATCCCCTGACCGGGGCCAGATACAGCGTCGCATTGTAAGGGATGACGAAGAAATCCGGATGATAGGCCGGCGGTTGCTGCCAGCGCCTGGTCGCGGCCGGGTTAGTCACGATCCGGATCGGAACGGCGGCCCGTTCCGGCTCCTCGCGGGTGTCCGCCTCCACGACCGGGATGTCCTGATTGGGGACCGGTTCGCGGCTCCAGATGAACCAGAACGCCGCGAGGTTGGCGATGAGGATGACCGCGATGATCGCCAATCCGATCGCGCGGATCCGCGTCGATCGCCATACGGATCGCTTGCGGTCGGCCTGGGCCGCAACCTGCCTGATCCAGGATTCGTACGTCCCCGCCACGACGCGGGACCCCGCCGGCACCGGGCGACTTTCGTCACGCGTAGCCCCATCGCGGCTGGGGGCGTTCGGTCCGGAATCCTGATCCAGCTCGGCGAGGATCTGCTCGTATGCCATGCGGAGCTGGATGAAGGAAACCTCCTCGCCGCCGTGGTCGGGGTGCACGAGCAGGACTCTGACGCGAAAGGCCTCCTTGACCTCCTCGCGATTACAGTCTTTCGACACACCCAAGGTCAGGTAGGGATCCATGACGCGAACGCTCATCCTCCGCTTGAAGCCTGTCCGAGCACGCGGCTCAAAACAGGCGAATGCTTGTCATCAAACAATCCGGGAAATCGAGAGAGATCGGAGCATTTTGTTTGCCGCGGAGAACTTACGTCGACGGAGGATGAACGCTCAAATTGGTCAGGAGTCGGTGCCCGTCCAGAATGGGAGAGCGGACGGGAAGGGGCAATGGGAAGCGGCAAGACCTCGCGATGATTATCGGGTTAGCGATGGTCATCGGCAAGATGACCTGCGCAAACGGTCTTCGGAGGTGATACGATTTTCACGAGGATGAGGTTCGGCCGGGACGTCCGGGAGCACCCGCTCCCCGGCCGAGCCGCACCGGGCCCGAACCCGAGGGGCGAGCCAGAGGGGGCTTCCGCACGCCCGGGCGCACCGACCCATCGGAGTTGACGGATATCATGGCTCTGATCAGGCAGATCGCCCAGCTCGGTCATCCGGTACTCCGGGCCGCCACTTCGCCGGTGGCGCTGCCGGCCTCGGACGCGACCCGGGCGCTCATCGACGACATGCTCGCGACGCTGTACGACGCCAATGGCGTGGGCATCGCGGCGCCCCAGGTTTATGAATCTTCGGCCTTGTTCATCGTCGCATCGCGGCCGAATCCGCGATATCCGGACGCCCCCCTCATGGAGCCCGAGGTCGTGATCAACCCGGAGATCCTCGAACGGTCCGACGGGCTGGTCAAGGGCTGGGAGGGATGCCTCAGCATCCCCGGCATCCGCGGGGATGTCCCCCGGCACCGTCGCATCCGCGTCCGGTATCAGACCGTCGAGGGCCTCGTCGTCGAGAAGGAATTCCGCGACTTCGTCGCGCGCGTCTTCCAGCACGAGGACGACCACCTCCGCGGGATCGTCTTCCTCGATCGCCTCGAGAGCACCCGGGATGTCATCACCGAGAAGGAATATCAGAAACGGCTCTCGCGTCCCGATCGGCCCGGCCGATCCGGTGATTGATCCATCGCCGAAAACTTGACCTCCACCGTACTTGACCCTACGATGGTGACAAGTGACGGAATTTGTCTTTTGTTACCTGGCCCGAGCAGGAGACGACGATGGCGAATCATTCCTCCAACGCCCGAACGCTCGGCAACGGCGGCCTTTCCGTCTCGGCGATCGGGCTGGGCTGCATGGGGATGAGCGAGTTCTACGACCCGAAGGGCATGGACGATGCGGAGTCGATCCGCGTGATCCATCGCTACCTGGACGCGGGGGGGAATTTCCTCGACACGGCCGACGTGTACGGCCTGGGCCGGAACGAGACGCTTGTCGGGCAGGCGATCGCCGGCCGGCGGGACGAGGTCATCCTGGCCACGAAGTTCGCCAACGTTCGCGGGCCGAACGGCGAGTTCCTCGGCGTCCGCGGCGATCCGCAGTATGTGAGGGAGTGCTGCGAGGCGAGCCTGAAGCGGCTCGGGGTCGAGGTGATCGACCTGTATTACCAGCATCGCGTCGATCCGGCCACGCCGATCGAGGAGACCGTCGGGGCCATGGCGGAGCTGGTGAAAGCGGGGAAGGTTCGACACATCGGGTTGTCGGAGGCGGCGCCGGCGACAATACGACGCGCGGCGAAGGTCCATCCGATCGCGGCGCTCCAGACGGAGTACTCGCTTTGGAGCCGGGAGCCGGAGGACGAGATCCTCCCCACGGTGCGCGAGCTGGGCATCGGATTCGTCGCCTACAGCCCGCTCGGGCGCGGATTCCTCACGGGCGCGTTCAAGACGATCGACGACCTGGCCCCAGACGACTACCGGCGACGCGCCCCCCGCTTCCAGGGGGAGAACTTCGGCAAGAACCTGGAGCTCGTCGCCAAGATCGAGGAGATCGCCTCGGCCAAGGGCTGCACCCCGAGCCAGCTCGCCCTCGCGTGGGTGCTCGCCCAGGGATCCGACATCGTGCCGATCCCCGGTACCAAGCGGTCGAAGTACCTCGATGAAAACCTGGGGGCGATCGAGGTCCGGCTGACGCCGAAGGAGCTCTCGGAGATCGACATGGTGCTGCCGAGCGGGTCGACGTCGGGGGATCGGTATCCTGCGCAAGCCATGCAGGCCGTGAACCGATAGCCGACATTTCTCACCACTGAGACCGTAAGCCGAGGTTTGGAGACGATGGATTCCCAGTCATCACAGAGTCACAGAGCACACAGAGTCGACCGATACGCATCGTGATCCCGTGAGCGCGGCGCAAATCTCTCGCTTTGAACAAGGCGGAGCGAAAAACGAGAATTGGTCGGTAGTTCCGTCTTCTCTGTGGCTCTGTGGTGAGACCATTCATGCTAGCCCCGTCGAATCGGGATCGCTGGCTGTCTCGCGGAGGAGCTCGAATGGGCGAGGGGGTGTTGACGCGCGATCGAATCCTCGATGCCGCCGTGGATGTGCTCCGCCGGTTCGGTCCGGAAAAGGCCACGGTCGTGGACGTCGCGCGGGCGCTGGGGGTCACGCATGGCAGCGTCTACCGATATTTCGCCAGCAAGGCCGCCCTGCGCGACGCCGTGGTCCAACGTTGGCTCGAAGAAATGATGCCGCCGCTCGAGACCGTTGCCAACGGAGAGGGACCCGCTCCGGAGCGGCTCCGCCTGTGGCTCGACCGGCTCATCGCGGCGAAGCGGAGCCGCGCGACCGACGACCCGGAGCTCTTCGCCGCCTACTACGCCCTGGCCACGCGGTCGCGAAGGGTGGTCCAGGCACACATCGAGTCGCTCGTGGCACTCGCGGCGCGGATCATCGCGGACGGGGTGTCCGACGGCGAATTCGCCGCCGACGACCCGGTCGCGGCCGGGCGGGCCCTGCTCTACGCGACGACCCGTTTCCACAACCCGGCGCACGCGGCCGAATGGTCCGACCCCGACTTCGATCGGATCCTCGACGATGTCTGGAATCTGCTCATCCGCGGGCTGGCAAGCCGATCACCGTAGGCCCACTCCCCTGCCCGGCCATCCGCCGGCTAACCGAGCCCCACGATGCCTCGGATGGCCTGGTCCAGCGTGCCGACGTCGACCGGCTTGACCAGGTGCTCGAGGAACCCGGACTCGCGACCGCGGAGGATGTCGCCCTCCATGCCGAAGCCGCTCAGCGCGATGCCCCGAGCCCCGTATCGGTCCTTGAGGATCCGCATCAGCTCGTAGCCCGATCCGTCCGGCAGGCCGAGGTCGCTGACGACCACGTCGAAGGGCCGCTCGGCCGCGAGCCGGAGCGCCTCGGCGACGCAATCGGCCCAATCGACCTGATAGCCGCAGCGTTCCAGCAGCCTGGCCATGGCCCGCGCGGTGTCGGCGTGGTCCTCGACGAACAGCACCCGCACGCGCCCGGCCGGGGCCGGGGCCGGCGGCAGGCCGTCGTCGTCGCGACCTTCCTCAGAGGATGATAGCAACGCGAGCGTCACCATGAAGGATGCCCCGAGGCCCGGGCCGTCGCTGGCCGCACGGATCGTCCCGCCATGCCGGTCGACGATGGCCTTGGAGATCGACAGGCCCAGCCCCAGGCCGCCGAACCGCTGGGTGATGGTCGGGTCGCCCTGCTCGAAGGCGTCGAAGATGTAGGGCAAGGCCCCGGGGGCGATCCCTTTGCCCGTGTCCCGCACCTCGACTTCGACGAATCGTTCGCCGGCTTGCCGGGTCGCGACGCGGATCGTCCCGCCGCTCGGCGTGAACTTGGCGGCGTTCTTGACCAGGTTCCAGACCACCTGCTGCACGCGTGCCGGGTCAACATCCACCAGGTCGGACCGCGCGACGAGGTCGGTCTCGAGCACCAGTCCATTCGCGCGGACCTCGTCGCCGACGATATCCAGGACGTGCTGTACCAGGGCGTTGAGGTGGGTGGGCCGCCGCTCGAGCCGGAGCTTCCCGCTGATCACCCGGCTGAGGTCCAGCAGGTCGTCGATCAGCCGGGTCTCGAGCCCGATGTTGCGGCGGATCATCGCCAGGTATTCCTGCAACTCGGGGGTCAGTCCGGGGGTCATCTCCATCAGGGCCACGGCGGTGAGGATTGGGGATAACGGCGTACGCAGCTCGTGGCTGAGCACGGCGAGGAAGCGGTCCTTCGCCCGGCTCGCCGTCTCGGCCGCCTCCTTGGCCTCCTTCAATTGCGCCTCGGCGTCCTTCCGGGCCGTGATGTCTTGCACGGTGCCGACGAGCCGGACGGCCCGCCGTTGGCCGTCGATCTCCTCGAAGAAGGCCCGACCCCTGCCGGTGGCCCGGCGGATGGTGCCGTCATCCCAGATGCATCGGTATTCGGCCTCGTACACGCCGTCTCCCGAGGGGTCCATGGCGACCGCGATGGCATCGCGGACCCGCGCTCGATCCTCGGGGTGGATTCGCCCGAGGAAGTCACCGAAGGTGATCGCGGCATCGGGCGGTAGTCCGAAGATCGCCTTGGAGCGGTCGGACCATCGCAACGCGTCCGTCGTGAGATCCCGATCGAACAGGCCCAGGTCGGTCGCCCGGATGGCCAGTCGCAGGTGCTCCTCGTTGTCCTTCAGCGCGGCCTCGACGCGTCGCCATTCGGTCATGTCCAGGAACGCCCCGACCGCGCCGCGGGGCTGGGCGTCCTCGTCGAAGAGCGGGGAGGCGTTGCCGTAGACCCACTTGGCGCGCCCGTCCGCGAAGCGGATCTCGACCTCGGAAGCCGTCACGGGCTGTCCGGTGCGAGCCGCCACTTGCATCGGCAGGTCCTCGGGCGGGAGTTCGCGCCCGTCGCGGTAGGTCGTGAAATTCGTCGGCCGTTCTCCGGGCGGTGCCGACCGCGAGGAGTTGGAGCCCGGCGTTATCTCGAGGATCCGCTCGAGCGCCGGGTTCGACCGCATCCCGGCGCATGCGACATCGTCGGCGATGGCGATACCGATCGGGATCGTCTCGTACAAGGTCTCCAGCTCGTCGACCCGGGCGTGGAGGTCCCGGTTCAGTCGCACGATCTCCTGCTGGTCCCGCCACTGGGCGTCGATATCCGTGCAGGTGCCATACCAGCCGACGACCCGGCCGGCCTCGTCTCTGGGCCGGAGCGCATGCGTGAGGAACCACCGATACTCCCCAGTGGCTCCGTGTCGGAATCGGTATTCGATGCGGTACTCGGTGCCATCGCGGAGGGCCTGCTGCCAGGCCGCGATGGCCGTCTCGCGATCGTCCGGGTGGACCAGGTCGATCCACGCCCAGCCGAGGACCCGATCGGGCGCGACGCCGAGGAACTCGAGGGAGCGCGGGGTGACATAGTCGACGAATCCGTCGGGGCGAGCCGTCCAGACCATCTGCGGGATGGACTCGGCCAGGAATCGGAACCGCTGCTCGCCGGCCCGCATGGCCTCCTCGGCCCGCATCCGGTCGTCAACGTCAGTGGCCGTGCCGAACCTCCTGACGACCCGCCCCGAGTCGTCGCACACCGGGACCGAGCGGACCATGTGCCACCGGTAGATGCCCCCCCGATCGCGTAGGCGGATGTCGGCCTGGAAGACTTGGCCTTCCTCGACGGCGGGGTCCCTCACTTCGAGGAGCCGCCCGAGGTCGTCGGGGTGCACCGCC
>JBKQHM010000213.1:0-6326 GCA_052148775.1 Isosphaeraceae bacterium | reverse complement strand
CGTGCCATGGTGGGGAGCTCCCTACGTAACAATGCCGTCCTTCCATCCACAACGATAGCGCAACAGATTTCCCCGATTCTGCAAGCCCAATCCGAGCTCAAAATGGGCAATTTTCATCAGCCCAGGGCCAGGGGGGGTTCCCCGTATGTGCGCAATCCAATCGTTATGCGCTCTAGACTGGGTTATCTCGTCGGCCTGTGATAGGTCGATGAGGCCCAGCCAGAGTGGCCCGCTGCGTGCGGGAGCACACCGGCTGGTCTTTTTTCCGGCAGGGAACGGAATGAACTCAGGGTCGGTTCCGAGAAAGCCATTCGAGCCCTCGAATGGGACTTACGAAACGGATCCTCGCGGCTTCATCATTGTCCGCACCGCCACCTAGGAACGGGTCGGAAATAACTTTCCAGAATTCGCCTCTTGGTTGGAGTCCCGCCTTCAGGCGGTCTTCGATTCCAAAATCAGGACCGCCTGAAGGCGGGACTCCAACCAGGAATCGATGCGGGAGCGAATTCCGGGAAATTATTCCCAGACCGGTCCCTAGTCACCAGAAGCGTGCGACCAGTTCTTCCCATGATCCTTTGCCGAGTTCGCGAGATGTCCTGGACCAAGCGTGGTTTGATCTACGTGCCAGACGGCCGGTTCGGCTGGAACCGGACGCATGCCGCCGTTCCGACGGTGGACGCGGCCGACGACCAGGTCTGGAGGATCTACTACGCCGCTCGGGACGAGGACAATCGGAGCCACACAAGTTATCTCGACGTCGAGGCAGGCAACCCGAGCCGTATTCTCTACGAACACCCCGAGCCGATCCTGCCCCTCGGCCGGTTGGGCACCTTCGATGATTCCGGCATCATGCCATCGTGGGTCGTGGCGGTGGATCGGACGACGCGCTACCTGTACTACATCGGCTGGACCGTCCGGCAGACGGTGCCTTACCACAACTCGATCGGACTGGCCATCAGTAACGACGGCGGGCGCACGTTCACGAAGGCCGCGGAAGGACCGTTGTTCGGCCTCACACTTCACGAGCCGTATTTCACGGGCACGTCCTGCGTCTTGATCGACGAGGGGACCTGGAAGAACTGGTACCTATCCTGCGTCGGTTGGGAGGAGGTCGAGGGTAGGGCCGAGCCTCTCTACAACATCAAATACGCCGAATCGCCGGACGGCATCCACTGGCGGCGAGACGGCGTGGTGGCTATCGAGCTGAAGCTCCCGGACGAGGGAGGCATCGCCAAGGCCGCGGTGCTGCGTGGAGCAGACTGTTATCATATGTGGTATTCATACCGCAAGCTTTCCGGTTACCGTTCGAACAAGAAGGACAGCTATCGCATCGGCTACGCCGAGTCGGCGGACGGCGTCCGATGGGAGCGGAAGGACCACCTGGCCGGCATCGACATCTCGGCAGAGGGTTGGGACGCGAACATGATCGCATATCCCCACGTCATCGACTGGCGCGGTCGGAGGTTCCTCTTTTACAACGGAAACGGCTTCGGCAAGTCGGGGTTCGGGTACGCAACCCGGGATTCGACGGGTGAAGAGACGCCGGGAGGTGACTCGTGACAGACTTGAGGCGGACCTACGCGGAGCAGGGTTACATCTTGAAGCGTTCGTTTTTCGAGCGCCGGGAAGTGGAAGCGATCCGACTGGACGCGAAGGACGTGTTCCTTCGCCAGATGCGCCCGATGGGCTTCATCGATGGCGACCACCCCTCGGAGCGTGAGTTCGAGGCCGGAATGGCGCGCTTCTTCCTGGAAAACCCGTCGGCCTTCATGAACGCCGGCAAGGTTTGCCAGCACCTCATCAGCCTGCATCGCCTCTCGCTTGCGAACAAGCTGATCCGTCAATTGCAGGATCTCGGCATGGAGGCGCCCGTCATCTGTACCCGGCCGGTGCTCTACTTCAACACGCGCAAGCTGGCGCGGACGGAAGCCTACTACAAGACCCCGCCCCATCAAGACTGGCGCAGCATGCAGGGGTCGCTCAATGCGATGGTGGTCTGGATTCCGCTCGTGGATATCGACGAGCAACTGGGCGCGCTCCGGGTCATACCCGGCAGCCACCTGGGAGGGCTGTGCGAGTCGCAGCCCGACGAGTGGTACCGGCACATCGAGGACGCCAGCGACGCGGACTTTCTCTCGGTGGAGGTCCGGGCGGGGGATGCCCTGTTCTTTTCGGCCTTCCTCGTCCATGCTTCGGGGGACAACGTCACCGACGCGATCCGCTGGTCGTGCCACTTCCGCTACAACGATCTCGCGGAAACGACCTATGTCGCCCGGAACTATCCGTCGCCCTACGTCTACAAGCCGCAGCAGGAACTGATCACGCCGGGATTCCCCGAACCGGAGCTGGTCCGTCGGGCATTCGTTGAAAGCGAATACGCCGTCGCAACCGCGATGCTCGATCCGTCTTGACAGGTTGGGCCCGTCCTTACAAAGTACATCGCGTCCTCTCGGTTCGCTTCCCCACGATCATGGATGATCCGCGATGCCGTCCGATTCCTTCTCAAATCCGCGACCGTCCGCGCCGAGTCCATCCAAGACGGCGGACTCGACCATGCACCAGCCGAGCGATCGCGACCGGATCGAAGGGCTTCGACGCGCGCTGGAGCTCAAGGATCGCGAGTTGCAGGAACTGCGCGGCCAGCTCCGCGAGATCCATACGAGCGACGCCTGGGCGATGATGCGGACGATGGCCCAGGTCCGACACGCCCTGGCGCCTCACGGTACCCGCCGCGATCACCTCATGAAGTTGGGCGTGCGAGGTCTCCGCCGATTCAAGAAGGGTGTGACCTCGCTCGCGGAGACGAGCCGGGCGCTCGCATCCTGGCGCCGACGTCCCGGCACGGGACTGATCCGGATCGATGTCCCCGCGGCCGGCAACTACGCGGTGATCTGCCTGCCGATGATCGAGTGGACCTTCCGATTCCAGCGTCCGCAGCAGATCATGCGGCAGTTCGCCCTGGGGGGTCACCCGGTCCTCTACGCCGCGAACCGCTTCCACCGCGGACGGGATGTCCGGCCACGCCCCCTCGAAACCAACGTGCTCGAGATCGCGATGCCCGGCGATCCGGCCGCGAATGTCTATCAGACACTTCCCTCGGCGCCCGAGGTGCGGGAAATGCTCGAGTCGTTCGAGCGGCTCCGCGCCGGCATGGGCCTGACGGATGCCGTCGTCGTCGCCCAGCTCCCCTACTGGGCCTCCCTGGCCGAGGCGCTGCGCGAACGGTACGGCTGGCCCATCGTCTACGACTGCATGGACGACCACTCCGGATTCCTGCACAACAGCCCGGAGGTGCTCCAGGTCGAGGAGCGGCTGGTCACCCGGTCGGACCTGGTCGTGGCCAGCTCCGACCTGCTCTTCGAGGGCGTCTGGGGCCGTGCCCGGTCTACCTTGCTCGTCCGCAATGCTTGCGAATACGAGCACTTCTCCGGAGCCGCCGCCGGCGGCCCGCGGCTCCAGGGGCCGTCGCGAATCGGCTATTACGGTGCGATCGCCGAGTGGTTCGACGGCGGCCTGGTCGCCGAGCTGGCCAGGCTGCGCCCCGGCTGGCAGTTCGACCTGATCGGCTCGACGCTGGCCGGAAACGTCCGGCCGCTGGACGACTTGCCGAACGTCCGGCTACTCGGCGAGCGGCCGTACGCCGAGCTGCCTCGATGGATCGGCGACTGGGACGCGTTCATCATCCCGTTCAAGCGCATTCCCTTGACCGAGGCGACGAATCCGGTGAAGGTCTACGAGATGCTGGCCACGGGCAAACCCGTGGTGGCGGTCCGGCTCCCCGAGCTGGTCCCGATCGCGGAGAAGGGCCTGATCCGGCTGGGAGATACGGCCGAGCAATTCGCCGTCGCCCTCGACGCGGAGCTCCACCGCACGGATCCGGCGCTGACCGATCGACGCCGTGCGTTCGCCCGCGCGAACAACTGGCACGCCCGATACGTCGATCTGGTCGCCGCAATCGATCGGGTTCCCCGCCGAGGCGCCCCGGAACTTGCCGATGCACGAAGGCCGTCGGGCGTCATGTCCACGAAGGATTGAAGGCTTCCCGCGGATGGATCCGCAAGGTGGTTGGCATGAAGCGCGATGGGCTCAAGACGATCCTCTGCACGATTGGGACCCGACCCGAGGCGATCAAGATGGCCCCCGTGATCCGGGCGTTCCGCTCGGCGCCCTGGGCGCGGTGCCGGGTCCTGTCCACGGGCCAGCATCGCGAGCTGGTCGACACGATGCTGGGCTTCTTCGGGATTGAGCCGGACCTCGACCTCGACATCATGCGGCCGAACCAGACCCTGGTCGAGCTGACCGCCCGGCTCTTGCCGGCCGTCCACGACGCCATCGGGCGAGAGCAGCCCGCGATCGTCCTGGGCCAGGGCGATACCACGACCGTGCTCGCGACGGCGATGGCCAGCTTCTACCATAAGGTCCCCTTCGGCCATGTCGAAGCAGGGCTGCGAACACACCGGCTCTACGCGCCGTTTCCGGAGGAGGCCAACCGGGTCCTCGCGGGGCACCTGAGCGCCCTCCACTTCGCCCCGACCGCCTCGTCGCGCGAAAACCTGATCCGAGAGGGGATCCACGGCGACTCGATCCTCATTACCGGCAATACGGTGATCGACGCCTTGTTCATGGCCGTCGATCGCGAGATCCCGATCGGTGTCGAGCTCGATCCCACGCGCCGGATGGTCCTGGTCACGGCACACCGCCGCGATAGTTTCGGCGAGCCGATCCGACAGATCTGCCGGGCCATCCGCGAGCTCCACGACCGGTTCCCCGACGTCGAGTTCCTCTGGCCAGTCCACCCCAATCCATCGATCAAGCCCGTGGTCGAGGCGGCCTTTGTCGACCGTCCGAGGGTGCGGCTGTGCGAGCCCCTGGCCTACGGGCCGTTCGTCTCGGCGATGAAGCGGGCCACGCTGATCCTGACCGACTCGGGAGGCGTGCAGGAGGAGGCCCCGGCGCTGGGCAAGCCCGTCCTTGTCCTTCGAGACGAGAGCGAGCGGCCCGAGGCCATCTCCGCCGGGGTGGCGAGGCTCGTCGGACACGACCCGCGTACGATCGTCTCGCTGGCAAGCCGATTGCTCGACGACCCGGAGGCGTACCGGGCCATGGTCCACGGGGTCAGCCCGTATGGGGACGGCATGGCCGCCGAGCGCATCGTCGCCGCGGTCGGCCGGTTCCTGGGGGTCGCCGATACGCTCAAGGCCGCCGGCTGACGACCGGATGGCTCACAGTGCGGCCCGCGCCCTCAGCGTCCCGATCGCGGATCTCAGGCGCCGACGCCCACGCAAGACCGGCCCGATCACGAAATGCGTTTCGAAATGCTCCAGGCGTGCGCGCAACTCTTGGGACTCGGATCGGGAGCGTGCGAGCAACTCGTCGGCCTCAGCGCGGGAACGAACCAATTGATCCTCGACGTCCCGCAATCGCTCTCGGGTCCGTGAGGAGTCGGCCGTTATCGCATCCAGTTGACGCCTCGTCTGTTGCAAGTGGTCCTCCGCCTCTTCCAGGCGAGCGGCGAGCTGGGCGATTCGTTTCACACTCAGGGTCTCCCGAGCCCGTTCGTCCGCAGTCAGGCGCGACCGGTTCGTCCGTGACTCGACCGGGTCGTCGGAAAGGCCGGCCAGGGCCTGGTAAAGCGCCTGGGCTTCATGAGGGACCGTCGCAGGAGCATGGTGGATGCAAGCCTCGTCGATGTTGCCACGAGCCTCCTTGGGATCCCAGGGCAGTCCGCACGATCGGGCCGCTTCGGCCAGGTCGTTCAGGTACTGACCGGTCCCGAATCGGATCATCGGCAATGGGGCTTCCCATTCCTGGATGATGGCCTGGAGCCGACGGAGATGGACGGCGACCAGATCCAGGCACGACCAGTAGCTATAAGCTCCCTCGCTACGTGTACAGAGGCTCATGGCGATGGGATGCGGCGATCGCACCAGCGCGACCGGCACGACCTGGACATCCGGGAAGGCCGCGAGGACGCGACGCCAGAACGGCCAGGTCAGGATGGTCCGCGGGTCCTTGAACCCCGAGACCATCCCCGACCCCACCAGGCCCGCGATGAGTTCTCGGCCCTCCCTGACGTATTCCTCGGGGATTGCCAGGGACGGATCCGAGGCTCCCTGCGTCTTCAGGAAAGTCCTGAGGTTGTCCTCGGTCGTCGGCATATCGTCGATGAATCCATGCAACAGACCCTGGACCTTCCGGTTCAGCTCGCAGAAGGGCATGGATTCGAAATGGCCGTGGGGATTGCTCGGATTCGCCTCCATCAACTCGAACGGCCCCAGCGACATGCCCAGGCGTTGCAAGACGCTGGCCGTCAGGCTCGACCCGCT
>JBKQHM010000212.1:0-2944 GCA_052148775.1 Isosphaeraceae bacterium | reverse complement strand
GGGGCTTGGCGTCTTTGGGAGTTGGACCTGATGACGTTGGTGGGGTCGCACTGGTGAACGATCCAGCGGCGCCGCCCGCGATGGCGCGGAGCTCCTCAGCAGTCAGGAGCACGGTCTCCGGCTGTTTCTTCTCGGCTCCGGTCTTCGACTTGCCCGCGTCTCTCGATTCGTCGGCCATGTTGGACTCCGCAAGCAAAGGGTTGGTTGAAGGTTCCCTACCATAAGTACGAGGATCGCATCTCGGATATAACACGTTCTTCGGAAATCGTGCAAAGACTATTCGCCGGAGCGACGGATTTACACAGGCGAGCCCGGACAATCGTTCGGCTCCTTGCTCGCGCCGGATGCGGTTCGGCGGCGGATTCAGGGCCAAGGCCGAGTCAGACTTGGCCAGCCGTAAACCAAAGTGATTCAAGGATTTCCGCTCATACGGAACCCGCCATCCGCACGGAATCGGATCAAGGAGGAATCGGGCGTGCGCAATCCCGATACGATCGGTCGGGAGGACTACGAGTCTTGAGAGCAAATGCTCTTGTCCCTTCCGGCTTTCCGACTAAGATGTCGCGCCATCAGCGAAGCCCGCGCCGATCGAGCGCGGGACCGGGATTCCAGGGACGTCCCGGAGCGTCTAGCCCCGATCAATTGCGTCGAGGAAGCCGATTGGAGCCCAGAGCCGGCGAATTGCCGGTGGCCGACCGGCGCGAGGGCGCAATTCACGGTTTCCGACTTGCAGGGAGGCAGTTATGCCGGAGCGGCGTCGCATGAGCCGGAGAGTCGCGGGCATCCTGGTGGTGGCCGTGGGCCTCGCGGCGATGATTATGGGTGTGAAGGTCGGGTTCTTCCGGGCCGGACGCAGTGGGTCGGAGACCACGGCCGCCGGGAACGCGGCGATCCATGAGAAGAGCCCCCTCGCGGAATTGACGAAAGCCCTACGGGCCGGCGATTCCCGGGCGCTGGCCTTCATCCAGCGGCAGCTTCCGCCGCCCTCGCAGGCGACGTCGGCCCTCAACGATGCGGAGGCCGGCGATTGGCTCGAAGCCCTCATGGGCTTGCGCACCGGCTTCGTCACGCTCAATGGACCCGCGCGGGCCCTCGCCGTCTCGCTATCCTTCCAGATCTTCGATCGTTTCGCCATCGAGCCCGCACCGGTTCGATGGGGCGAGGCCCTTCAGCCCGTCCACGATGTGATCTCGGCGGGGCTGGCCGATTCGGATTCCCGCGTGCGCGTGGCGGCCCTTGGAGAGATCGCCAAGCTTTGGGGATGGCTACCCGGCCGGACCCTCACGCCTGCCGAGGAATCGAAGTTGGCAAGCTGGAAAGAGGGACTCTACCAGCCGGTGGTTCGTGATTTGGGCAGTCGCGATCCCAGCACTCTGGTCGCCGCCGTCGCGTGCCTGGGCGCCTTGCCGATCGACAACGCCGCCGCCCCGGCGATCGCCTACGTCGAGAACAAGAATTCCGACGTGCGGAAACAAACCCTGATCTCCTTCGCCCGGCGCAACCTGCTATTGACCGACGACATGCTCCTCAAACGACTCCACGACGAGGAACCGACTGTCCGGGAGACGGCCTCGATCATCCTCAAGACCCGCGGCCTGACGCAGGAGCAGATCAGCCTCGGCGGCCTGATCTTCAGCCCCAAGCCCCAGCAGCGAATCTCCGTCATCCCCTTCCTCAAAGACCGTAGCGACATCGATCCGGTTGTCTGGCTGATCCAGCTCTCCCGCGATTCCGAGGAGATGGTTCGGATCAGCGCGATCGAAGCCCTGGCGGCGCACAAGACGCCGTCCGTACAGAAGCGGCTGGCCGAGATGGCGCGGACCGACCATTCGTCAGTCGTCCGTCAGACTGCCTCCCGGCATGTCGTATCCTCCCAGGACAAGACCGCGTCCTTACCCCCCCTGCCCGGCTCTCCCAGTCTTAACCCCAAGGCTAATTGATCTCGGTGCGACTCGAGGCCCGATCGCTAGCGAGGATCGGGCCTCCCTTCGACGTCTCCGAGCGAACCTCCTCAAGAACCGGACAACGTCTGGAACGTCTCGCGTTGCCGGCCGATGGTTATCTGGCACGAGCCCAGCGCAGACGAATCCTTTTCCTGCTCAACGGATCGAGGGATCCGAACGGCGACTGACCAGGGTGTTCTCCAGGAAGAGGAATTCGATCCCTGTTCGAAGGAATGTCTCCAGGGCCTCCCTGGGTGTGTTCACGACCGGTTGACCCTTGACGTTGAAGCTCGTGTTGAGGACCATCTCCCGACCCGTGGCGCGGCCGACGGCGCGGAGGAGCGTGTGGAATTCCCGGTTGTCTACGGCGTCGACGGTCTGCACGCGGGCCGAGCCGTTGACGTGGGTGACCGCAGGGAGGACCGCCCGATGTTCATCGCGGACGTCCGCGGTGATGATCATATAGGGTAGTTCGGTCATCGGCGGCACATCGAACCACCGGTGCACCTGCTCGATCGTGACGGCGGGTGCGAACGGGCGAAACGCTTCGCGCATCTTGACCATGGCATTAATGCGGTCGCGCATCTCCGGGTGTCCGGGATCGGCCAGGCTGCTGCGGTGTCCCAGGGCCCTCGGGCCGAACTCCATCCGGCCCCGGTACCAGGCGATGACTCGGCCTTGCTTGATCAGGCCGGCCGCCCGTTCGCATGCTGGCTCCAGCCCGCCGAACCGCTCGACATCAATCCGGTCACTCATCTCGGACAGAGCGGATTCGATCGCCTGGTGGGAATGGGCGGGGCCGAGGAAGGGAACCGGAAAACGAATGTTCGGGATGCTCGCGTGAAGCGAGGCACGGTAGAGAGCAGCCCCGAGCGCAGTCCCATCGTCGCCCGCGGCGGGCTGGACGTAGATCTCATCGAAGAGCCCCGACCGCAGCAGCTTGCCATTAGCGGTGCAATTCAGCGCGACACCGCCGGCCATGGCGAGCTTGCGCAGTCCGG
>JBKQHM010000211.1:0-14849 GCA_052148775.1 Isosphaeraceae bacterium | reverse complement strand
CCCGGCCCGCTCATCCTCGTGGACGGAGAAGATGGGTACGATGTTGGTGTGCTGCAACCGGGCGAGGGTGTGGTGCTCGCTCCCCTCGGTGGCGGAGACCTTCAAGACCACCTGCCGGCAGGCCAGGTCCGGCTGCTCCGCGAGGTACACTCTGGCGAAGGCCCCGGTGCCCAGCGGCTGGCGGAGACGAAAACCGAAGAGCACCTCCCCCTCCGTGGGGAGGCGCAGCCGACGAGCGGAATGCTGTCTGCCACCGCCTAGCGAGTGGATGAGTTCCTGGTACCTCACCAGGTCGCCCAGCGCGCGGCCAGGATCGGGAGAGCGATTCTCGCAGTCGTCCACGATGGGCTGTTCGCCCTGTTCCCGGCGCCGGAAGATCTCCCCGACGAGCAGGCTGGCCGCGTCGGCGTCGGCCTTGGGATCGGTCGGCCTCCGCTCCAGATCATGTTTCGGCGGAGCGGGGCAGTCCGCCGCCCAATCCGTCTGCTGTTCGGCGAGCGACTCGCGTTTCTGAGCCCGATCCTCCACCGAGCTGGGCTCGGAGGACCGGATATTCCAGGTCCTCTCGCAATCCTCGGGACTCCCAGGTTCACTCATCGGTCACTCCCACCCCGAAGAGGTCTTGAAGGAATCGTCGCGGTCTCAAACCGGGTTCGACGAATCGTCGGGGTGGGCCGCGGGACGAGTCGTCGAATCGTCTGAACTAACGTCGAGTGTGAACCGGAGAGGGTTCCGAGGGTGGATCCCGATGAGGAATCCGTTGACGGACAACGGGGGCCATGTCTCGACACCTCTCCCTGGCACTTGGCTCGTAGGCGGTGTCCCCGGCGTCTCGCGTACAACACCGTGACCAGACCGGCGGTGGCGATCACGAACGACCACACCCGGCCCCAGTTGCACCCCTCGAGGTGTTCTTCGAGCACAGCGGAGAGGTCCGCGCTCCGGACGTATGGCGAATCGGCGGCATCATCGGCCAGCCCGGCCCCCACGAGGGATGAGTCCTCCGGGGCCATCGGGACGTCTCGCGGCGAAGCGTGACTCATCGCCGCGTCGGCCGGAGGTTCTCGGAGCGTCACCGGCGGCTCGCTCACCGTCTCGGTGAGTCGAGGAGGGACGACGTCGTCCCGCGCCACCTCGGCAGTTGTCATCACCTCATCGACCCCCGCGGGGTCCTGCGGAGTGTCACCGCCAAACTCGCCATGCCCGAGCAAGGGAAACGAGGTACCGAGCGCGATCAGTCCGGAAGTTACCGACGACGGCGAGATGGCAGTGGCCGACTGGGTGAGCTGGGCCGAGCCCGCTTGCGCACCCTCGAAACCGATCACACCGCCGACCGAGCCATTGGCCAGGACGACCAGGCCCAACGACGATCCGGCGGAGACGTCCGTGACAAGTTCGGACCGCGATAGGAGATCGATCGTCGTCTCCGGCTGAGCCGGGCTCGTGACGGGCGACGAGGGGTCCGTGCCGGTCGGCGATGGGCTGAACGTCGTCGGCGGCGTGACCGGCGGCGGCGGCGTGACCGGCGGCGGTGGTGTTGGAGACGTGGGCGGCGCGTCGCTGCTAAATCGGATCGCGACCGCAGGCGCCGGACCCGAGATCAAGGGCGGTGCGTTGTCGTTCGCCGACTCGAGATGCAAGGAGATCTGGTAGGCGATCCCGGCCGCCTGATCCCGGTCCCAGCCGCCGGCCATCAGCAGATAGGTTCCCGGGGCGAGCTGGCCGATGAGCAGGGTCCCGCCGATCGAGTCGATCGGTACGCTCTGCCCCGAAGCATTCATCAGCGTCAAGCCGACGTGATCGGGCAGGTTGGCGCCATTGAGCGAGACGAAGAAACTCCCGCTCTGAATGATCTGGAACTCGTAGACATCCGCGGTGTCTTGCGGAGCCTGGACGGGATCCTGGAGGAAGTTGCGCGTGATGGTAACGCCGGCCGCGAGATCGTCCGGGAAGAGGACGCCGAGATCCTGGGGCTGCTGGATCGTGTCGTTGGGCTCCTGGTCGAGCCACTCGAGCGTCTTCCCACCCATGCCACGCGCGGGCGCCTCGACCGTGAACGAGACCACATAATCGCCGTCCGGATCGTTGCCGACGAGCTCATTTCCGCCCAGATCCGTCAGCCCGGCGGGCCCGGAGAGGTGGAGCTGATAATCGCCGTCGGGCAACGCGTTCAGCATGAGGAACGTGGCCTGATCGGTCGCGCTATCGTAAGATTCGAAGCGTGGGAAGTACTTGGTCCCGTCGGCCGCTTCGATGTAGACCGGCGCGAGGGTGCTCGAGCCGGACACCAGATAGGTCGAGAAGGCCAGTTGCGCGAGGTTCACCGGCTCGTCGAACGTGACGGTCAGTTGCGTCGGGGGCTGGAAGAGGGTCGCCCCATCGCTCGGGCTGGTCGAGACGACGTGCGGGGGATCGGCGGTCGGCTGGACGAGCACATTCAGCACGTAAGGCCCCGTGCTGAAACCATTCTGGGCACTGTTCGGGACATCGGGGTCGAAAACGCCGGGGCTGCCCGGCGGCGACCCCTCGAGCGGCGACGGTGTGTTGAAGCCGTCGGCGACGGCGAGGTAATAGACCCCGGCCTTCAGGTTCGCGTACAGGGCGGAGTCGGTGTACAGCGGCTGCGAATACCCGTCGGTCGCCACCACGGGATCGTAGGTATTGTTGTTGCCCGCGATGAACTGGAGGCTGCCATCGGCGGGATCGAGCTCGAAGAGGCTGACGCCCGGATCGAGCGGCGAGCCGATGCGGCCGGCGAAGACCTCGGCCACCAGTGCATAATCGCCCGGCCCGGAAACGGTGAATTCATACATGTTCACCTGATTTGCGGAATCGAACGGATTGTAAGGTGTGTTGGCGTCGAATGGGTCGACTCCGATCGCGCCCGAGACCTGCACCAGCCCGGCGGAGTTCAGGTTGCCCAGGTGGATGGCGGTCGCCGCGGTGTCGTCCGAGGCGTCGGCGCCCGTGACGCCGTCGACCCCGTCGACCTGGAAGGTATACGAGAAGTCCTGACCGTCGGGGTTGCTGGGATCCGCATCCAGGGCGTTTCCATCGAGGTCGGCCACGACGGCCGACCCACCGACTCTCTGCCCGGCGAGGTAGACTTCGTAATACCCGGGAGCCAGGGGGCTCGCGGGGAAGAGTTGCATCTCGTTGATCCCTTCATAGTGCTGGACGGTTCCGGAAGCCGGATCAAAGGGAGGTGGATCCTCGACCGCAGAGGAAAAGTTGATCGGATCGAAGGAGTTCAGGGGGACTTGCTGCGCGTCCTGGCCGAATGTCCCGCTGGGGCTGTAGATCAACTGCACCGTCTGGCCGGGGATCAAGGTCGAGGGATCGAGCGGGCTGCTGAAGTCGATCCGGATCGCGAGGGGAGAACTGCTGAGGACGGAATAGGGTGCGGGATCCTCCGACAAGACCTGGGGGCCGCTCACCGGCCCCAGCCCGGGGTCGTCGACGACCATCTGCAAGGCGAATTCACCCGTGCTCCCCGGGAGGCCGCTGTCGGCCAGGAGCGGATGGAAATCGTCGTTGCCGGCGCCGCTGACGGCCAGGTAGTAAGTCCCCGGGCCCAGGAGCTGATCGAGCGTGGCGACCCCGCCATCGGCCGGCTCATCGACTTGATCCAGCAGGCGATGGCCGTCCGGATCGTACGGGTCGCCAAAATCATAGGGGTCGTTGTTGAAGAGGCTGAGGACCCCCTGGAATGAGGAATCGCCCGGTTGTCGACCGAGCTTCGCGATGATCAGGGCGGGGCGATCGACCGTGAAGGTGTACCACTCCACATCCGCGGCGCCCGCTGGGCCATTGCCGAGGGAGCCGGCTTCATCGACCTCCGTGCCCGCGCCCAGATGCCCCAGCTCGATGGCGGCATTCAGGGTCTCGTTCGGCACGAAGGCCGGCGCGACCCCGGGGCTCACCGCGACGGACGCGGTCATGAGCGTCCTCGACTCGAGTCGCTCAACGCGTAGCGTCACCTCGTTCCGGCGTGCCGGCCGCGGCCTCGATGGGAGTCGAGAGCCTCGCAGACCACTCGCTTTCCGCATGCCCGCGATCATTTGGTGATGACCCTGTCGTTGTTAGTTGCACCAACCCGACGCGCCGGCGAAGGGTCTTCTCAGAGGAGGGGCTCCGTCCCCACTCGGTCGCGTCGTCGAGCGGTGCCGGCTTCGACACCAACTCGACGCGCCCGCGAAGTGCCCTATCACACGGTCACGACTGGATCGTGATGGGGCAAGCCACAGCACTGAAGGTGCCGAGCTGGTTAATGTCCTCGAAAGTCAGCTCTTGCCGCACCGTAGAGAGTGTGGAGCAGGTAAAGGACCAGGTTCCCGTCGAGTCCACGAGGGCGACTCCGATGACGACACCATCATCGAACACCGCCACTTCGGTATTCGCCGTCGCAGCTCCGTTGATGGTCGGCGTGGCGATGGTATTGAAAGATCCGTCGGCGTTGGTACTGAGGATGCTGCCGGCCGAGAGGCTCGCACTCGAGACGGTCGGGGACTGTGCCGCTCCGGACGGTGAAACCTGAGTTACGGAGAAAGTCGCCGAGGGGCTGCTCACATTGCCCGCGACGTCGGTCGCCTGTGCAGTTAGAGTATAGGTCACGCCCACGCTGGGAGTGGCGAAGGTGTTAGTCCAGTCCCAGTTCCCGTTGCTGTCGGCGACCACGCTGCCCACCTGGAAGGTTCCGTAAAACAGCGAGACCTGACTGTAGGGGACTGAGGTACCGAACAGGATCGGGTCCGCCGCGTCGGTGGTCGTGCTGTTCCCGGTCACGGTGGTGCCGCCCGCGAGGCCAAGGATGGTCGGCGGCGCCGGAGCGGTGGTGTCGATGGTGATCGCGTAGGGATACGAGAGGGCGCTGACGTTGCCTTGCGAATCGACCGTCGCGGCCGTGAGGCTGTAGTTGCCGTCCGCGAGGGCTGTCCCCGTGTTATCGAACGACCAGTTACCGTTATTGTTCGTCGTCGTCGTGCCGAGGAGCGTCCCGTTGAGGTAAACCATGACCGTCTCGTTGCTGGCCCCGATCCCCTTGATGACGATCTGGTTGACGTTGGTGATGCCATCGGCGTTACTGGAGCCCGTGTCCGGGCTGATGCCGGTCACGGTCGGCGCCGCGTCGAAGTCGACATCATGATTGCCCTGCACCTGATCCGGCGACCCGCCCCCCCCCTGCAATATGGAGCCGTTGGGGTAGGCGATGATGGGCGAGGCCTCCGTGGGCACCACGGCCGCGCTGTTGAAGCTCATGCCCAGGGCGTAGTCCCCCGTGCCCATCGCCGTCGTGCTGGCGCCCTGCACCTTGATATAGAGCCGCTCGCCCGCGGTGACGCCGGTCAGGTTCACCGTGGGGTCCGAGCCGGAGTAGCCGGTGCCTGTGGCAGAGCCCAGGACCGTCGGAAGCAGCAGGTTGGAGTTGTAAACCGTGATCTCGGGCGTCAGCAGGCTAAGCCCCAGGCTCTGCGCCGAGACGGAGAACGTGCCGCTCGTCCCCGACGGTACGTCCACGCTGAAGAATTCCGACTGGCCGGCGGTCGCGATGTCGAGGTTGTACGCCAGGGCGGTGAGCGAGGACAAGTTGATCGAGCTATCCAGATTGGCCGCCGTGAGCTCGGTAAGGTTCAGGCCGAGGTAGGCGTCCGTCGTCCGCGGCAAGCCGGCGCTGTAAATGCTCCGGATGCCGGCGATGTCATCGGACGCCAGGCCGCTCCTCACACCCTCGTAGACGGGGTACATGACGCTGTTGACGGTGCTCTCGCCCAGGCCCAGTGCGTGGCCGACCTCGTGGGCCGCGACCGTGAACAGGTCGTAGGTGGAGCCGATGTTGAAGGGCATGCCGGTGTTGAAATCGATGTCGCCGGCGATTGAGAAGTTGTTCGCCGACGGCGGATAAGTGGTATAGGCCAAGGTCGAGTTGCCGCTGCCGAAGTTGTAGCCGCCGATCCGGATGTCGCCGAAGTTGGGATCGCCCTCCTGGTCAGCCCCGGCGCCGGTGGGCTCGCCATCGTCCGGGACGACCTCGAAGTTGATGTTGGTCTGCTGCGCCCACACCTGGGCGGCCTGGAGGATCGTGTTCTCCCACCGATTGACCAGGTTGGGATTGCTGTTGAACGTGCTCTGCAGGTTGCTGGTGACGCCACCAAGGTTCGTGCCGTCGGGCACGAAGCTGATCGTGATGATTTCGGGGTTCATCCAGGCGTTGCCCGTGGCGGAATAGAGGACCACCCGGGACTCCAGAGACTCGAGCATGGGACGGCTCCTCCGCGATGGAGTGCGCCGGGACGGTCGAGCCGACCGCTGGTCCTTGAGCCAACCAAGAATCGATTTCATGACAATCTCCAATTTCGATTGAAATGCGGGCTGAAGACATGGCCGGCCTTGCGGTCGACGACAGTGAACCGGTCGTCCCCCGAGGCGAGATCGACCGACCGCCCCAGGTCCAACGACGTGAGATCGACTAAGACATTCTCGGGAGTTCGTTCGTGACCGATGTGCACCCTCAACGAACGATGCCGTCTTCCCGCGGGCGAACGGCCGGGAGTCACGCGAGCGAAAATGGGATTCACGGGGACAGCCTCTTGACATCAGGTCACCGACGTACGGATGGGATCGACCATCCGCGACGAACCGTTCACGATGAGCGGCCTCATCACACAGTCTTTCGGCAACCTGGCGAGCCGCGAACGACGGATGCGTTCTGAGGGCCCCATGGCTTTGCGTCCCCGCCTTACGACGAGTTTGCCCGTTCGAGATTTGGTGAAGGGAGAAGAGTCCTCGCCCTCCAATCGAACCCTAGCCCTTAAACCGGGACTCTCCCGCTCTATTGCCCGGAGTCATCGACGTGTCGCATCGCGGCAACATCGGCACTGCGGAAATGCACCGGGGATTGATCCTTCGGGCGGTTCCGACGGGTGGCCGGCTCGGACGCGGGGTGGCCTCGAAGCCTCGCGCGAGCAGCCCGGGACGCGAATTCGCCATCCACGATCGCTCGACTCGACACGGGCGGTGACGAGTCAGGTCTGGATATCGGAGTTGGTCCGACGACCGTCGGGCATCATCGCCGATGCCCGATCTGTCCTCTCAACGCTCGCGGTGGCCCTTGGGGATGCTGACGTGGGGCGACGGGTCGGCGTCTTCGATTCGGAGGCACCATCGGATGGCGTTGCGGAGCAGCCGCTGGTACATGGGGTGGAGCAACGCCTCGCGGGTGTGACCGTTGGCGAGGTGGCAGAGCCGGCCGCGGCCCGGCTCGCGGACCCAGCCGGCGGCGGCGACGACTTTGCCGTCATCGGAGCGGTTCCTCAGCAGCAGGTGGACGCGCCCCTCGTCATAGGGCGGCGTATGTTGCTCATCGGCGACGAAGAAGGCCCCGACGCCCCGGGTGACGGGATGGTCCGGGTCGACGACCTCGACCCGGAATCGCTCCAGCGGACCATGACCGATGTATCGGCCTCCGATCAGCTCGAGATACCGGCCACCGGGGGGATACAGGCCCATGGCATTGTGCAGATTGAGGAACCCCCCACCCTGCTCGACGAACGCGACCACGGCTTCCTGCTGCTCGACCGTCATCCAGACGTAGTTCGTGCGGCCGTCGCGATCGGGCCGCTGAAGGCCGTCGCGGAGGATCACCAGGAGCCGGACCGCAGCCAGGTTCTTCGCGGATAGGGCATTCACGTCCACCGTGAAGTGGGGAACGACCCCGGTGGCCTCGAAGACCGGCCGCAGGCCCTCCTCGATGTGGCCGGGCTCGTGGGGCTGGTCGCCGATCAGGACCAGGGCATGGGGATGGGGATCCGTCGCGGTCGGAACCCGGCCGTGGAACGGGGCATTCGGGACGGTCAACTCTCCGTAGACCGACGCGATGTCCTCGGCGGTCGGCGTGTCGTAGGGCATCCAGACCAGGTCGGCGCCGGGAAGTCGGACCTGATCGGGGAGGCCGGCAAGCGATCGGCCCTGGGCGATGTGGTAGCCGATCTGTCGGCGGAGCTCGGCCAGGAACCGTCGCTGGCGGGAAAGGATCTCGGGGCCGCCCCACGAGCCGAAACCGGGGACGACATGCGCCGGCCCGAGGGCCTCCAGCCGGTGGAGGGCGGCGAGCCATGACTCCGTGTCGCGGCCGGACAGCGGGGCGCGCGGGCCGTTGATGACCAGAGGACCGGCGTAGAGGACAGCCCCGCCGGGTACGTAGACGGCCGCGCCGCCCTCGGCGGCGACCCGGTCGAGCGGGAGGAAGTCAACCGGAACCGCGGAGTCGCCGATGCCTCCACGATCGGGTCGCGCGTGCAGGATCGACGGCGCGAGAGCGCCGGGTGCGGCGATCAGCCGCTTACGGATCTCGGGTGAGGTCAGTACGGACGAGATCCCCCGTTCGCACAAGGAGCGGAGGACGGGGTTATCTCCGTCCTGGGCGTGCGTCAGCACCAGGGTCCGGACCGGCTTGCCGGTGGACGCCACGACGAGGTCCAGGTATTCCCGCGCGGGGATCCCGCGAGGCAGGTCGATGAGCAGCGTCTCCTCGCCCAGCGCGACCCATCCGCAGTTGGCGGAATGGTATCGGTCGGAGAAGCCGGCGGCGTAGACCCCCGGAACGAGCTGGTCTCGATGCGGCAGAGAACCGGAAGACGCCGACTTCTGAGAAGCGTCGGTATGGGATGCCGCTTTGGCGAACGGCGCGGGGACCAGGAGACGGGTCGTGACCTCTTGCGTGAATTCCCCAACCTTGTCCCCGTAGGTCTTTGCATCGGCGGTCGCGGAGAGACCGGCGATGAGCCGCTCGCGCTCGGCCAGGCTCTCGAACCGGAAGAGGTAGGTGACCTCCGACCACCGGCCCACGTCGACCACCCAGGGGCCGACGGGTCGGAATCCATGTGCCTTGAGCAAGTCCATGCCCTGTCCGGTCATGTACGCGAGGTAGCCGGCCCGGCGCGCCAGGGGGACGCGATGGAGCTCATGCACTATGAATGGGGACGGCTCGGGCAGCGAAGGGCTCGCGGCGCCGGCAGCCAGCCGCAGGAAGCGGCTCTCCTCGCCGGACAGGAGCGGGTCGCGCTTCGCGACGAACCGGGCAAAATCGGGGTTCTTCGACAGGATCTGAATCGCCTTCTCGAAGGCCGCCATGTCGTCGTATTCCCAGATGGTCACGTGCTCGTAAAGGTCGCCGACCAGCGTGTTCCACCAGCCGACCATCCGCCCGCCGGCCGCGCGGAACAGGGGGAGCCCGGACTGCTCGATCAGCCGGTTGTAGGCCGGCCCCTGATCGGGCCGGACGCGAATCCGCCACTCGCCGTAGACGCGAGACGCCTCAACGCCCGGCGCCGGCTTCGCCGGGGCCGGGGGATCGTCGCCTCGCGACATCGGGGCGATCACGACCATGGCGAGGAGAAACCACGAGGGTTGAAGAGATCGGGACATGATGAGACTCCCCGGGTGTGGCGGGCGGTAATCGATCGGGGGCGCGTCGTCGGGCCGAAAGGGTCCGGCTTCGATCGGCATCATACCGGTCGCGGAAGGGTGCCGCAAAGGATTTATCGCGTCCGGACACATCAAGGCGGCAACGTCGCGATTCGCCCGGAGGGGCCGGCTCCTACAAAGAACCGGCGCGCCTGGCTATCCTTGTGTAGGGGTTCCATGCCCGATCCTTGCGTTGCGACTTTGCCGCGTTGAAATCCTCCCTACAGCGAGGAGGGGCCTTACGATGATCGATCCGGGTCAGGCGAGCCTTGCAGGACAGCCCGGGCACTTCCTGGCGGAGTTGCGGGCGACGTTCGCCGCGCGGGCCGGACGGCCGGCGATCCATTACAAGGATGCCTCCTGGACTTATGGCGACCTCGACGCGAAGGCGCGGCGATGTGCCGGCCGTTTGCAGCAACTGGGGGTCGAGCCGGGCGACCGGGTGGCCGTGATCACCCCGGAAAAGCTGCCGTTCCTGGCGGCCCACCTGGGGACGCTCTACTCGGGAGCGATCTCCTTGCCGCTGAACCCGCGATTCACCGCCGACGAGCTGCGGTACTTCCTCCAGGACAGCGGAGCACGGGCCGTCGTGGCCGGCGAGGCCGAGCAACCGGTCATCGAATCCTTGCGCTCCGAGTTGCCCGAGTTGCGTGCCATCCTTTCCGACGACGAGGCGTGGGACGCCCCCGAGACCACGTTCTCCGACCCGGTGATCGACCGCGAGGCCGCGTGCCTGATGATGTACAGCTCGGGCACCACCGGGCGGCCCAAGGGCGTCGTGCACAACCACGCCAACCTCGCCTCCAGCCTGAGGGCGCTGCAATCGTGCTGGCGATTCACGCCCGACGACGTGCTGGTCAATGTCCTGCCCCTGTTCCACATCCATGGGCTCTCGTTCGCCACGCACCTGAGCCTGCTGACCGGGTGTTGCATGCACGTCGAGGACACGTTCCACCCGCGTCGAACGCTCGAAGTCGTGGAACGCGGCACCGTTTTCATGGCGATCCCGACGTTCTATTACACGTTCCTCGACCGGCCCGAATTCCGCACCGTCGCGCAGCGGTGGCGTGACGTCCGGCTGTTTACCTGCGGCTCGGCGCCGATCCGGCCCGAGGTGCTGCCGGAGCTGGAATCGATCCTGGGCCGGCCCGTCATCAACCGATACGGGATGACCGAGGCGCACGTCATCACCAGCTTGCCGATTGACGGACCCTGGCCGCAGGGCTCGGTCGGTTTGCCGCTGGACGGCATCGAAGTGCGCGTGCTGGACGACGACGGCGCGCCGGCCGCCCCGGACCAGGTCGGTTCGGTCCAGCTCCGCGGCCCGAACCTGTTCTCCGCCTACTGGCGGCGCCCGGACGCCACCCGCGAAGCCTTCGCCTCCGGCTGGTTCGACACCGGCGACCTGGGTTTCCGCGACACTACGGGCTTCCTGACCCTGGTCGCCCGCAAGCACGACCTGATCATCTGCAACGGGTTCAACGTCTATCCGCAGGTCGTCGAGCGCGTCATCAACGAATGCCCGGGCGTCCGCGAATCGGCCGTGGTGGGCATCCCGGACCGCAAGCGCGGCGAACGCGTGGTCGCGGTCGTCGTCCGGGCCGATGAGACCCTGACCGATCACGCGATCCGGGCCTACCTCGGCGATCGACTGGTCGACTACCAGAGGCCCGCCGACATCGTCTTCGTCCCGGCACTCCCGCGCAACGCGATGGGCAAAGTGCTCCGACGCGAGCTGAGGGATCAACTCAACGGTGGCTAGTGCTTGAAGAATATCAATACATTTGTCTGTCTTTCGATTTGCCATCTGCCACTATTTCAGAGGCGTTTTGATGATCGATCTCGCCTGGCTCTCGCTGGCGGCCCTTGTGTTGGTGATCGTGCTGAGCTGCACGACGGCGGTGAATCCGGGTTTCCTGTCGCTGGCGCTGGCCTGGGTGATCGGGATCTACCTGGCGCCGGCCTGGGGGCGGCATTTCACGATGGGCGAGCTCCTTGGCGGCTTCCCCACCGACCTGTTCCTGACGCTGGTGGGGGTATCGCTGCTGTTCACCCTGGCCCGGGGCAACGGCACGCTCGACCGGGTGGTCCGCGTGTCGGTGCGCGGGTGCCGGGGGAACACCGGACTGATCCCGATCCTGTTCTTCGGGCTGTCGTGCGGGATCGCGTCGATCGGGCCGGGGAACATCGCGACGGCCGCACTGATCGCGCCGTTGGCGATGGCGGTCGCGGACCGGGCGCGGATCCCTCCCTTCTTGATGACGATCATGGTCGCCCACGGTTGCATCGCCGGCGCCCTGTCGCCGATCGCCCCGACGGGGATCATCGCCGGCGGCCTGATGGACCGAATGGGCATGTCGGGATTCGAGCGCCAGACCTACCTGTCGAACCTCCTGGCCAACGCCGCGGTCGCCGCGATCGGTTACCTGGCCTTCGGCGGCTGGCGATTGTTCGGCCAGCCGCACGAGGATCTCTCGATGGCGGGCGCCGCGGCGGATCCCGGCGCAGCGATGACGGCCCAGCACCGGATCACGCTGACGACGATCGCAATCCTCGTCGTCGGAGTCGTCGTCTTCCGGATCCACGTCGGGATGGGGGCGTTTGCCGCGGCCGTGGTGCTCACCCTGGCAAATGTCACGGATGAGCGGCCGGTCATCCCGGCGTTACCCTGGAGCGTGGTCATGATGGTCTGCGGCGTGACCGTGCTGACGTCGCTCCTGGAGAAGACCGGGGGGATCGACCTGTTCACGACCATCCTGGCGCGATTCGCGACCGAGCGATCCGTCAACGGCCTGATCGCCCTCGTCACGGGGTTGATCTCGGTCTACAGCAGTACGTCGGGGGTGGTGCTTCCGGCGTTCCTGCCGAGCGTGCCGGGACTGGTGACCAAGCTCGGAGGGGGCGATCCGCTGGCGATCGCCTCGTCGATCCTGATCGGCGGCCACCTCGTCGACGTCTCCCCGCTCTCGACGGTCGGGGCCCTGTGCATCGCCTCCGCGCCGATCACGGCCGACCGACGGCTCCTGTTCAATCAGGTGCTCGTCTGGGGGCTCTCGATGTCGGTCGTGGGGGCGCTGGGGTGCTACGTGGCCTTCGGGAAATGGTAGAGTGGCAGGCTGGGATGGATCGGTTTTTCCCGCTGGACAGGCTCCGATCATGAACGAGATCTCACTCGCCGAACGCGTCTCCCACCTGCGGCCTACGGCCGTCAATCGGGTCTTGCAGAAGGTCCGCCAGCTCGAGGCCGAAGGGCGCTCGCTCGTCTCCTTGATGCGCGGGCAGCCGGATACGCCGACGCCGACGCACATCGTCGAGGCCGCGGTGCGATCGCTGCGCGACGGACGCACGGGGTATCCCGACAACCGCGGGGAGCCGGCGCTGCGCCGGGCCGTCGCTGAGAAGCTCCGGCGCGAGCAGGGGCTCTCGTACGATCCCGACCGCGAGATCCTCGTCACCGACGGGGCCACGCTGGGCGTCTGCGCCGCCCTGGGTGCGCTGGTGGGATCGGGCCGCGGCGTGATGCTGCCCGACCCGATCTACGACGCCTACGCTTCGCCGATCGCGATGTGGGGCGGACGGCCGGCGCCGGTGCGCTCGGAGGTCCGCCACGGCCGGTTCGCGATCGATCGCCGCGGTTTCGAGGACGCGCGAGTCGACGACCGCGCCCCCATCCTGCTCAACACGCCCTGGAACCCGGTCGGCACGGTGCTGACTCGGGACGAGCTCGCGGATGTCATGGGTTTTGCCCGGGAGCACGACTGCCCGGTGCTCAGCGACGAGATCTACGAGTCCCTGGTCTACGACGGACGCCGGCACGTCTCGCCGGCCTCGATCTCGGACGATGCGCGTTCCCGGACGATCCTGATCAACAGCCTCTCGAAGACTTATGCGATGACGGGCTGGCGCGTGGGCTACTGCGCCGGGCCGGAATCGATCATCAAGGCCATGCTCCTCATCTTGCAACAATCGAGTCGCGGGCCGGCGACGTTCGTGCAGGATGCCGCGGCCTGCGCGCTCTCCTCGGATCAGGACTGCGTCCGGCGGATGGCCGAGGAGTATCAGGCCCGTCGCGACCGGGTCGTCGAGCGGCTGCGCGGGATACCGGGCGTCGAGCCGCTCGTCCCCGAGGGGGGCCTGTTCGTGATGGCGGATGTCCGCGGATTGGGGAAGCCCTCCGAGGAGGTGTCCGAATTGCTGATGCGCGACGCGGGCGTCGTCGTGATCCACGGCTCGGCGTACGGGCCGGGCGGCGAGGGGACCTTGCGCGTCTCGTTCGCCGCCGGAGGAGAGACGCTCGAACGCGGGCTCGATCGGCTCCGCGAGGGGCTGTTGCGGCTGGCGCCGTGAACACCGCGGGACGATTCCAGATTCAGGATTCCAGATTCCAGATGATTTTAGAATCGAGCGAATTGCCCGTTATTGATCACACGACCAGTCTCGTGGACCAGCGAGCGCTCCATCGGGCGCTGGCCGATGCGATCAGCACGCATGACGTCCGGTACGATCGCCTCACCCGGGCGCTTTATGCGACGGACGCCAGCGTCTGCCAGATCGTGCCGCTGCTGGTCGCTTTCCCGGCGAACGCGGCCGATGTCTCGGCCGTGGTCGAGGTCTGCGCCCGGTTTGGCGTGCCGATGACCGCCCGGGGCGGCGGTACGTCTCAGGCCGGCCAGTCGATCGGGCCGGGTGTGATCCTCGATTGCTCGAAGCACTTCGACCGCGTGCTCGAGATCAATCCCGAAGGGCGATGGGTCCGCGTCGAACCGGGCTGCGTGCTCGACGAGCTGAATCGGGCGCTCAAGCCCCACGGGCTGCTGTTCGCGCCGGACATCTCCACCTCGAACCGCGCGACGATCGGCGGCATGATCGCCAATAACTCCTCGGGCGCCCGGTCGGTCCTGTACGGCAAGACGATCGACCATGTGCTCGAATTGAAGGTCGTCTTGTCCGACGGCAGCGTCGTGGACCTCGAGCCGCTCTCGGATTCGGAGGTCGAGGCCCGGTGCGAGCGGGAGGACCTCGAAGGCGCGTGCTACCGTGCCACACGCCGGCTGGCCGCCGCGCACGCCGAGGAGATCGGCCGACGCTTCCCCAAGATCCTCAGGCGCGTGGGCGGGTATAACCTCGACGCGTTCGTTCCCCGGGCGGACGAGGGATCCGGGGTCGGGGGCGTTCAATCCGCCTTCAACCTCGCCCGGCTGTTCGTCGGCTCGGAGGGGACGCTCGGCGTGACAGTCGAGGCCAGGTTGAGGCTCGTGGAGCTGCCGCGCGCCCGGGCCACGCTCGTCGTCGAGTTCGCCGGCCTGCTCGAGGCACTGGCGGCGACCCCGCTCATCCTGCGCCATCATCCCGCGGCGGTCGAGGTGGTGGATCAGTACGTGCTCGAC
>JBKQHM010000210.1:0-5843 GCA_052148775.1 Isosphaeraceae bacterium | reverse complement strand
CTTGCCCGACCTCGCCGCCCGGCTGGCCTCCGACCTGGTGCTATCGGCTGGCGAGCCCGAACAGCGACAATCCCGCTCCAGCAAGTATCTCGTCGCCACGATCGTCGCGGCGTGCCTCGTCTCTCTGTTGGTCGTCGGATTCCTCTGGAGCCGGGTTAACCACAAGCCGGTCGAGCCGGAGACGAAAACAAGCCGGCGCGTCGCCGAAGCCGTTACGCCCGTTCCCACCATCCCGAAGGAGGCGCCGACTCCAGTCGAGGCCAGTAAGGGGGATGGACTGGACGTCGTCGTCAAGAAAGTTGCGCCGGAGCCGGGAGCGGAGCCGCCCTCGACCGTCGAGGCGGCCACGAAACCCGCCGAGACGACGACCGACACGGCCAAATCCGTCGCCCCAACGCCCACCAAACCCGCCGTCGATGCCCTCCCGGCACCTGGCCCCATCATCCTGGCCTGCGCGCTCCCCGAGATCCCGAAATCCCAGTTCGGCAACAAGGTCCCGCAGGAGCGCAGGCTGGATCTCCCCGATGACGTGGACGAACAATTCCAGCTCCTCAACGCACCGCAGTTCCAGAAGACGCCGGCAGCCGCGGCGTCGACCTGGAACTTCGTGTCCAGGACCGGCAGCGGGCTGGGCGGAGGCTCCGCCCTGGCAAGCCTCGGCAGGATCAATGCCCGATCATGGCAGTTCGGCTGGTCCAAGGACGCCAGGAACCAATCCACTCAGGTCGATGTGCTTCGGGACGCCGTCTTGAAGTTCCGGGCCGTCAATGACCGCGCGATCTTCGTCCTGTTGCGAGGGGTCGAGACCCGCGATCCGCGACCGATCGTGATCGTGGAGAAGCAGCCGCTGCTGTTCGACCGTTTGGACCCGCGAGTCCGGACCGTCACCTGGACGCGGACTCCCGAGGTTCTGACCAGGACGACGTGGAAGCTCGCAATCCGTCGCTGGAAGGTCGTGTTGACGAGCCCCGACAACAAACTCCTCAGACGCGAGTTCGAATCCACGCCGATCCCAGGAGGGCCGCAAGAAGGGTCCCCTCCCACGAAGTTCGAAAAGGACCTGATCCCCGGCGAGGTCAAGCTCAAGCTCGCAATCGCCCCGGAGAGTCCCGACGCGATCGCAATCCGCATCGAACCGGATCGCGCCCGTTTCACCGAGGGACGCAAAGAGAGGGCCTCGCGCCGGGAGGCACTCGCGAAAGACACCCCGACGGATGACGACAATCGGGAGCGCGACCCGATCGGATACCGCCGCGGCAAGCTCGAGAAGCTCGAAGCGGCCGACCGCAAGGACGAGTCGGCCATCAAGACGTTGAAGCAGGAAATCGCGGAACTGGAGAGGCTGAATGATATCCGGCAGCTCGAGGATCTCTTGACCAAGCCCGTGCGAGCCGAGTTGAGCGTTGTGATTGCCCTGGACCTCGGCGACTCCACCATTCTGGATATTGTCCGGGTCGGCGATTTCGCGGATTAGCCGAGTTTGTTATTGGTTATTGGTCATTGGTCATTGGTTATTGGTCATTGGTTGTGCCTGGCATCGGTCGTTAGCCCTGGGTCGATCGTCAACTGTCAATGGTCTTCGAGGTCGTGGGCTGACGTGATTCCCTCACGTACTTGGTCGTTGCCACCAATGACCAATGACCAGTAACAAATAACAAATGACCAATGACCAATAACCAATGACCAATGACCAATGACAATCTCGACCAATGACAAATGACCAGTACCAGCTAATCGATCAGATCCGTGCCGCGCTGCACTCGGGCGATCACGGGAGCAATGGCCGGCTAGCCGGACTGGCGTCGGCGTACGCCTCGGCCTGCCAGGAGGCCACCCAGCGGCTGGGCCGGTGCCACCGGTTATTGCAGCAGGGATTGCGCTCCGAGGCGATCCAGCTCGCGGAATCGGAGCCGAAACTGCTCGACACCCTCGCGGCCCTCGATTTCCCCGAGCGGGCCGAATGGGACAACCTGGTGCAGATGCACGACCTGCCCGTCGCTCCGAGGCTCCCGATCGAGCCGGCGCGCCTGCTCAACGAGGCGTATGCGGAGGAGGACCCGCTCCAGGACCTGCTCCGCCGGCACCGGCGCCTGGCCTTGCAGCGGGCGCCGCTCCGCCTGCGAATCGGCGTGCTGAGCCAGCTCGCGGCGCAGGATCCGGGCAACCCGGTCTGGGCCGACGACCTGCGTGCGTTCGAGGCGGTCCGACTGCTCCAGATCCAGGAGGAGGCATCCCAGGCCGGTCGGCACCACGATTCCGAGGCGATCGGCCGGCTGTTGGCGGAAGTCGAGCAGCCGGGCTGGTCCGAGCCGCCGCCCCGATCGCTCTTGCAATCGCTCCGCAAGGCCGATGCCCAGCTCCGCGGCGAGCGCGGTCGCGCGGCGCTCGATCAGATCGCGGACCGGCTCGAGGCGGCATTCAACGCAACCGACCCGATCCGCGGCGACCTGGCGCGTCAGGAGTGGGCAAGACTGGCGACCGCCCTGCAAGTCCCGCACGATGACCCGATCGCCGATCGGGTTCGACCGGCCCTCGACTGGCTCGACGACGAGGCGCGTCGCAGCCGCGAGGGCCGCGATTACGAGGAGTGCGTGACCGCCCTGAACCGGGCGCTCGATTTCCCGGGAACCGTCCCCGCCGTCGAGCTCGAGCAACTCGCCCACGCGGTCTCCAGCCACGGCCACGGACTGCCCGAGGGTCTCCAGCAGCGCTATATCACACGGCTCCACGCCGCGGAGTCAGCCCAGTCGCGGCGATTCCGCCTCATCGTCGCCGCATCGGCCGCGACGATCCTCCTGGTCGGCACCCTGATCTATTCCGCCATCCATGGTCAGGCGCGTGCCAACGAGGCCGATCGTGCCGCCACCGCCATCGATGACATGCTCGAGCTCGGCGAGTTCGACCATGCCCTTGCGCTGCTCAAGAAGCTGGAATCGACCGACCCGAGCCTCATGACCTATCCCCGCATGGTCGAGGTCCGCGAGCGAATCGAGATCGCCCAGGGCAAGGAATCCGACCGGGCCTTGCAGTTCGACAAGGCGATGCGCGAGGCCGAATCGGCCCCCCTCTCGTCGAAGCCGCCGCCGTCCCTGGAAACTGCCCGATCGCTGGCCCGGCTCGAGAGCGAGAAGGCGGCCATCGAGACCCTCGTCCGCCGCCGCGACGCCGACCTCCTGGCCGAGCAGTCGCGTCGCGAGAAAAGCCTGAACCCGCGCCTCGACGAGGTCGCCCGCGCCGTCGCCCGGGTCGAGCAACTGGCCGAGGCGGCCGGCCCCACCCCGTCCGACGAGGCGGCCGTCTTCTCGCCGCTGGCCGACACCCAGCGCCAGCTCACCGAACTCGGGCCGGACCTGGACCTGGCCGGCGAGGAAGCCCAGGGTCGGGCTCGCGGACTGACGAAACGTCTCGACGCCATCCGCGAACGGCTGGATCGTCGCCACTTGCAATCCCAGCTCGAAGACGCGATCACCGCGACCGTCGCCTACTCGCCCGATTCCCGCGGTTTCAACTCGCCAACCGAGTTCGCCAACGCCTTGCAGACCTTCGCCCGCTCGTTCCCCGACCTGCCCCGATCCCAGGCGTTCAACGAAACTCTGAAGGATCAATCGCTCTGGACGGCGATCGGCGCGTGGGACCGTTTGTCGTCCGGCTGGAGCAACGGCCAAGGGGGAATCGCCCCCCAGGAGGCCAAGGTCCGCGCCGAGCAGTGCAAGCAGTTCCTGGTCCAGCATCCCGGATCGCCCGACGCCGACCGCGCGACCGCTTACCAGCGGGCCATGGAGGCGGTTGCCCACCGATCGGCCGACGGCGAAGGCGCCCTGGGTAAGCTCCAGCAACTCCTCACCGACCTGCTGGTCGACAACCTCTGGATGGTGGACGTCAAGCCGCCGTTCGTGGAGCCGGCCCGTCACTACTACCTGACCCAGAAGCCCCCTCCTGACGCAAAGTCGTTCAAGTACCTGGCCGGATTCAACGGCGAGGAGCGGAACGCCAAGATCGTCCCCGACTGGATCGAGAAGTCCGACGTCGCGCCCCAGACCAAGGTCGCGGCCCGGTTCAAACTGATGCTCTTCCAGGACCCCGGCCGGATCGACTGGGAGACCGTGATGATCGACCTGATCGAGGCGATCAAGACCCAGCCGGAGATGGACCCGGTGCTCCAGATCGCGCTCTTGCGCAAGGTGGTGGAGTCGGCCGTCGAGGGGAGCGAGCCGCTGCGCACGGCGCTCGCCGCCTTCAAGACGCGAGCCGAGCAGGCCGACGTGGATGTGAACGTCCCCTGGATGGACCCCGACAGCCGCGAAGCCGACCGGATGCGGCCGAGGGCGTCGGGATTCGTCCGATCGCTACCCGACATCGCCCACGCGCGCAAGGAGGCGATCGCCCTGCGGGCCCGGGTCGATCGACAGATCACGCAACGTCCGCAGCCGGTCGGCTGGCTGGCCCGCGAGCCGGCTGGCTGGCGGATCCGCACCGGCTCGGTCCTTCCCGAAGCGGGGACCCTCTGGGTCGTCATGCCCGGCGACGGCACTCATGGCGCCTGGAAAAAGATCGGCTCTCTCACACTGGCCAAGCCGCAGCTCTCCGTGTCCGACGACCCGGCGCTGGCCGAAGGACGGCCCGTCTTCGTCACACTGGCCGGCGCGGAATAGCGGAATCTGGATTTCTCACCGCAGAGTCACGTCGCGGTTGAGCCGCAACCAACCAGGCAAGGAGATTCACCACAGAGTCACAGAGGGCACAGAGACGAGTGCTTTGATGGATTCTATTGATACAACCCATTGCTCCTTTGACTGTTATGAAATCGTGCACGGCGTACAAAATGCTCGAGATGAGTCGTACAGAGGAAACCGACTCGCATCCTGATTCTGTGGGTACACCACGGCTCTCCTCGTCCGAGCGGAGTGGACCGAAGTCAAAAACTGGTCGATATTTCTGTCTTCTCTGTGATCTCTGTGACTCTGTGGTGAATCGAGTTCCGTCATTTTCCTCGGCGGGCCGGAGTCTCCGTGGTGAGAAATGTCGGTTAACCCTCATTTCCCTTCATATATCGAATCTCTTCCTGGAGCAGCTTCTGGACGCGGTTCCTGGCCACGAAGATATGCGCGACGGGCATATTCAGACGCGCCCCGGCTTCTTGGCCGGACAGACCTTCCAGCGCCGTGAGTCGAAAGGCGTCCCAGGTGCCGGGTTTGACGCGTTTCTCGATCCGCCGCAGCGCCGTCTCGAACAGATCGCGATCGACGAGACTCTCCAGCCCCTGCTCGAATTCCTCACGGGCGTCGGCCAGCTCGGCGATCGAGATGTTCAGAGCGACCTGGCCGGGCGCCCTGCGCCGGTCGTTCCCGAAGTCGTTCAACGTGTTGTGGGTGACGGTCTTGAGCCAGCCGCTGAAGCTGCGCGATGGGTCATATTGGAACTTACGCATCGCCGCCAGCAGCTTGACCAGCACGTCTTGCGCGACGTCGTCCGCGTCGGAAACCTGGAGACCCCACTTCACACACCATTCGTGGATCATGGGACGGTAGCGACGGACGAACTCATCCCAGGCTTCCCCATCGGCGGGGAATTTCTGCACTCGTTCAATCAAGGTGAGGGAGGTTTCGGCTCCTGGCTTGCTCGACATCGCCACCCCATCGCGTCGGGCGCGGCACTCCACGCATCCGAAGCTTGCAACCGCGGAGATCGGGCCGGAATCCGGACCTGGTCGTGAAGGGTCACCACGCAGACGCTGGGATTGACTTTATCAAGATCTCGGAGCCGCGTACAAGAGTGACTCCTGGATGTTAGAGTTTTGGCTCATGGGCCAAGATTGGTGGTCGCTGCCGCAATCCTCATACGAG
>JBKQHM010000209.1:0-12180 GCA_052148775.1 Isosphaeraceae bacterium | reverse complement strand
GCCGGATTCCATCCAGGCCGCCAGCATCCAGGCCGTGGCCGCCGGCGAGTTCGCGCAGCCCGCCGGCCGCATCATCACCGGGAGTTCCGCCACCTACACCTACGCGGACGAATTGCTCGTGCCGGGGACCGTCATCAAGCCGGCCAGCGACACCTTCCGCGTGCCGTTCGCGGCCGTGTATCCCGTTGCGTTCTTCTTCGGCTCACTCTCGAGCCAGACCATCTTCGGCCAGCAGGATGTCCTGTTCACCGACGAGCAGGCGAATTCCCCGGTCACAACCGACCCGCGCGGGGACGTCACCGCGCTCGTGACCGTCGTGAATGGGCCGCTGAACGGCTCCGTCAAGACACCCGTCACCCAGTCCGAGATCACCGCTATCGCGTTCAACGGCAACGGCGCCTCGCTCTCGACGGAGCTGCCGATCGCCCAATCGATCACCAGCACGGGTCCCCTGGGAGACATCGACCTCACCAACGCCGCCGGCCTTACCGCCAGCATCACGGCGCCCTCGATTTTCGGCAACATCCTCGCATCGGACGGCCCGATCAGCGGGACGATCGAGACGACCGGCATCGAGACCGACCCAATCACCGGCGACACCTCGGCGATCGACGCCAGCATCGGCCGGCTGATCGCCGCCCCGGGGCAGAATCCAACAGTCACGGAGATCCTGGCCGGCAGCGGCGCGCTCTCCGGCAAGATCATCACCCCCGACAAGTTGATCAGCCTGGTTGACTCCGCCGGAGTGCTCAGCGGCACGATCATTGCCGAGGGGGACATCGGCGTCGAAGCCCCGAACCATCTCGGCGTGACCACCGTCTACGGCGGCATCCTCGCCAACGGGGCGATCGAGGGCCAGATCGTCACGCAAGGCAACCTCGTGGGCAACGTCACGGCCAATGGCGGGATGGTGGCGGGCCGGATCGTGGCCGAGGGGGCCATTCTGGGCAATCTGACGATCAAGTCACGCTTCGACCCCAACAGCGCCATCATTTCGGGAGGCGCGATCGGCAACGCCACCCTGGGGACATCGCTCACCATGACCGTCAGCGGCCTTCGTGGCTTCGTGGCGGCGATCGGTTCCATCATCTACGCCCCGGTTACCAACCAGCCGACGAACGAAAGCTTCGAGGATCTCAGCCCCGGCAACCCCGGCACCCTGGCTATCGACGACCTCTTCGACCAGGTGAATGAAGACATCTCCGATTCGGACTATGCGGAACTCGCGACCGACGTCTATCGCCTCAAGGACACGAACAATGCCCTGGTCTACTCGTAACCCAAGCTGCCGCTCGCAGCCCGCGGATGATGAAATCAACCAAGGAATTGGCTGAATGGAACGGAAACGAAGCCAAGGATCAGAATCTCTCCTTCCGTGTCAGTTCGTGTTTTCCGTGGTTAACTTTCCTGCTGAACCTTGATGACAAGTTCGTACCTGGAATCTGGAATCCGCAATTTGGAATCCGGAATTCCGACGGAGAGCCTCCGCTAGGCGAGGATCTCGCGAATGACATGCCCATGCACATCGGTCAGGCGGCGGTCGATGCCATTATGGCGAAACGTGAGCCGTGTGTGGTCGATGCCGAGCAGGTGCAGCGCGGTGGCGTGGAGGTCGTAGCCGTACGTGGGGTTCTCGACGGCCTTATAGGACCACTCGTCGCTGGCGCCGTAAGTGACGCCCCCCTTGATACCGCCGCCGGCCATCCAGGAGGTGAACGTCGAGGGATTATGGTCGCGCCCTTTACCGCCCTGACTGCACGGCATCCGGCCGAACTCGGTGGTCCAGATGACGAGCGTGTCCTCGAGCATCCCGCGTGCCTTGAGGTCCCTGACGAGAGCGGCGGCGGGCCGGTCCATGCTCCGGCCCATCTCGCCGTGGTCACGCGCGATGTCCTCGTGCGAGTCCCAGTTGCGCCGGGGAAACCCGTTATCGGCGCCGCTCCAGACCTGGACGAACCGCACGCCCCGCTCGAGGAGCCTACGGGCGATCAGGCAGTTGCGGCCGAGGTCGGCCGTAATCGGCTCATCCAGGCCGTAAAGCTCGCGGACCGCGCGCGACTCGCCCGCGATGTCCAGGACCTCGGGCGCGCTCAACTGCAACCGCGCCGCCAGCTCGTACGAGGCGATCCGCGCATCGAGCCGCGAGTCTGCCTCGCGACCGTCGCGATGCGCGCGGTTGAGAGTATCGAGCAAGGCCAGGCCGTCACGCTGGCTTTCGGCGGTCAGTTCGGGATCATCGGGCGGGAACAGGTCGAAGATGGGATTCTTGGAGGCCGCCTTGACCATCGTGCCCTGATAGGCGGCCGGCAGGAACCCCGCGGCCCAGTTGGCCGGCCCGTTCGGGGCGAACCCCCGCGAGTCCGGCAGGACCACGAACGCCGGCAGGTTCTCGTTCAGGCTCCCGAGCCCGTACGACGCCCAGGCGCCGAAGCTCGGGAACCCCGGGAGCACGAAGCCGGTATTCTGCAAGAAGGTCGCGGGCCCGTGGACGTTCGACTTCGAGACCATGGCGGGCAGGAATGCCATGTCGTCGACGCAATCGGCCAGGTTCGGCACCAGCCCGCTCATCCACTTGCCGCAACCGCCGTGGGGCTTCCAGTCCCAGGGGCTCTTCATCACCGCCCCCGGCGTGCTTTGGAACAGCTCGATCTTGCCCCCCGGGTCGAACTTCTCGCCGTGTTTCTTGATGAGCAGTGGCTTGTAGTCGAACAGGTCGCACTGGCTGGCCGCGCCCGACATGAACAGCTCGACGACCCGCTTTGCCCGCGCGGGATGATGCAACCCGCCATTCCACTCGGGGCGAGGCCCTCGACGCGCCTCGTCGCCGGCCAGCAAGCCCTGAGTACCGAGCAACTGCGCCAGCGCGATCCCCCCCAGGCCGCCGCCGGCATCCCACAGAAACCGTCGGCGATCGATTCGCTTCGCGATCATGGGCGGCTCCCTATCCGGGGCTCGATCGTCAATCGATGAAGAGGAACTCATTCGTATTGAACAACAGCCGGCAAGCGTTGGCCAGCCCATGCTTTCGGACGTACACGGCCAGTGCCTCGCGCTCCGCCGGGCGCGGCGGCCGGCCGAGTGCGCCGACGAACGCGGCCTCGACCTGCCGGCCCGGATCGCCGTCGATCGACTCCAGCCGACGGGCGAACTCGCGCGATTGCTTGACGACGAACAGGTCGTTGAGCAGCGCCAGCGCCTGGAGCGCCGTGATCGTGGTGCTCCGGACCGGCGTGTTGATGTTCGGATCGGCGCTGTCCATGCAATCCAGGAACGGGTTGGGCACGCTCCGCACGACGAACCGATAGACCGTGCGTCGGCGCACCCGGGGATTGTCGATGGCCTCGGGCGCGGTATGGTCGTAGATCGGCGAATGATCGTCCTTGAACCGGAACAGCTCGAAGCCCGGCCCGCCCATCTTCGAATCGAGGGTACCGCTCACGGCCAGCACGCTGTCGCGCAGCTCCTCGGCATCGAGCCGCTGACGGTTCATCCGCCAGAGCCATCGGTTGTCGGCATCGACCCTGGCCGACGCGGGATCGTCGCGCGACGACTGCCGGTAGACCGCGCTGCAGACAATCAGCCGATGGATCGCCTTGAGCGAACGCCCGCCCTTGCCGCCGTCGCGGAGTTCGACGGCCAGCCAGTCGAGCAACTCCGGATGCGTGGGCTTCGAACCGTTCCGGCCGAAGTCGCTGGGCGTATCGACCAGACCCCGCCCGAAATGATAGTGCCAGAGTCGGTTGGCGATCGACCGCCAGGTGAGCACATTCACCGGGCTGGCGATCCACTCGGCCAGCGCCGCGCGACGCTTCCCTTCGTCGCCGGGATGCGAGGCGAATACCGCGTCCAGGCCGGGCACGCACGAAAGGCTCCCCGGCCCGACGGCCTCGCCCGGCTGCTCGACCTCGCCGCGCCGCAACACGGAGATCGGGCGCGGCGCGTGCGAACGCACCGCATACACCATCTCGCCCGTCGGCAGCGCCTGGATTCGCGCGTCCAGGTCCGCGACCTCCTTGCGGGCCGCCTCGCGGTCAGACCGCAACCCCGGATCGATCGAAGCCTCGACGACCCGGCGCCGGTCCCTCTCGAATTCCCGGATCCGGGCCAGGAGCTGATGCCGTCGGGCCGCTACGGGATCGTCCTCTCCCGGCCGTGCCCGTCGGCTATCGAAGCCGTCGACCAGGTAGGCCCGGCCCCACAGTCCCCCCTCGATCGAGTCGAGTGCCGACACCGCCGCCCCGCGCGCGGCGTTCTCGCCCCTGGAAACCACTTCTAGCTCCGAGAGCGCGAAAACATAATCGTTCGACCGCTTCCACAGCCGGGTCGCCGTGACCCGGACGAACCGCGCCGACCGCCCGCCCGCCGGGATGAGATACGGCTCGTCCTCGACGTTCGGCAGGTCGGGCCGTTCCTCGTCGACGACGGCGACGGCCCGCCCCTTCCCGAACTCGGGGTCGTCGGAGACCTCGACGCGAAAGCGGACCGGGAACCCGAAGCCGGGCGTGTCGGCGAAATCCACCGGCCGCGCCGGGACCAGCCGGACCTCCTCGATCGGCACGGAGCGGCCCAAGTCGACCTGGACCCACGACGTGACGTCGGGCGTCGCGTGGACCGCCGAGTGGTACCCATTGCTCGGGCTGATCCCCTTGATGCCCGTCCCCCCGCGGGGCGCCTGGGCCAACTGCTCCCGTAGCGACTTCACCCCGGCCTCGAGGCGGGCAACCTCGGGACCGGCCAGGGCGGCGATTTTGCGCTCGATCGCCGCGAGCCGGTCGGACGCCGCCCGACGTTCGCGGCCCAGTTCCTCGCGTCGTCGCCCCGCCTCTCGTGTGTCGTAGACGCGGTCGCCGCGATCGACCCCCGCGAACACCGCCTGCAACCGGTAATAGTCGAGCTGCGGGATCGGGTCGAACTTGTGGTCGTGACATCGGGCGCAGTGGACCGTCATGCTGACGAACGTCGACATGGTATTGGCCACCATGTCGTCGCGATCGATCAGCCGGGTCTTGAGCTTCTCGACCGTCTGCTCGCCCAGCTCGACATGGCCGACGAAGTCCCAAGGGCCGGCCGCGATGAACCCGGTCGCGATCACGCCCTTCGGGTCGCCCGGCTCGAGCACGTCCCCGGCGACCTGCTCGCGGACGAATCGGGCGTACGGCACATCCTCATTCAAGGATCGGATCACGTAATCGCGATAAGGCCAGGCATGGTCGCGTCGCTTATCCTTATCGTATCCATGGGTGTCGCCGTAGTGGACGACGTCGAGCCAGTGCCGGCCCCAACGCTCGCCGTATCGGGGCGAGGCCAACAGTCGATCGACCAGCTTTTCATAGGCATCCGGGTCCTCGTCGTTCAGGAACCGGGCGATCTCCTCGGGCGTCGGCGGCAGGCCGTGCAGGTCGAAGGTGAGGCGGCGGATCAGGGTCCGCCGGTCGGCCTCGGGGCTATGGTGCAGCCGCTCGGCCTCCAGCCGTCCCAAAACGAACGCGTCGATCGGCGTGCGGACCCAGGCTCGTTCCCGAACCGCGGGCGGTGCCGGCCGCTTCACGGGCTGGAACGCCCACCACCCCTGCCCGTCGAACCGACGATCGCGCAACGCCAGGCCCCCGGGCCAGTGTGCCCCCTGATCGATCCATCGTCGCAGGCTTTCCACCTCTTCCTTCGAAAGGGGCTTGCCCTTCTGCGGCATCACGGGTTCATCGCCCGAGACCATGTCCAGGAGCGGGCTCTCCTCGGGCTTCCCCGCCACGACCGCCGGCCCGTTCTTGCCCCCTCGATTCAGCCCCGCACCGGTCGTCAGCGACAGTCCCCCCTTGGGCAATTCCGCACCATGGCAATGGACGCAGCGTTTTTCAAAGATCGGCGCGACCTGCTCGCGGAACACGCGGTCCGGCTCGGCGGCGAAGGTACGCGCCGATAATGCGAGGAGAATGCCCAGCCCGACTGCGATGCGTTCTCTCATGTTCATGACCGATTTCGTGTGGAACGTCGATTCGACGGAATGGACGAAGCACCAGGTACCATTCTCCATCCTTGGGATCTTGTTCGAGCTGGACAGATGGCTCGCCTACGACGGAAAAGCATCGCTTTGCCAGATCGATGGCCTTCGCCAGGGGATCCAGGAGCTGGTGCCGTTGGCAGAATTTTTTACACCTCCTGGGAGAGCTGTAAGTCGGCGACGGCGGTGATCGGATTGGGCAGCATGACGGCACCTCGAAACAGGGCCCTTCGCGATGATATCGTCGACGAGCCAGGCGTCGACCGAGGGACTTGCCCCGATTTGACGACCGCGATCTCATCCTATCACTTGGTTCGCGGCCCGTCAGGAGATCTTCGGCGGCGGGGGCCGAAACCATTCACCCGAAATCGTAAGTGCCTGAAGTCCTGAACGCCATCGTACCCTGCCTCAAGGCCGGTTGCCGACCGCCTCGCGGATGGACCGGAGCCGGGCGGCCATCGCCTTGACGCGATCCGGGTGATCTGCGGCCAGGTTCCTCGTCTCGCCGAGGTCGTGGGCGAGGTCATAAAGCTGGTCGACCGGCGCATTGCCCGTCTCGGTGGCCGTATGGGTCTGGACGGCCGGGCCGGGACCGGCCGGGATGTACTTCCACGGCCCCTCCCGCAGCGCGAGCCGGCCGGAGTGGTGGACGGAGTGGTCGCGGCCGTTGCGTGCGTCGCCGAGCAGCGCCGGGAGGACGTCGAAGCTGTCGGGCGCGGCCCCCTCGGGAAGCTTCCGGCCGGTCAGTGACGCGAGGCTGGCCAGCAAGTCGACCTGGTTCACCAGTGCGTCGGAAACCCCGGGCCGGACCCGCCCGGGCCATCGGACCAGGAACGGGACCCGCGTGCCCCCCTCGAACAGGCTGTACTTGCCCCCGCGGAGCGGACCGGCCGGTCGGTGGCCGTCGAGGTCGCGCACCGCCCCGTCGGCATAGCCGTCGTCCACCACCGGCCCGTTATCGCTGGTGAACAGGACGAGCGTTCGGCTCGACAGCTTGTGCCGGTCGAGCGCGTCGAGGACCTGTCCGACGCACCAGTCCAGTTCCTGCACGACGTCGCCGCGCACGCCGCACGTGCTGGTCCCTGCGAACCGACGATGCGGGACGCGCGGCACGTGGATGTCATGAGTGGCGAAATACAGGAAGAACGGCGCGGCGGCGTGCCGGTCGATGAACGCGACGGCCTCGCGGGTGAACGCGTCGGCCATGTCCTCGTCGACCCAGCGCGCGGACTTCCCGCCCGACATGTAGCCGATCCGGCTGATGCCCTTGACGATCGTCTGGTCGTGGCCGTGGCTCGGCTTCACCTTGAGCAGGCCGGGGCTCGCCATGCCGGTCGGCTCGTCGCCGATCGGCTTGCCGTAACGGACCGCGATCGAGTCGCGCGGGTCCAGGCCGACCACGCGATGGTCCCTGATGAACACGCAGGGCACGCGGTCGCCGGTCGCCGCCATGATGAAGTCGTCGTCGAAGCCGATTTCCCGGGGACCCGGCCGGATCGCCCCGTTCCAGTCGACCGAGCCGGCACCGAGCCCCAGGTGCCACTTGCCGACGACGCCCGTGGCGTACCCGGTCCGCTTCAGCATCGCGGGCAGCGTCTCGCGCCCCGGCTCGATGATCAGAGCCGCATCGCCGGGGAGGACGCCCGTGCCCTTCCGCCGCCACGCATATTCCCCCGTGAGCAGGGCGTATCGGGATGGCGTGCACGTCGAGGACGGTGCGTGCGCGTCGGTGAACCGTAGCCCCTCCCGCGCCAGCCGGTCGATGTTCGGCGTGCGGATTCGCGTCGCGCCGTAACAACCGACGTCGCCGTAGCCCAGGTCGTCGACATAGATGAGCACGACATTCGGCAAGGGCGCGGCGGACGCCGGTCCATCCGGCAAGATCGTCAAGAGCGAGAGGACGGCGGCCAGACAGGCGCGTCGGAGGGTCATTGGGGTCGGCCCCGTCGATCGTGGAAGTACGCGTGGGAGACGGACGGTCATCGCGGCATCCCATCTTGGGACAACTGGTTGCCCCGTGCAAGGTCTCGCCCTGGCGCGAGGCGCTCTTCGACCGGGTTGACCGGTCCATTCGGGCGCGTTAGCTTCGGCACCGGGTTTCCATCGTCACCAAACACCAGGAACCGATCATGACCAACCTCCGTCAAGCCGCATCCGCGGCATTTGTGATCATGCTTGCATCAGTCGCCACATCTCGGGGCGTCGGGCCGAGCGATTCCGGGTCCTCCTCGGAATGGCGGCCCCTCTTCGACGGCCGGACCCTCGACGGCTGGGACCACGTCGGTCCGGGCAAATTCGTGGTCGAGGACGGCCACCTCCGCACCGAGGGTGGCATGGGCCTGCTCTGGTATTCTCGAGAGAAGCTCGGCAATTGCGTCATCCGGGTCGTCTACAAGACCGCGGGTCCGCGCGATAACTCCGGCCTCTACGTCCGAATCGCCGATCGGCCCAAGGATCCCTGGTACGCCGTCCATCACGGGTTCGAAGTGCAGATCGCCGACCAGGGCCCCTCGGGCCGTGGCACCGGCTCCGTCTACACCTTCTCGAAATCGGCCGCCAAGCCGGCGAAGCCGGGCGACTGGAACACCCTGGAAGTCACCCTGAAAGGCAACCGCATCGTCACGGCGATCAACGGCGTGCAAGTCACCGAGTTCGACTCGAGCGAACTCAAGGCCGATAGCCCCGAGAAGACCGGCGAAGGTGATCCCGCGCGCGGGCCTCGGCCCGAATCGGGCTACATCGGCCTGCAAAACCACGATGAGAATTCGGTCGTCTACTTCAAAGAAGTGTCGGTCCGCCCGCTCGCCTCGCCCGCCAAGTAAGCTTGACCGGATCAACCCGAGTCCGGGAAAGTCGGGAACAAGGTGGCGGGAGCCATGCGTCGAATGCGGCTCCCGCCACCTCTCTTTGTTGAACTCGCTCCCACGCGGGAGCGTGGGAGCGAGGATCTCGTGCCCGCCGCGCTCTCGGGTCCCGATCGTACCCGGTCCTCTTGCTACAGTGTCGGAAAATCGAGGCTCGAACCGTCCCCGCCCGCTCAACCATCACGGCCGAGCCGGATCACCTGGAGAACCCATGCCCGACGAATTCTTCGCGATCGACACCACCGAACAACCCTGGGAAGAACGCTACAACGAGAAGATGGGAAAGGTGATCCTCCGCAAGGACTTGCGTACCGACCCGGAGACCGGGGCGGAGATCCGGATGGTTCGCTATCCCGCGGGCCTGGTGAATCCCCATCATACGCACCCGTGCGGCCACGGCCTGTTCGTCCTCGAAGGTCATCTCGCGACCCACAAAGGGACGTTCGGCCCGGGGACCTTCGTCTGGTTCCCGGAGGGCGAGGTCATGGAGCATGGTGCCACTCCCGACGCGGATGTCACCGTGCTCTTCATTACCGACAAGCGCTTTAGCATCGATTATGTGGACGAACGCCCCGCTCCGGGCTGACCCCTCGGTCGACTCATCGACCCGAAGCGGGATCGATGGGTCTCGCGACAATTCCTTGGAAGAGGAATTCATGGCGATCGATACGAGCAAAGTCCAGGACCGTCGCACGCTCTCGTTCGCCTCGCTCCAGGACGTCCTGGCCGATGCCGAACGGATCGGCGCGGGCGACGTCAAGGCCCTCGGCAACTGGTCGCCCGGCCAGGCCTTCCTGCATCTGGCCACAGTCATGAACGGTTCGATCGACGGGACCCCTTTCAAGGCCCCCTGGTTCATCCGCATGGTGGCGCGTTTGATGAAGAAGAAAATCCTGAGCCGTCCCATGCCGTCCGGGTTCCAACTCCCCAGCGAGGCGGCCGACGTGCTCGTCCCCGGACCGACCTCCACCGAGGAGGGCCTCGCCGCACTGCGGGACGCGATCACCCGCCTGGAACGAGAGCCCAAACGCGCGACACACCCGGTGCTGGGTGGCCTCACCAGGGAGGAATGGAACCGGATTCACCTGATCCATTCGGCCCTGCACCTGAGCTTCTTCGTCCCCCGAAGTTGACTTGAGGATCGGACCGGATCCCCGATGATCGGTGACCCCCGGCACACCCTCGACCGGCGATGGACGAGCACGGTCGGCTCCGTCACCGAGCCGACTTCCTCCGCCAGACCTCGACGTGGTCGAATCGCGCCTCCGGCTCGTAACATCGACGGATGACCGAAACGACCCGTTCGAGCTTCATCGTCGGCTCGACGTCTTTCTGGCGCGGGTCCCAGACCACGACCGAGTCGGCCGTCGCCTCGAGCTGCCGGGCGAATTCGGGGTCGAGGTCGATCTTGACCCATTGCAACCAGCAGATACCGGATTCGGCCAGGAAGGGCGAGAGTCGGCCCAACGGACGATTCAGCGACTCCATCGGATAAGGGTTCAGGACGTTTGCGACGAATGTCTGCGGACGGGTCGACTTGCGGAGATAGTCCAGGACCGAGCAATAGGTCACCCATCGCTCCGTACGACCTGGGCCCGTGAAAGCCTGTCGGCACCCCATGGGCGTGGTGGCCGGCATCTCGCCGACGAGCAGGGTCCGCACGGCGCGTGCGCCCTGGCACAGGTGGCACATCGCTGGCGACTGGGGTTCAACCTCGTAGGCGAGCAATGCGATCGTCAGGACCCGCACCGACATCGCCGGCCCGTGCCAGGAAAGCCAGCAGGAGATGGGTAACGCCCAGGTAATCAAGCCGACCAGGAAGAGCGGGTGAATGAGGTACATGTGCGGGATGGGATGGATCGGCCGGTAACCAGTGCCGCGAGCCAGGCCAGCAGCCAGGTCCGCGCCATTTGGGTCAAGCCCTTCACAGGTCCCGCCGCCAGGAAGCCGCCACACGCAATCACCAAAGCAATCAGCAAGAGTCGATACCAATCATCGCCGTCGAGCGCATGGACCCGGGCCACGACGCGGCCGGCGAACGTCCGGCCGCCGTCGGAACCGGCCAGCCCCGGGCGATCGCATCGACCAAGACGAGGACGCAGCCCGTCAATTCCACCCGCCACGGGCGGAGGCCAAGGGGCAGGAAACCCCAGATCAGCCCCGGCAACTCCGGGAGAATCATCCCCGTGAAAACGGCGGACGTACCCAATGCGCCGACCCGGACGAGCCGCCACAATCGCCATTCCGGCGTGAACACCATGAGCGATCACCGGAAGGCCACGAACACGAGCTTCGCCAGATCGGCACGGGCACCGTCTCGACGCGCATCGAATCCTAATTCTTTCAGATTGTGTTCCAGGGTGTCAACGGGACCGATCGGGCGTCAGCCCTCAAGCGGAAGGGCTCCCCTTTCGGGCCCCTCGCGTTCATCCGGGGCCGTGTGGTCCTCGGGGGGGAGCATGCCCTTGATGGAGTCGAGCGAGTCGGCCTCGGCGGCCGGCTTATCCTCGCTCCATCGGAGGATGCGGGGGAATTGGACGGCAACGCCCGACTTGTGCCGCTTGAAGCGCTGGATGCCCTCGAAGGCCAGCTCGGGCCGCACGGTGCGCACCGGCCCGAACCGCTCGACGATGTGCCGGCGGACCCAGGCGTCGACGCGTCGGATCTCCGCGTCGGTCAGCCCCGAGTACGCCTTGGCGATCAGCACGAGCTGGCCCCGATCCCAGACGGAGAACGTGTAGTCCGTATAGAGGCTCGCCCGCTTGCCGTTGCCCGGCTGCGCGGCGGTGAGGATGGCGTCGATGATGTAGGGGTTGACCTTCCATTTCCACCGGTCGCCGCGCTGGCGGCGGACCTCGTAGGCCGACCCGAGCTTCTTGAGCATCAGGCCCTCGGCCTGGACCTCCCGGCTGCGGGAACGGGCACCAAGCAGGCCGGGCCAGTCGGCGTGATCGGACAGGACGAAGGCGCGAACGACGGACTTGCGGCGCCGGGTGCCGCGGAAGCGCATCCAGCCCGAGGCGAACGCCGAGGACGCAACTCGTGTCCATAAAGTCAGTATAAACAAACCCGAGTCCGTGGCCAGCCCTGGCGTCAAGAAACCCAGCCACCCCGGAGTTCGGATCGCCAAACCCGGGGTGGCTGGGGTCGAGCCCGAAGGGCGAAGCCCCCAGGGATTCCGTGGCGAAATCGTAACTTCTCAATAAGTCCGGGCAAGCGTTTGTCCACTTGTGGACAGCACCCATCCCTTATGAGCCGCAGATGCCTCCGGAGGCCACGAAATCGCGATCCGGACGCTGTAATCGTGGGTGTAGTTCA
>JBKQHM010000208.1:0-8334 GCA_052148775.1 Isosphaeraceae bacterium | reverse complement strand
TCGCCATGCCGATCAGGGCCGTGCGCCGCGCGCCGATCCGGTCGGTCATCAGGCCGACTCCGATCCGCAGGACTGACGCGCCCAGGACGGGGACCGCAACCATCAGCCCTTTCTGCGCCGGCGATAGCCCGAATTCCGAGGCCAGGATCGTGCCCAGTGCTCCGATCAGCATCCAGGCCATGCAGCTCAGGTCGAAATAGACGAAGGAACAGAGAAGAGTCGGCCAGTGGCCGGCACGTCGGAATTCTGCCACGTTCATCAACGAGGACTCCGGGAGAGGCGCGAGGAAGCCGCGGGCTTGCTGCCCGTTGGAGAGATTCGCAGAATCAGTCCGGCAAGTCGCCTCGGATCACGAACGACGAGGCGCCATCAACGAGGGCGTCGGAGGCCAAGGTCATCGTGAGCGTCGATCGATTCGATGAGTCCGGCTTTTCGACGACGGTCTGGGCCCGCGTGGTGGCGATCGAGCCGGGAGGCCGTCGCGAGGACGCCTCGATTCGCAGGTGTACTCGCCCGACCGTCTGTCTGGCGGGTCACTCACGCCCCGAAGGCGCACCGGCCTACTCGGCTCGGCCGAGACGGCAACCAACCTCGCAGTACGAACCGTTCACACAACCCGTCCGATCGGACTCCTCGCGACGGCTCGAGCTCGTTGGCAGCAGATTCTCGGGGGTCGCTCATCAACGGCAATCGTTGGCGAATGCCTCATCCAGACCGAGGCGTCGAACGACGGGGCTATTGCGACTGGGATGCCGGAGGCTGCCCCGGTCTCATGAGTTCATTGTAATTTCCGTTCATAGCTCGACTTAGAAAGTGCGTGCGATCCTTCCCGAGTCTACGAGACCCTCCGTGCTCATCAGCGAGTCCTGCCCGTAATGATGGCATCGTCGCTGTTATTGCGTGCAACGACCGCGACTTCGCTTCAGAATCGATCGTGCGTTGGGTTAGAAATGATCGGGTCGAAGTACGAGCGAGCTTTTGGTCGGTTCACATGAACCCTTCTCAGAGCCCAGACGCACCATCCATCCCGGCGACTCCACGGTCTCTCGTGCTTCTTGGTAGCGTCGGGGCAGCGGCGTCAGTAAGCTCGTGGAGATAGACGACTTGCCCGGGTTGGAGGCCCTCTTCGCTCGGCGGAAACCGGATCGATTTGAATGGCAACGCTGTCGAATCCACCATGAACCATTCCCTCGCGGATTCACTCGAGAGGCGCTACAGGGCGGCGCTCGCCCTCGTCGCGTTCTTCGTTCTGTTGAATCAGCTCCTCGTGCAACCGTCGCTGCTGCGGTTGAATACGGACGTCCCGGTCATTAACATCGCCGGCCGGCTGCGCATGCTCAGCCAGAGGTTGGCCAAGGCCGCGCTGGCCCTCGAGCGAGAAGAAGGTGAGGCCCGATTGCGTCATCTTCAAGAACTGGATCAGGTGTTGCGGTTATGGTCCGCTTCCCATAAAGGGCTGCGCCACGGGGATGTCGCGCTGTCGCTACCTGGCCAAAACAGCCGGGCCGTGAACGCCGCTCTCGACGGCCTGGAGCCCTACTTCCTGCGGATGCGAGCCGCCGCGGAGCGATTGATCCAGCATGACACCGGCGGGCAGCAAGGTGAGGTTGCCGCCCAGGATGACCTCGCGATCATCCTGGGCGCGGAGGCGCAGTATCTCGAGAGGATGGACAGTACGGTGGGGCTCTTCGAACGCGAGGCGCGGGAACGTCTGGGCCTGATGTTCTGGACCGGCTGGGTCGTTACGGGGCTGATCCTGATCGTCCTGACAGCCATCGGCCGACTCATCGTGAGGCCGGCGTTGGGACTCATTCGCGAGCAGGTCGCGGAGCTTCGCCGTGCCCGCGACGAGCTCGAGGACCGGGTGCGGCAGCGAACGCGCGAACTGGAAGTCGCCACCGACCGGCACCGGGCACTGGTTGAACAGTTCAGTCACGTCGCACGAACCACGACGATCGGCGAGATGGCCAGTGGGCTGGCCCACGAACTCAATCAGCCGCTGGGGGCCATCGCCAACTACGCCGAGGGATGCCTGGTCGAACTCGCGTCCCGGCAACCGGCTATTCAAGACGTCAGGGACGCCTTGCAGAAGCTCCTGGCCGCAACCATGCGAGCCGGCAAGATCATCGAGCGCATACGTAAATTCGTCACCCGGCACGAAACACGGCACGAACTTTTCGAGCCTAACCGGATCGTCGATGACGTCGAGGCCATGTTCCGAGACGAAGTCGTCCAACGGCGTGTATCACTCAATCTCGACTTGGCACCTGATTTGCCCAGGCTCACAGGCGACCCGGTGCAGATCCAGCAGGTGCTCGTCAATCTGGTCAGCAATGCGTTCGACGCCATTGCTTCGGCGCAACCATCCAAGCCGACGGTACTTATTCAGACAAGACGGGCGCCTTCCGGTGTTGTCGAGTTCCGTGTCATCGACAACGGCGAGGGGATCGATCCGGAGCGTCTACCGAGGATCTTTGAAGCCTATTTCAGCACGCGTGCCGGGGGAATGGGCATGGGACTGGCGATCAGTCGCACGATTATCGAGGCCCATGAAGGACGGATCGCTGTCGAATCCGTGCCCGGAGTCAGGACAACGTTCCGGTTCACGCTTCCGTCTGACGGTGGAGACGATGACCGAAGCAACAGTCTACATCGTTGATGACGACCCCGACATGCGGGACTCGCTGTGCTGGCTGATCAAGACGGTGGGGCTCCACGCGGAGTCGTTCCCTTCGGCCGCCGCTTTTCTGCGCGATTTCGCTCCCCGTGGACCGGGATGCGTGATCCTTGACGTAAGGATGCCGGGCACCAGCGGGCTCGACCTATTCGAAGAGCTGGTCGCCCGCGGTGAGGGTATGCCGGTGATCTTCATCACGGCCTATGCCGACGTCGCCATGGCAGTGCGCGCGATGAAATGCGGCGCGGTCGAGTTTGTCGAGAAGCCGTTCAACCGGCAGACCCTCCTTGACAAGGTCCAGCGCGCCATCAAGGACGACGTCAATCGCTGGAACCGCCTGGCCGCCCGAGAGATGGTCCAGGCGAAATTCCGGCGTCTGACCGACAAGGAGCGAGAGGTGATGGAGTTGATCAAGGAAGGTCGGCCGAACAAGGAAATCGCCACCATGCTGGAGATCACGCCTCGTGCCGTCGAGTTGAGGCGTTCCAGCTTGATGCGCAAACTCGGTGTCCGCACCCTGGCGGAACTCCTGCGCCTGACGATCGTTCAAGACGTGGCGCGGGACCAGTTGCGAGAACTGCGTTGATACGGGTCCTTATAGCGTCTCCAGGTTTCCTGTCTTGCCCTGCTTCTCGCGTGATTTGTCGAGTTTTCCTGCGATATTCTGCGGCAATCGTGCGCGTTTGTTCGGCGGTGGCTCGTTTCGCACAGACGGGTTTACTCTTCGGTTTTGCGCAGTTTCGCGACAAAGAACCGAAACCGAGCTTCGTCATGCCGTAGGGATTTTGCGGTCTTGAAGCTTCCTGCCAAGACCTGGCACGACGGCTGCTTTCGCCTCGATGAAGTTTGAGGCGACCCGGCATCTTTCCCCGCCGTTGCCGATCTTCGTTCCACCCTTCCCCTTGACCTGAGCCGCAGCACCTCGTCCGGATCGCGGACGCGGTCAGGAGTGGTTTTGTCATGAGTTACGCCGGATCGGCGGGTTCGGTGCTTTCGCTGGAGCCGGGAGGGGCGTACTGGACCTTATCGCCTGACGCCGGTCTCATCCGATCTTTCCTGAGCGAGCAGGGCGATCTGAGTGCCGTCGAGCGGTTCGTGCAGTTCCACGAAGACGTCGAGGAGCCGTTGCAGGGCCGGTACTATTCGGCCCTGATGCCGGCCCATCCACCGGGTCCGGGCCAACAACTCGCGTTCGAGGTGGACCTCGACCGATGTTCGGGCTGCAAAGCCTGTGTGGCGGCGTGCCATAACCTCAACGGTCTGGACGAAGGGGAGTGGTGGCGAGATGTCGGCCTTGTCGTGGGCGGAATGCCGGAACTGCCCGTCCTCCAGCATGTGACGTCGGCATGCCACCACTGCCTCGACCCGGCCTGCATGAACGCCTGCCCGGTCGACGCCTACGAGAAAGACCCGCACACCGGGATCGTCCGGCATCTCGACGATCAGTGCATCGGTTGCCAGTATTGCACGCTGGCCTGTCCCTACGACGCCCCCAAGTATAACGCGTCGAAGGGGATCGTTCGCAAATGCGACATGTGCCATGCCCGGCTGGCGGTCGGTGAGGCACCGGCCTGTGTCCAGGCGTGCCCACACGAGGCGATCCGCATCCGGGTCGTGGACGATGCGGACGTCATCGCCCGGGCCGAGACGGGGGCCTTCCTGCCGGCCACGCTCGACCCCACCTACACGCTGCCGAGCACCCATTTCCGGACGAGTCACTTGATGGGGCCGGGGGATATGCAGCCGGCCGATGATCACCATCTCGAGCCCGAGCACGCCCACTGGCCGTTGATCGCCATGCTGGTGCTGACTCAGTTGTCGGTGGGCGGCTTCGTTGTCGAACTCCTCGCCCTCGCGGCGGGAGCGACCGGCGGCCTGGGAGCCGAACTGCAGATGATCCTTTCTCTCGGCTTCGGGTGGGCCGGGCTGGGAGCCAGTGTCCTTCATCTGGGACGCCCGCTTTACGCCTATCGTGCACTCATCGGAATCAGGCATTCCTGGCTCAGCCGTGAGGTGCTGGCGTTCGGACTCTTCGCCAAGCTCGCCACGGCCTACGCGGCACTGGCCGTGCTTTCCCCGGCCTGGTTCGCATCGGCGTGGGGCATGAGGGCGGGCTTGCTCGGGCTTGTCGTCTTGTGCGGCTCGGCGGGGCTGGCTTGCTCGGTACTGGTCTACCACGTGGTGCGTCGGCCGTTCTGGCATGCATCTTTCGGTGGGGTCAAGTTCGCGGGCACTGCCATCGTGCTCGGCCTGGCCGTCGCGCTGGCGGCCCTCGGCATCGCCTCGATGCTTGATCCGGCCATGCTACGAGGAGCGGAATTCCAGCGGCCGTTGACGCTGATCGCACTGAGCCTGATGGCCGCCATGTCGGCCAAACTCTGGATTGAAGCGAGGCTCGCCCGAGGGTTTGCCGGTTCGGAACTGGCCGCCTTGCGGAAGACAGGCTTGCTCCTCGGTGGACCTCTCCAGCGGCCGGCACGGCTACGGCGCCTCTTTGGGGTCGTGGGAGGCGTCGTCCTGCCGGCGGCGGCCGTGTTGGGGGCAACATGGGCAAGTCCGGGTGCGACGGCGGTGGCCGCGGCCCTTGCATTGGTTTTCTCGATCTCTGGCGAGTTGATCGAGCGGTACCTCTTCTTCACCGCGGTGGTGAAGCCGAAGATGCCGGGAGGGGCGATGCCGTGAAGACCGCCGATGGCAGCTCTTCCCTGTTCGACCGCACCCTGTCTCTCGTTCGCGCCCGGGACGGTCGATTGACGCGCGAGTTGCTCCGCGTCCCGGGTAGGTTCGGTCTGGGCCAGGTACCCGCCGCGAAGACGCCCCAGGCGACCACGGGGATGGTCTGCGGCTTCTGTTCGACCGGTTGCGGCCTGACGATGCATCTCCGCGACGGTCAGGCCGTGAACCTCACGCCGACGACCGAATACCCAGTCAACCTCGGCACGGCCTGTTCGAAGGGGTGGGAAGCGCTGACCGTCCTCGAGGCCGACGACCGCGCGACCATGCCGTTGCTCCGGGGCGCCGACGGCCGTCGGCGCCCGGTGGAGTGGCATACCGCTCTGACCGAGATGACGGCCCGGTTCCGTTCCATCCAGGCGGCCCACGGCGCCGACTCCGTCGCCTTCCTCAGCACGGGACAGATCGCGACCGAGGAGATGGCACTCCTGGGGGCCCTCGCCAAGTTCGGCATGGGCATCGTGCACGGGGATGGCAATACGCGCCAGTGCATGGCGACGGCCGTCGTGGCGTACAAACAAGCGTTCGGTTTCGATGCCCCGCCCTATACCTATCAGGACCTCGAGGAGTCGGACTGCATCGTCCTGGTCGGATCCAACGTCTGCATCGCCCACCCGATCCTCTGGGAGCGGGTAATGCGCAACAGGAACGCGCCCGAGATCATCGTCGTCGATCCCCGACGCACGGAGACGGCGATGGCCGCCTCGATCCACCTGCCTGTCCGGGCCAAGACCGACCTGGTGCTCCTCTATGGACTGGCGAATCTGCTGATCCGGAACGGGTGGGTCGACCGGCCCTTCGTGGAGGCACATACGCGTGGGTTCGACGAGTTCGCCGCATTCGTCCAGCAGTACGACGTGGAGAGCGTGGCCGGCGTGACGGGACTGAGCGCCGGCTCGATTCGCGACACAGCCGCGCGGATCCACGAGCGGTCCCGGGTCTCCTTCTGGTGGACGATGGGCGTCAACCAGGGCCACCAGGCGGTGAAGACCGCGCAGGCGATCATCAACCTGGCACTCATGACCGGCAATATCGGCCGGCCCGGCACCGGGGCCAATTCGATTACCGGCCAGTGCAACGCGATGGGCTCGCGGCTGTTCTCGAACACCACCAACCTGCTCGGCGGACACGACTTCGCCAACCCGGACCACCGGGCCGAGGTCGCGCGCGTGCTCGAGATCCCCGAAGAGCAGATTCCGAGCCGATCGAGCTGGGCCTACGACCAGATCCTCGAGGGGATCGAGGCCGGCAAGATCCGCGCGCTGTGGGTGATCGGCACCAACCCGGCCCACTCCTGGATCAATCAGGGCCGGTTTCGCGACATCCTCGGCCGGCTCGATTTCCTGGTGGTCCAGGACATGTATCACTCGACCGAGACGGCCCAGCTCGCCAAGCTGCTCTTACCGGCTGCGGGCTGGGGAGAGAAGGAGGGCACTTTCATCAACTCCGAGCGACGGATCGGGCTGATCAAGAAAGTCCGACGGGCGCCGGGCCAGGCCCTGGCCGATTTTCACATCTTCAAGCTCATCGCGCACTACTACGGTTGCGGCGCGATGTTCGCCGAGTGGGAGTCGCCCGAGGCGGTCTTCCAGATCCTCAAGAAGCTCTCGGCCGGCATGCCATGCGACATCACCGGGATCGCCGACTATCACATGCTGGACGAGGCCCGCGGCTTGCAATGGCCCCACCCGGCCGGTGGCGTCGATCCCGCCCCGCAACGCCGGCTATTCGCCGACGGCCGTTTCTACCACGCGGACGGCCGCGCCCGGTTTGTCTTCGAAGAGCCGCGCCCGACCCCCGAGCCGCCTGGCGGCGCGTACCCGTTCCAGCTCCTGACCGGTCGCGGCAGCGCCGCCCAGTGGCACACGCAGACTCGTACGGCCAAGTCCGAGGTCTTGAGAAAGCTGGGTCCCAAGGACCCCCACGTCGAGATCCACCCCGACGATGCGACGGGGCTGGGCCTGCGTCCCGGCCGGTGGGTGGTCGTCGAATCACGACGAGGCCAGGCTCGCGTTCGCGCATTCATCACACCGACCGTGCCGCGCGGGAATCTCTTCTTGCCCATGCACGACGGTTCGACCAATCGCCTGAGTGACGCCATCTTTGACCCGGAGTCGCGGCAGCCGGCCTACAAGGCGTGTGCGGCTCGCGTCCGGGCATCCCATGACGGCGATCCGAGGCCGGACGATGTTTCCACAACAAAGATCGGGAGCAGACTCGAATGATCGCGCGGAATCGTGAACGCAAGACCGTCGTCGTGATCGGCAATGGGATGGTGGGCCATCGGTTCTGCGAGCGGCTGACGGAATACGACCTCGATCAAGACTTCGAAGTCGTTACGTTCTGCGAAGAGCCTCGCCCCGCCTACGACCGGGTGAACCTGACGAAGTTCTTCGAGACCCGCGATGCCGGCCAACTCCAGATTGCTCGAAAGGAGTGGTATGCCGAAAACGGCATCACCTTACATGTCGGTGACCGGGCCGTCGCTGTCGACCGCCAGCGCCGCGTCGTCACCTCGCAACGGGGGCGGGAGGTCGAGTACGACGCGGTCGTCCTGTCGACCGGCTCGGCTCCGTTCGTTCCGTGCGTCCCGGGCGTGGAGAAGAAGGGAGTGTTCGTCTACCGCACGATCGAAGACCTCGAGCGAATCCTCGCCTACGCCGGGACGGCGACCCGGGCGGCGGTGATCGGTGGTGGGCTGCTGGGACTGGAGGCCGCCAAGGCGGTCTGCGACCTCAACCTCGAGACCCACGTGATCGAGCTCGCGCCGCGGCTCATGCCTCGGCAGTTGGACGAGGCGGGCGCGCGGATGCTGCGCGACTGGATCGAGGGCCTGGGTGTCATGGTCCACCTGGGCACAAGTACCCGGGCGTTCCTCGGCGAGGGCAAGATTGAAGCCGTGGAGTTTACCAATGGTCACAAGG
>JBKQHM010000207.1:0-2695 GCA_052148775.1 Isosphaeraceae bacterium | reverse complement strand
CTCCGGATGTCTTGCAATAAGGCAGCAACCTCTTCAGGTCGCGCACCGCCTCGATGAACTCGACCGCGTAGTTGTTGTGTTCCTCGATGCCTGTGCCGACAGTCAGGATGTTGACGTCGAAGATGATGTCCTCGGGCCGGAAGCCCACCCGCTCGGTCAGGAGCTTGTAGGCGCGCTGGCAAATGGCGACCTTGTGCTCGCGGGTCACGGCCTGGCCCTGCTCATCGAAGGCCATCACGACCACCGCGGCGCCGTAGCGATGGACCAGACGGGCCTGGCGGAGGAACTCGTCCTCGCCCCCTTTCAGGCTGATCGAGTTGACGATCGACTTCCCCTGGACGCACTTGAGCCCGGCCTCGATGACCTCCCACTTCGAGCTGTCGACCATGATCGGAACCTTGGCGATCGACGGGTCGGCCGAGACCAGGTTGAGGAACCGGGTCATCGCCTGCTCGCCGTCGATCAGGCCCTCGTCCATGTTGACGTCGATGATGTTGGCGCCGCCTTCGACCTGGTCGCGAGCGACGGCCAGCGCGGACTCGAAGTCGCCGCTTCTGATGAGCCGTGCGAACCGTTTCGAGCCCGTAATGTTGGTCCGCTCCCCGACCATGATGAAGTTGGTCTCCGGTCGGATGACCAGCGACTCCATGCCGCTGTAGGTCGACCAATGGGTCGGCTCGGGGACGCTACGCGGCGGCACGCCCTCGACGGCCTCGGCGATGGCCGCGATCCAGTCGGGTTGGGTCCCGCAGCAGCCGCCGATGATATTAAGCCAACCGTTGCGCGCAAACTCGCCCAGGATGGCCGCAGTCTTGTCGCGGTCGCCGTGGAACCCGCCGAACCCGTCCGGCATCCCGGCGTTCGGGTAGCAACTGACGCGCGTCCGGCAGATCGCGGAAAGCGTCTCGATGGAGCCGCGCATCAGTTCGACGCCGACCGCGCAATTGATGCCGACGCTCATGGCGTCGATATGGGATACCGATTCATAGAACGCGTCGATCGGCTGGCCGGAGAGCGTGCGGCCGTTGTCGAAGATCGTGCCCGAGATCATGATCGGGAGCCGGGTCCCGGTCTCGTCGAAGACCTCTTCGATGGCGAACAAGCACGACTTCAGGACCAGGGTATCGAACGAGGTTTCCGGTAGGAGAATGTCGACCCCGCCGGCCATCAAGGCGCGAACCTGATCCTTGTATGCGGCGACCATCTGGTCGAAGGTCGCGTCGCGGCGACCCGGATCCTCGACGTGGATCCCCATCGAGAGCTGCTTGTTGGTCGGGCCGATGCTGCCCGCGACGAACCGGGGCTTGTCGGGGTCCTTCCGCGTGTACTCCTCGGCCAGCCGCTTCGCGATTTCGACGGCGGTCTTGTTGATCTCGAAGACGTGCTCCTGGAGGCCGAACTCGCTCATCGAGATGGCGGTCCCGTTGAACGTGTCGGTCTCGATGATGTCGGCGCCCGCATCGAGATAAGCGCGGTGGATGTCCTCGATGATCTTGGGCTGGGTCAGAACCAGGGCTTCGGTACAGTTTTTCAAGTTGATGGGGTGCCGCGCGAACCTCTGGCCCCGATAATCCTCTTCATTGAGTTCGTAGGAGTAAATCAGCGCCCCCATCGAGCCGTCGAGCAGCATGATCCGCCTCGACAAGATCTCTTCGAGCGTCCCGCGGATGTTGTTGTTTCCCATGTTCGGCTTCGCCAAAGGTATCACCAGGGGGAAAGGAATCGTTCAACCTATCGGATCTTTCGAGGGCAGGTCACTTGAAAAAGTGGAGAGAGACTGCCGGATGGGCTTGCCGTAAAGCCAATGTCCGCTTGATTATCGTGCGACCTGCGCAACGCTGTCAAGCGAGATTGCACACCCCCTGCCCCACACAACCCCGAGGAACGTAGAATAAAGTATTGGAGGTGTTGGTCGTCGGGCATCCTGGGATTCGGTCGATTCCGGCCGGGAGAGGTTGAAGTCGTGTCAGGTAGGACGCGCGAAACGATCTACGACCCTGATCTCGATACCCCGCACCCGATGCCGGCCGTCGAGGCCGAGTACGTCGCCGAGTCGCAACGGCTCGTCGCCAACCCGGCACTCGCGTTTCTCGTCTGGCTGGTCGCGTACATGGTGATTCGTCACGCCCTGATCGGACACCACTTGGGTCTTTTCTTCCTGGGGATTTTCCTGGCGATCGTCCCACTGCCCATGGGCCAATTTCATTGTCTGGACTGCGGCGCAACCGGCTGGGCGCTGCGGGGCGGCCGGCATGTTTGTCCATCGGTGGTGGCTCGCTACCACGGTCGAATCGCACCGGGGATCCCGATTCCACGCTTGCGAACTCAATTCATGATCTGGGTTTGTCTGGTCGTCGTCGCCTTCCTGTTATACGCCATCCTCGGCCGCCCTTGATCTCGACCGATCCGCGACGGGATCTCGGGGGATCCGATACCGGGACGGATCTTTACAAGTCGTCCGGGGATCGGAATGATAGACAATTTACTCCCACCCTCGGCGGGCGGGGAATGGAGGGGAAGACGCCGTGCATGACGAAGCGATCCGCAAGGCGGATGTGTTGATCGAGGCGCTGGGTTTCATCCGCCAGTTTCATGGCCGATACTTCGTCATCAAGCTGGGCGGCTCGGTGATGGAAGACCCCGAGACGCTCCGCGCCTTGCTGGTCGACGTGGTCTTCATGCAGACGGTCGGGAT
>JBKQHM010000206.1:0-7198 GCA_052148775.1 Isosphaeraceae bacterium | reverse complement strand
GGGCGGGTTCCATGTGGATGCATTTCTCGACCACGGGGCCCGCGCACTCCCCTTTCGTGTGATCGGCGTTCCACCACTCCTTGATGGCTTCGATGACCTCGAAGTTGCGGGCGCGGGCCAACTCCTTCAGGACGACGGCGGCCTGCCGGGGATCTGAGAGTCCGCCGAGGGCTCGCGTCAAGTCCTTGATCCTTTCGAGTCGACAGCACTTCTTCTCGAGATCGTAGAGCGGATGGATCCAGATGGGCTTCGCGGCGGGCGTGGTCACCCGCGACTGCTGGACCCGTTTGCGATGCTCGATCACTAGCGAAAGGTTGGGGATCGCCTGGATGATCGCCTGTCGCTCGGCCCGGGTCAGATACCAGTTCATTGCCACCTCGTTGAGGCCGGACGCGTCAGCGCGATTGATCTGACTCTCGAGGTCGTCGCCGGGCCACTGGTCATCAGATTCCGACAGGGTCAGGTTGGCGGCGAGTTCGAAGACCGCCGTAGTGAAGAAGTCGCGCCGGTGCATATCCTCGGAGAACAGGTCGCTGAGGGCGGCGACCTGCTCGTCGTTGCGGAACGACGTCGAGGTGTAGCGGGCCTGCATCACGGCGTCGAGCGGGCTGAAGAAGAATTGCAGGCCCTGGAACAATTGTGCCCGCAAGCCCGGCGGCCCGGGTACCCCCAGGCGGTCGCTGGTGCTCAAGGCGTCGCGGACCTGGATCATCAGCACGCCCGAAGTCTTCTCCTCGAGCCACTCTCGGTTGCGGAAGAGCCAGGCGGTCGCGATGCCGACCCCGTAGTTGTCGAAATAGCCGGCGTCCACCACCCGCAGGGGCGGATCGCTAGGGAGGTTGACCGCCGGCGAGACGAACGGGAATGATGCGTTCATCCGCGCCGCGGTCGATATCAGGATGTCGTTTTGACCTCGCTCGTTGGGGAACGCCTTGAAGAACTCGAGGCCCGATAGGGAGTATTTGCTCAACTGGCATCCATTGTTGCGGTCCATCAGGCTGCTCCCGCGGCTCAGCGGGAGCATGCGGACGAGATCCTCCTTCGGGCCGGGATCGGGGGGGAAGGACATGTCGAGGTTGCTGATGATCAGGCGACGGCCGTCCTCCACGGTCATCGGAGTAAAGACCAGCGACGGGATCCGGCCGGCCCGCTCGGCCTCCCGGAAACAGGTCAGCGGGATCCTCAGCGCCCGCCAGTCGTTCTCCAACTCGATCCCCCGATCGTTCTCTCCGTCTCGGCGGAAGCCGATGGTTCGCCAGATGGACTTCAGCGCCATGTAGCGGGCTAGCGGGCGCAAGCTATAGATCGGGATCTTGGAGATCCAGGCGACTTCGCCCGGCACGGGCGATGAGTCGGCGGGCGGTTGACCCGGTCGCCGATTGGTATTGTCCCACCTCAAATCCTTGAGGAGGTCGCGATTCCGGAAATATTCATCCCGCCTTTCGGGCGAGATGTACTGGGTTTTCTTGCGGATCGCGTCGTCCCGGCAGAGCCAGTCGAAGAGGCACCGCACATAGTAGGACATGCCGACCATGCCGCCGGACGCCCCGGTGATCAGCCGCACGTTCCGGTTGAACGGGCCGATATCGCCGGGCCGTGGGGCCTCGTCCTTGGGGATGTCTCTCGCCAGACGGTCGACCACGGTCGCGGCCCAGTACGCCGCGCGGGTCGCGCCGCCGCTGACGCAGACGATCACCAGCTTGGGCCTGCCCTCGATCGTCCCCGAGGCCCCCTCGCAGGCCGCCTTCCACGCCTCGAGGCTTGCGATCTGGTCGACTAGCACCGAGGGCTCCGCCTTGCCCACCGCGGGGGGATTCCGAAGGTCCTCCGGCGAGTCCTCGGTCGATTGTGTCTTGTACTTCTCCGCCAGGACTTTACTCAGGTCGGCCGCCTTGACCGCCGGTGGGTCCGGGTAGGAGAGTCTTTCGAAGCGGTAGCTGAACGTGCCGGAATTCACCCAATCGACCCAGGCAATCACCAAGAGGATGACCCCGAAACGACGCAGGCCGGACCCGTACCGGATCCTCAGGAATGCGGACGCGGACGACAGCAGGCCCAGCAACAGCATGATCGCGAACCCCGGGGCGATCCCTTGGTGGTTCTCGTCGCCCGACCAGGAAAGGCTACTCCCTTCATAAATCGCGGGGATGTTCATGAGCAAATAGAATCCAAGCACGAAGAGGAAGAACACGGAGATCGAGACCTGCTTCTCCCACATCTGTCGGGCGATCCTCTCGGCGGTCGCGGGGTCTGGGGTCGTTCGCCGGCCCGTGGCCTCGCCGGCATCGGCCTCGCCTTCGGTGCGCCCGCTCGGTTCGGCACCGAAGAGCCGTCGAGCGAGGGCCGCGGCCCGATCGAGGAGGCCGCGCAAGGGGCTCAGTGCATCCCGCAAGGCCCCCTTGATGGATCGATGACCTTCGCCGAGCTTCCGGAGCACCCCTTCGAACCCGGGGGTGTGCAAGAGCCGCCCGCTCATCACGAACGCCTTGACGAGCCACACGGCGACGAGGATCCCCATGAGCCAGACGAGGAGGCTATACCCGAACGCCCAGGGCGACTCGAGTACGTTGATCTTGTCGGGCTTCAACCAGGCACGCAGCGGGACGCCCTCGACACCCTTGAGCATCACCCTGTCGTGCAACTCGCCCGTCTGGACGTCCTTGACGACGGGAGCGTACTGGGGAAGCTGGCTGTAGAAGGCCGGCAACAAGGCCGGCAAGACGAGGAGCACGAGGAACGGGAGCCGCGCGAACCGGAGGAAGCGGCTCAATCGGTGCGCGCTCTCGTGCGTCGGGTCCGGCGTCCGGAAGATGCGGAGCGGGTAGGTCGCGTAGAAGAGGAACCGTCCCTTCGAGGCGTCTTCCGGCAGCCAGTCGGTCCAGTCCAGCAGGACGGCACCGAGCGGGTTCCTCAACAGGGCCCGCGCCCAGCCGCCGATCGTCCGCGGCGGCGGGACGTGCCAGTATTCCAGGAAACGCTCGATGTCGTCCATAACCCGATCCTGGTACAGCTCGCCATCCGGTCCCTCGATCGGGATCAGGTAGTAGGCGGATATCCCGATGACGGCCAGGACGAGGGTCGCCCCCATCGCCGAGAAGAATCGAGACCACGGCTCCTCGTTCCAGATCAGCGCGGGGATGCCCAGGCCGGCGCCGATCAGGCCGCTCACCATCAGGTACATGAGCGCCAGGACCAGCCCCTGGGTGGGGTTCGAGAAGGCGTACTTGACCAGCTTGAGCAGGTACTTCTGGTAGGTGATGAACAGAAACAGGAGGATCGCCAGGAAGAAGAAGCCCTGGATTCGCAACAATCGGTCATGCTGATTGAGGAACTCGAATGGGAGGTAAGGCAGGAGCGGTACGCTCGTCAGGGAGGCTCGAAACCCCCAGGCGTAAACCGCTCGCGTCGACGCCCATTTCGCGATCAAACCGGTCAAGAATCGCAAGGTGCCCATCGATCGAACCTCCCCGTTCGCATGCGTGTCGCCGGCCTTGGAGCGGATCCCCCGGCCATGCCGGGGCCGATGGCTGTGGACGTGCCTCGGGTCGAGAGAATCCGGGGTCCGCAACGGGGATCAAGAAACCTTCGTCAAACCCGAAGCGAGATCCTCGGAATCGGCGATGGGCGATCAGGCCGCATCGAGGCCCGGACGATGGGCCGCGAGTCGGGAGGAATGACGGCCGCCTCTACTCGCCCCCGCCCGGCGAGGGTGCTGCCGGATGGATGGGTCGATGATCGGCGATCTCGCGACAGAACTCAAGGATCGTGCGGGTGTAGAGGCCCGGCGCGGAGTGGAAAAGGTCGCCGTGGTCGGCGTCCGGGATGAAGATCAGCCGGCCATGGGTCGCGACCCGGCCGTGGAGGGCGCGGGCCTCCTCGGGGCGTGCCCGGCGGTCGGCCGCGCCGGCCATGATCAGGACGGGCACGTCGTCGGGGATCCCGGCGATCGCCAGGAGGGGTGAGATCTCGTCGAGGTGGGGCAGGAAGATCGGCGCGACGAGCCTGAGGCCGACGTAGGCGGCCTGGCTGATCACGGGGGGGAGCGCGAGCTCGGTGCGGTTCCAGACCGCGACTTTCAGGTCCTGGTAGGGGCTCTCGAGGATGTAGCCCCGGACGCGGTGCGCCAGCTCACGGGCGGCGAAGGCGGCCGCCGCCGCGCCCATCGAGTTGCCGTCGACGATCACCGGCCGGCCGGGCCGACGGGCCTCCAGGAACGCGACCGCGGCGATCACGTCGTGGCGGGCGCCGAAGCCGATGTCGTCGTAATCGCCCGTGGAGTCGCCGTGGGCCCGGAGCGTGACCATCAGCACCGCGTACCCCTGCGCCGCGAGGATCTCGGCCCGGCCCAGGCTGTTTCCCCGCTTCCCCTTGTGGCCGTGGAGCACCAGGACGCTCGGCGCGTCGTCTCGGCCCTCGACGAACCACGCGCCGATCTCCTCGCCGTCGCGGGTCGCGATGCGATGGCTCTCCAGCCGCCCCCAGCCGGGGCTCGGCGCGGGCTCGTCGGACCGGGCTTCCAGCCGATGGGTCAGCAGATACGCGACTGCCACCGAGACGAGGAGCCATCCGGCCGAGAGGATCGCCCACGCGACGATCAGCCGTTGCAAGGCCCGGCGCCTCAAGAATCCGGGCGGACGAAGATGGAACATGCGCGGCATCGCCTCGGGTCGCGGAAAGCGGTCTCCTGATACGTCCTACCCGGCTCAAGGCTACCAGGTTTCGCGACTACGAGGGAAGGCGAGCCCCTCCGAGCGCGGGGGTCTTCGGGCTCGGGCCGGTCCCGTGGTATGCTGGGGTTCAGACTCACGAGACCCCAGGAGGACTCCCATGCCCGACGACCGCATCGCCACCGTCCGACCGATCGAGGAGAGCGAGGCGAGCGAGAAAGTCGCCGCGATCTTCGCCGACATCAAGGCCACCAAGAATCTCGAGTCCGTGCCGGCCTTCTGGCGGGTCATCGCGACCAACCCGGCGCAGCTCGAGCTGGTCTGGCGCACGCTCAAGACGCTGATGCATCCCGAGTCGGTCGGCCGCTCGTCGCCACTCGACGCGAAGACCCGCGAGATCATCGCGCTGGCGGTCTCGGCGACCAACGGCTGCCCGTACTGCATCAACTCGCACACCGCCGCGCTGATCAAGCTCGGCCTGGACGGGGAGGCGCTCGGCGAGGTCATGGCGATCGTCGGCCTGTTCAACATGACCAACTCGCTGGCCAACGGTTATCAAGTCGTGCCCGACGTCCGGCCGCCGCTGGAATGAGGATCGAGGCACCGACCCCTGCAAGTCCACGGGGGTCGATGCTCCATGAGCACAGGTCGATATTTCACCACGCGCACCGTCCCTGTCGACACGAGCGGACCACGCCCCGTCATCCGACGGGCGTCGCGGGATTGCTCGGCATCCGGATGAACGCCGACCTGCCCGGGTCGGCGGCCTCGGCCTGGGCCTTCGCCACCCGATCCAGCGCCCGCGCCACCTGGGCCGGGGTCTGGTAGCGCATCTCCGGCCGCTTGGCCAGCATCTTCTCCACGACGTCCTGGAACTCGTCGGGGATCGAGTCCTGGTATTTCTTGGGCGGGACGGGATCGTCCTGCCGGATCCTGGCGACGGTCTCGAGCAGGTCCTTCCCCTCGAACGGCGGCCGGCCCGTCAGGAGGGTGTAGACGGTCGCCCCCAGGCTGTAGATGTCGGCGCGGATGTCGACCTCCGCATCGCTGCGGGTCCGCTCCGGGGCCATGTAGGCCACGTTGCCCAGCAGTTCGCCCGGGCGCGCGGCGGGCCTGGCCTCGGCCCCGTCGACCAGCCTGGCGAGCATCATGTCGGCGAGCTTGGGGACCTTGTCCTTCGAGCGGATCAGGATGCTCTCGGGGGCGACGTTGCGATGGATGACGTGCTTTTCGTGGAGGGCCTCCAGCGCGCGGGCGATCTGCATGCCCATCGACAAGGTGTACCGCCAGTTGATCATCTTGCGGGTGCCCAATCGTTCGATCACCTTGATGAGCGGCTCGCCCTCGACGTACTCCATGGCGAACCAGCAGGTCTCGCCGTGCTTGCCGGCGCCGCAGAGTGCGACCAGGTTGTGGTGGTGCATCCCCACCACGGTCTTCATCAACTGCATGAATCGCCTGAGGCTCGCCTCGTCGTGGGCGAATTCGGCGTAGAGGACCTTGAGTGCGATGTCCTTGCCGCTGCGGGAGTCGCGGGCCTTGTAGACGGTGCCCATGCTGCCGCGCGCCAGCACGGACCCGAGCTCGTAGTGCGAGATCGTCTGGCCGGTCAGCACGCCCGCGTCGGCCCGGATCGCGGGATGGAAGGCCGACTTCTGGGCCTCGACCAGGTTCTGGGTGTCGGCAATCGCGGAGGAGAACAGCCTCAGCCGGGTGTTGCCGACCTGGAACTCCTCCCCGTGCTGCAAGGCATGCTGCTGGATCTTCTGGCCGGCGATGAACGTCCCGCCGACGCTATCCAGGTCGGTCAGCGAGAACTCGGCCCCCTCCCATCGCAGCTCGCAATGGAGCCGAGCCACGGCCCCGTCCGTCAGCCGGGTGTCGGTCTTCTCGCCCCGGCCGATCGAGAGCGTGGTCCCCTCGATCAGGTTGAAGACGCGACCCTGATCAGGGCCGGCCACTACTCGCAGATAAGCGTGCATGGAGAACCCCCCTTCTGGATATGCTCCCGGCCCAGGGTTCGTCGCGAGTCTTCCCCGGGCATCCGCGGTTTCGCGAGGACCCGGGCCGGGAATCGGCAAGAAATGAGGACATCGCGCGACGCGATCGATGCCCGCAACGACGCCGAGGTCGAGAAAGCCGATGCAAATCAATCTTGAATCGGCGACGCGAAAGATGGGACTGCACAGCGTCGGGCCGGGCGACTATCGGCGCACTTCCGATAACCTCGGGACGACTCGCGAGATGGATCCGACGGCACGACGACGGGAGACGACCGAGGTGGCCCTGACAATCCTTGAAGCGGTAATTTATCACACGGGACGACGCGACGCCAGATCCTGATCAAGGTGAATCTCATAATCTTTGAACTATCAATTTAGTGGATAAAGGCTCGCGCCCCGGTCGGTGAGGCCCTGGGCTATTCTCGACCGCGGGCGGCCCCTTCCAGGGTGATACTTTGCTAGCGGGTGTTATGAATCACCTCTTCTGTAGGCGGCCTCTGTGAGGCCGCGAGGGCCGCTTGCGGCCTC
>JBKQHM010000205.1:0-2617 GCA_052148775.1 Isosphaeraceae bacterium | reverse complement strand
GGGTGACCTACCGCAGCTACGGCGAGTTCATCGCCAATGCCCCGACCCCCGCCCAGGCCGCAACGACGCCCGTCAAGGCCCTGGAAGGCCACTTCGACCCGATGTTCCGCAGCTTTGACATGGACTATCCCGACGCCAAGCGCGCCGACCGCTTCCTCGAGGAGCTCGCCGGCTTCGAGAAGGCCGGCGAGATGCCCCGACTGGTGATCCTCAAGCTGCCCAACGACCACACCTCGGGGACGTCGCCCGGCAAGTACACCGTGACCGCCTGCGTCGGCGACAACGACCTGGCGCTCGGGCGGGTCGTCGAGGGCCTGAGCAAGAGCCGGTTCTGGAAACAGATGGCTATCTTCGTCGTCGAGGACGACGCCCAGAACGGCTCGGACCACGTCGATGCGCATCGGACCGTCGCGCTGGCGATCAGCCCCTACATCAAGAAGCATTCGGTCGACTCGACGCTCTACAGCACTTCGTCGATGCTCCGCACGATGGAGCTGATCCTGGGCCTGAATCCGATGAGCCAGTTCGACGCCTCCGCGCGGCCGATGGTCGCCGCGTTCGCCAATCAGCCCGACTTCCGCCCGTACGTCCATCGCCCGGCCGGGGTCGACATCAACGCCCGAAACCTTCGCGACGCGCCGATGGCCGAGGTCTCCCAGCGCCTGGACCTCGAGATCGAGGACCGCAACGACGACATCCTCTTCAACGAGATCATCTGGAAGGCCGTCAAGGGCAAGGACGCGGTCATGCCGCCGCCGGTCCGCGCCGCGTTCGTGATGCCGAGGTGATTGGGCGGGAACCTCTCCGACCGACCGCCGAGATTGTGCTTGGAATTCGGGCCGGGGAGGGTTTCATGACGATTCGACGGATGCTCGAGTGGGCCGCACCCGGATTGCTCTGGAGATGGGGATGTCCGCGCACCGTGCAAGCCCGAACAGGAGGTGATCGCCAATGATCCTGGAATACATTCAGTCGGCGCTCCGCCACGCGAAATATGAAATCCTTCCGGATGACGGCTCCTATTATGGGGAGATCCCGGAATGCAACGGTGTCTACGCGAACGCAACGACCCTTGAGGACTGCCGGGAAGAGTTGCGAGAAGTCCTCGAAGGATGGGTCTTGTTTCGCGTCCACAGAAACCTGCCCTTGCCGGCCATCGATGGGATTGAGCTCATCATCCAGGAAGTTGCCTGATGCCCGCCTTCGGACCCATCAAGAGGAAAGACCTGGTCCGGGCCCTCAAGCAGTCGGGATTCGAAGGACCCTACTCCGGCGGCAAACACGAGTTCATGGTCAGGGGTGACGTCACCATTCGGGTTCCAAACCCCCATCAGGCGGATATCGGAATGGAGCTGCTTGCCAGAATCCTCCGTCAAGCCGGCATCCATCGGGATGAGTGGGAAGAGTTGTAATTTGCGATATCTGTCGATTCGCGCCATGTCCCGAAGGCCGTCAAGGGCAAGGACGCGGTCATGCCGCCGCCGGTTCGCGCGGCGTTCGTGATGCCGAGGTGATTCTTCTGACGTCGACTCAAGGCTAGGCGGCCAGGAGGTGATCGGTATACTGACGACTCCGTTCGGATGCATCGTGAGGAGAGAGTGAATCCGGCATGCCAAGCGGCGCCACCGGTACTTATGGTACAATCCGGCGTACCACTCGGCGGTCTGGTCTGCCGAGGCTGTGAAAGAATCGATCCCAGATCACACATTCCAGATTCCAATGGGCATTGAGCCCAGCAAGCCAAGGGTTCAGACTTTTGGAATCCGGAATCTGCGATCCGATTCTTTCACAAGCGCTGGGCTCTCTCGTCAGGCGGCCGAGGTGTGGTAGAGAAGAGACGACTCTCGATCGCCGGTGTATTCGACTATCTGGAGGTCGCCATGAGCCAGCAAATCGCTTTCGCCGATGTCCTCGATGCGGCCGAGCAGCTTGATGCCGACGCTCAGGCCGAGTTGGTGGCGGTCCTGAGTCGCCGCTTGGCCGAGCGCGGTCGGGAACGTGTGACGGCGGCGGTGATGCAGGCCCGACGCGAGTTCGCCGCCGGCCAGTGCCAGGCGATGACCGCGGCGGAGTTGGTGCGAGAGGCGTTGTCATGAGGCGGGTGCTCTTGCGCTCGCCCGCGTTCGCGAGCGATATGCGGGCACGGTTGAAGTCACAGCCCGGGATGGCCGCATCGATCGAGGCGACGCTTGATCAGTTGTCGGCCGATGCGTCGCATCCGTCGCTACGGACGCATAAATTGAGTGGACCGCTGACAGGTTCTTGGGCGTGCAGCGCGGGGTACGAGCTGCGCATCGTGTTCGAGTATGTGCAGCACGAGGGTGCGGAGGCGATTCTGCTGCTGGCCTTGGGCACGCACGACCAGGTCTACTAGAGCGCCTATCGCTTGGGTTGCGCACGCCGCGGTGGGGCGCTGTGGCAAGGTCTCCCGACCTGGCCACCGGGCCGACCGAAGGTCTCCCGGGGCGGGCGCATGCATTTGGGAGACCTTCGGTTCGGCCCACGGCGGGGTCAGGAGACCACTGCTGTGAAGATCTTCGGCAGGCGCAACTCCAAGGAATAATTGCACTTTCGGCCGGCTTTTTCGGAGTTCTTTGGAGATCGAGCCCGCGACAAT
>JBKQHM010000204.1:0-10091 GCA_052148775.1 Isosphaeraceae bacterium | reverse complement strand
GTGACAGCCAGGCCGAGCGCCGGGAGCTGGCCGGCCTGATCCAGAGCACCCCCGGCGACAGCGAGGCGATCGATCGGCTCGCCGTCCTGAGTTTCCAGGCCGGGCTGACTCGCGAGGCCGAGCAGTTCCGCCGTCGCAAGGCCGAGCTCGACCGCGCCCAGGATACCTTCCGGAGCATCATCCTCTCCGAATCGCCCCGGGTCGAGCAGGCCGAGGAACTGGCCCGGCTCGCCCGTACGCTCGGCCGTCCCTTCGATGCCCGGGGCTGGTCGATCCTCCACGAGGCCAATAACCGGGCCGGCACCACGACCGCGAGCGGCCATCACGGCCTGGAGATCGCCGCTCCGCTGCCCCCCGACCTCATCGCCAGGGCCGTTGCGCTGTCATCGCCGTATGAATCCCGGAACGAGGCCGCCTCGCGAGTGCCGGCCAAGCCGGTCGCGGAAAGGCTGGCCGATCTCCGCGAGCCGGCCCCGAAACTACGATCCGCGCGGAACGATGGCTCGGCCGTCGAGCCGGCGAGCCGTCCGACCGTCCGGTTCGTCGACGACGCCCAGACTGCGGGTCTGATCTTCACCTTCGACAACGGCCGGACCCCGCAACACCTGATGCCCGAGACGGCGTCGGGCGGCGTGGGACTGCTCGACTTCGACGGCGACGGCTGGCTCGACGTCTACTGCGTGCAGGGCGGGCCGGTCCTGGAGCAGGCCGGCGACGGGAACAAGTCCGCCCCGATTCCGGGCGACCGTCTTTTCCACAACCGCGGCGACGGGACTTTCGAGGATGTCACCGAAGCCTCGAGGATCGCCGCGCTCGCCTGGGGAAAGGGCTACGGGCTGGGCGTCACGGCCGGCGATTACGACAACGACGGCCGCCCCGACCTGTTCGTCACCCGGCTTCGGTCTTACGCGCTCTATCGCAACCGGGGCGACGGCACTTTCGAAGACGCGACGGAACGCACCGGGCTGGCCGGCACGCGCGACTATCCCAGCTCGTCGGCTTTCGCGGACCTGGACAATGACGGCGACCTCGACCTGTACGTCTGCCACTACATGATCTGGGACCCGGCGAATCCGCCTTTGTGCCTCAACGAGAAGGGGGACTACTTCTACTGTGCCCCCAGCAAGGTCGAGCCGGCGCCGGACCATGTCTTCCGGAACGACGGCGGCCGGTTCGTCGATGTGACCGCGTCCTCGGGCTGCGTCGAGGCCAACGGACGGGGCCTGGGCGTCGTCGCCGCCGACCTGGATGACGACAACCGCATCGATCTCTACGTGGCCAACGACGGCACGGCGAATGACCTGTTCCACAACAAGGGGGGCTTCCGGTTCGAGGACGTCGCGCTCGAGGCCGGCGTCGCCGGCAACGCCTCGGGAGGCTACCAGGCGGGCATGGGCGTGGCCTGCGGCGACCTCGACGGCGACGGCCGGCCCGACCTGATGGTGACCAACCTCTATGGCGAAGGGACGTCGCTCTACCAGAACCTGGGCCACGGGCTATTCGAAGACCGGAGCAACGCGTCGGGCATCGGACTGGCCACCCGATACCTGCTCGGCTTCGGCATCGCGATGGCGGACGTCACGAATGCCGGTCGGCTCGACGTGTTGATCACCAACGGACACGTCAACGACAACCGGCCCTATTTCCCCTACGCCATGCCCTCCCGACTCTACGAGAACCGGCCCGGCGGCCGGCTGGTCGACATCTCGAGCCAGGCCGGCTCCTGCTGGGAGGTCCCGCGACTCGGCCGCGGCCTGGCCGCCGGCGACCTCGACAACGACGGCCGGCCCGACGCCCTGATCCTCTCCCAGAACGATCCGATGGCCTACTTCCACAACCGGAGCGAGCGCGTCGGCCATTTCATCATGCTCCGGCTCGAAGGCACGACATCCAACCGCGACGGCGTCGGCGCAAGGGTCACACTCGAGGCGGGCGGACGCCGGCAGGTCGCCCAGCGCCTCGGCGGCGGCAGCTACCAATCGGCCAACGACCCGCGCCTCCACTTCGGGCTCGGCGCCAGCGAACGGGTCGATTCCCTCGAGGTCCGCTGGCCGTCGGGAAAAGTGGACCACTACACGGACCTGCCCGCCGGGACGGGCTACCGGCTCCGCGAGGGAGACCAGCAGCCGCACCCCCTGGCCGGATTCGCGAAGCGGCCCACCCGTCCCTGAGACTCGATCTGACGCCGGCTTCCCCGCGGTCTGAAGGGCCGCAGGAACACAGCCCCGGGTGAAACCCGGGGACCTACGCCATAACCCATATCTCCCCGCGGCCTGAAAGGCCGCAGGAACACAGCCCCGGGTGAAACCCGGGGACCCCGGTCGCTCACCCACGCATCTCCCGCGGCCTGAAGGGCCGCAGGAACACAGCCCCGGGTGAAACCCGGGGACCTGTCTCGATCACGACTTCCGCCTGAACAGGCTCGCGCCATAGATCGCGTCGCCGCCGAGCTGCTCCTCGATGCGGAGGAGCTGGTTGTACTTGGCGATCCGATCGGACCGGCTGGCGCTGCCGGTCTTGATCTGGCCGCAATTGGTCGCCACGGCGATATCGGCGATGGTCGTGTCTTCGGTCTCGCCCGATCGGTGGCTCATCACACAGGTCCAGCCGGCGCGGTGGGCCATCTCGACGGCCTCGAGGGTCTCGGTCAGGGTGCCGATCTGGTTGACCTTGATGAGGATGCTGTTGGTGCAGCCCTGGTCGATCCCCTTCGAGAGCCGCTCGGTATTGGTGACGTAGAAGTCGTCGCCGACGATCTGGACCTTGTCACCCAGCGCCTTCGTCAGTGCCGCGTAGCCCACCCAGTCGTCCTGGTCCAGCGGGTCCTCGATCGAGACGATCATCGGATACTTCTCGACCCACGAGGCGAACAGCTCGACCATCTGCTGGCTGCTGTAGAGCGCGTCGGGCGCGGACTTCCAGAAGCGATAGCCCTTCTTGCCCCCCTCCTCGAACAGCTCGGAGCAAGCGGTATCGAGCGCAACGGCGATGTCCTTGTCGCGACCGGGCTGGTATCCCGCCTTGACGACCGCGTCGAGGATGAACTTGATCGCGTCCTCGTTATCGAGGTTGGGCGCGAACCCGCCCTCGTCGCCGACATTGGTATTGTGGCCGGCCTTCTTGAGGACCGACTTGAGGGCGTGGAAGACTTCGGCCACCATGCGGATGCCGTCGGCGAACGTCTTGGCCCCGACGGGCATGACCATGAATTCCTGGAAGTCGATCTTGTTGTCGGCGTGCTTGCCACCGTTGATGATGTTGGCCATCGGCAGCGGGAGTACCCGGGCGTTGGCCCCGCCGATGTATCGATAGAGGGGCAGGCCGTGGGCGGCGGCGGCGGCCTTGGCCGCGGCCAGGCTGACGCCCAGGATCGCGTTGGCGCCCAGGTTCCCCTTGTTGGGCGTGCCATCGGCCGCGATCAGGGCTCGGTCGAGGCCGACCTGGTCGGCCGGGTCACGCCCGACGGCGACCTTGGCCAGGGCCGTGTTCACATTGGCCACGGCCTTGACCACGCCCTTGCCCAGATATCGGGCCTTGTCGCCATCGCGGAGCTCGACGGCCTCGTAGATCCCCGTGCTGGCCCCCGAGGGGACCGCGGCGCGGCCGAGCGTGCCGTCGGCGAGGATCACGTCCACCTCGACCGTCGGATTGCCGCGGCTGTCGAGGATCTCCCGGCCGCGAACCTGCGAAATCGGAGCAAGCTGCTTACTCATGGTCGTCGTCGAAACTCCAAAGAGATTCCGGGCGTCCGGAAGACCCCGGGGTGGGCGAATCGCGGCCCGATCCTGTCGAATCCCCACCAGACCGGCGAGGAGTCCACGCCTCCATGCCGTCGGGTCGTTGACGACCGCGACGGACAATCCGAGCCACCGTTCTGAGAGCGCTTCACGATTGGCTAGCATGAACTCGACGAACTCGACCGAAGAACCTCCCCGACCCCCCTTGGTAAGGGGGGAACGGAACCGGGCCGGTCGGCCTCATTTTCCCCCCCTTACAAAGGGGGGGCCAGGGGGGGGTTGATCGAGTCGGCAAAGGGGCGTGCGCGACCCCATCGTGAATCGCTCTACCGAGATTTATCCGGGACTGGCGCCGGGCGGTCAAGGCTGAGACCCGGCCAGGGTCCCCGCTCCCGGATCTCTTACCGCCGGGTCGTCGCTCTAAGTCGTTGACGAATCAAGCGTTTTCGACGATAGCCGCGACGCCGGGCCGGAATTGGCATCGTTCGGGATGTTGCGGCCCGGATGTGTCGAAGGAGATCAAATGCGAGGCGGTCCCGCCCACCGTTGTGTCGGGCAGGGGGGGGAATAGTCTCCCTTGGAAAAGGCGGAGACCGCCACGCGATGCGGCATCGAGGTGCCAGTTCTCGAGGGCGCTCGGCGGAGCTCCTTCAAGGAATTCCGCTCCGGTGATCCCTCGACGACCAGAGCGCCCAGGACGAAGCCCGAAATCAAGGCCCGTGGGCCTGGGTGGGCGGCGTCCCGGGCGCTCTGACTGTTCCCGACGACAAGGTGATGGAGGCCACAGTCCGGCGAGTCGAGCGACCCGCGTTGCCCGGGCCATATGGATATCGGCGGGGCGGCAGGGCGGCTTGACCCCGAACCGCGATTCGGCGCCGAACCGCCTCGGAGCCCTTCAGATCTGCACGGTTTGCGCATCTCCGGCCCGCAAAAGCGGTACGACGTACTTTCGTAGGAACATCGGATTATCCGGCCCTGCATGACCGCCGAGGTATCCGGCCAACGCCATCCCGGGCCGCCATCGGACCTGACGGAGTTTCGCATATTGACGAAGCTTCTCTCCGTCCTGATCGTCCGGAGGCGGTACGACGAAGCCCACCAATCCCGCGCCCACACTCCAGACCCGATCGATCGTACCGAAGACCCGCGTCCCGGCCCCCAGGATGACTACATCGAAAGGCGACCAGAAGACGACCACCTCCCGACGCACGGCGCGGAGCGCCACCGTGAGATCGTAGCGAGGGGAAAGCGCCGGCGCCAGCAGCACGACCCGCTCCACGCTATCGGGGTCCAGTTGCTCCAGGGCCTTGACCACGACGCCCGACCCGCCCGACTTGCCGACGAGGAAGACCGGGTCTTCCGGCCGATCAGCGTGGAACCTCCGAACGGCCCCGGCCAGCAAGGTGGCCTGTCGATCACGGTTCGCCTCGTTGGTGAGGTCCGCGAACCAGCGCCCGAATCCGTGGCCCCACGGGACGACCTCGACGTCCGCGGGGAGCCGTTCGGCGTCCGCCACATAGCGCAGGCCGGTCCCGCAGAGGTCCAGTCCGCCGATACCATCGGCGACGAGCACCAGCCCACGAGGCCCGCCATTAGCACCGCCTCGACCATTTAACGTGGCGGCACCATCCTTGTCCGGCAATCGCCCGTAGAAGAACCGGTAGATCGGATCGACCAGAAGCGTCGTTAACCAGGACATCGATGGTTCGTCCCCGATTCTCAAGTGGTTCGAGTCCATGAGTCTTGTGGCCAAGGCGTCCCGTCCGCAAGGTCAAAGATTCGTACAGGACGACCGCAACCCCCACGATCAAATGTCGGAAACACGGCCCGAGGTGCCAACCTTGACCGATAGGCTGTGAAAGAATCGGGTTCTCCCGCAAGCTCGATGATCCAGGGTTGTCACCGGGCGCTTCAAAACCAGCCACGACACTTGGGGGATTCTCGTCCGGGGTCGTCAGCTCGCGCTGGTAGTCGTTGACGTACATCTGCATCTGCCCAAGGTCCTGGTGGGTCAGCTATCCGACCTTGAGGTCCAGAAGGACGAACGATCGGGTCAACCGGTTATAGAACACGAGATCGATGTAGAAATGCTCGCTGTCGAGCGTGATCCGCTGCTGGCGGCCCATGAAGGCGAATCCTTTCCCCAGCTCGAGCAGGAAGAGCTGGAGCTTGGCGATCAGGGCTCGTTCTAGGTCGGACTCGCGGAACCGCTCGTCCTGACGGAACCCGGTGAACTCCAAAACCATGGGGTCCTTCACCAGGTCGGATGGCCGCGTGATCTCGTGTCCTTTGTGGGCCAGCGCGATGACCCCCGCCTTGTCGCGGCTCAGGGCCAGCCGCTCGAAGAGCAATGAGTTGATCTGGCGCTCAAGTTCGCGGGTGGCCCATCGAGCGTTGACCGCATCGGCCTCGTAAAACGCCCTGGCGGCGGGATCATCGACGCAGAGCAGGAGCCGATAATGGGTCCAGGACCATTCGCGACGCGGTGCGTCACGAATCGGGTAGGTCACGAAGAACCCCCGCATATCGCGGAGGCCCTATGGGTTGGTCGTGATGTCCGCAAAGCATCAGATCCGCCAGTGAGAGGATATGAGCTGCTGGAAGGGATTACCGTTCTGGGATGCCGTTCAAAGCATCCTCAAGAATCTGAGCAGCGATCTGCATTGGGCTAACCTTGCGTCCGCCGGTGCTGCTCTGCTCGGCTAGACGTGTAAGCCGTTGCCGAGTCGCCTCGCTCATCGGCACCTTGGGATGCCGCACCCAGCTTGCATCGGTCGGCCTGCCTGGGCGCAGGCCCTGACCCGGCTCAAGGCGGGCTTGGATGTCGGCGACGATCCGGGCCAAACGCGCGGCACCGAAAGCGCCGCCTCCGGTGTGAGGCACGCGGGCGACGACCTTTGCCCCAAGAACATCGGCAAATCTCTCGGTGTTTCTGGCCATGCTCACTTACGCCCCTTCCTGCCTTTCGGTTGCCTGGGCGGCGGTGTTTCTTCCAGCGGGAAGCCGATCTCAAAGTAATCGTCGTTAATCACGAGCCCAATCGCTCCTTGCCGTGCCTCGCTTCCCATCCGGTGGAGAAAGTCCCGCAACACGGGCAATTTCTCCTCAAGCACATGCTCGCTTGTGTAGCATTGGATGACCACCGGCTCGTCAAACAGAAGCTTTCCGTCCTGAACGTCGTCACGCCAGATGCCCCTGCCTTTCGGAAAGGCGGTGGCTCCGCCGAACAGCGTGCCCAGCACGTTCAATGCTTCTTCGACCCAGAACCGCTGATCGATGGCCTTGTTGCGGCGATCCTTGCTCGGGATCAACAGGACCAGCAACGCCGCTACGGCTTTGCTGGCACCGAGAGCTCCGGCGAAATCCGGCATGAAGAACTCCGTTTCTTCCTCTGCCAGGATCTGACTTTTTGCCCGGAAAGTCAACGATGAAATTCCTCCGGTTCCTTCGGCTGGGCAGGTCAGGTGTCGAGCGGGGCGAGGCCGAGGAGCTGCTTGAGCGAATCGCGGGCGGCCAGCAGGTCGCGGGCATCTCCGGCCAGCGTATGCCGTTGTTTGATCAGCTCGATGTCGTGGCCGGTGGCGTGGCTTGCCACCCGGATCAGCGGCTCGTAGCCGGATTGCAGGGCGTAGCTGGTGTGCAGGCTGCTGGGGTCGGCGGCGCCAGGGGCCTGGAGCCGGTCAGGAAGCGCGGAGCCGCATGCGTGCATATCTCACATGGCGACCCACGCCTGGCCTGACCAGGCCGTCAGGATGTCGTCCATGAACTGGAAATCGGCGAAAAAAGTCCGCCTCGAAATCCCCGCCGCCGCGGCGATCACGTCCCACGTCGTCTCCTCGAAACCGTCGGCGTGGATGGATTGCTGTCACGGCACCCCGAACCGGCCGTAGTGGCGACAGATCATCTTGCTGTCTTCGTCAGACAACAAGACGTCCGCCAGGAACATCACTCCGTAGCGTGATGTTCATCGGAATCAGCACGCACAGAGTATACGTTCACCTTCAGACGAAGGGATGGCCACGCATGCCCGACTCGCCCGAGCGTAGGTCCGCACCGCGACTGGCCGCCGTGAAGAACCAGGCCACCCTCGAATTCAAGGGCCGGGATGGCCAGCAGAGGGCAAAGGTCTCGCTGGCCAACATCAGCCGAAATGGTGCGTTGATCGTGACCGACGAGAGGCTCCCACTCTGCCAGACGATGTGGTTTCGCATGGAGAGCCCGGCGAAGACCGACTGGATCGGAGTGGTCCCCGTCCGCGAGGATCGACCACGCCAGATCGGCATCCGCTTCGTCCGGCCTTGCCTCGACGACCTGCTCCTCGCGGCCATGCTGGGTATCGATCTCGGGGATGCCGTCTTCCCGGACGGCAGACCGCCGACGTTCGCCGATTAGGAGTTGCGACCGATTCACGCCTGTGTCAGTGGCCCCGACAAATCTTGTTTGCACGAATCCCGACCGACCTGTTATCTCGGCGAAGGGATCGACGCATGACCGTCATAGAACGCCCAGCCATTCCTTTGCTCGCCGAGTCCAGCATGTCCGACAAATCGAGAGACCCGAGCAGGTCGAAGAAGGATGTGGAGAAGAAGCAACTGAAGCCCGTGGAGCTGACCGACGACCAGCTCCTCGCTATCACCGGGGGTGCGGGGGTTAATAACCCACCACCCCAGAATCCGAATCCCAACTGAGCGATCGGGTGGAGGAATCGTCCGATTGGACCGAATTCCGCGGTCGGAAGGCCCCCGTAGGCGTAGATCGCCCCGGGGGCTTCCTTCGTGGCCACCAGGGCATTCTCTGGTACAGGCCGGCCCACCCGGTCCCCCATCTCCATTTCCGATCCCCGAGAGGATCAGTCATCGCCGATCGCCGCCGAGGGTCCCACTCCCGGCCGTTTCCAGTAGATCATGGTCGCCGTGAATCCTCCGTGTGGCTTGAAAGCATAGTCGGGGATCGCACCGGCCAACGTGAAGCCCAGCCCCTCGTAAAACGCGGAGGCGCCGCCGTCGGCGGCGGTGTCGAGCACCAGCAGCGTACGCGCCTGCTCGACGGCCAGGCGCTCGGCGGCCCGCATCAGGGCCCTCGCCACACCTCGGCGCCGATGGCTCACTCGGGTCATCAACTTGGCGATCTCGGCCCGGTGCGGCTGGTTGGGCGGGCAGTCGAGCAGCAGCGTCACCGTCCCAACGAGCCGCCCGTCGTCGAAGGCACCCAGCACAATTCGTTCGCCCCGAGCCGCCGCCGCCAGCGAGCGAGCCCAGAAGGCGTCCGCCGCCTCGATCGCCAGCGGGTGCATGAAACTCACCGATCCGCCGTCGGCCACGACTTCCACGAGCATCTCGCTCAGCGCCTCCCGAGTCTGAGGCGAATCTACCAGGGATGCGATCTCGATCTCCGGCATGGCCGTCAGCTCCGGACGAGGACAACGACATAAACACAAGGCTCGGCCGTCTCATTGGCGAAGGTCACCTCGGAGGGCGGTCCGAATCCCAGGCAGTCGCCGGCGCCCAGGAGATGCCGGTCGCCCCCCTCCACGATCGCCAGATCGCCGCTCAACACCCAGACGGCCTGGCGGATATGGGCGTAGGACGAGGCCGGGAGCACCACTCGCTGTCCGGCCGGCAATTCGATCCGGACGACTTCCACGGGATGATCGGGCCGGCAGAACACCTGCCGGCGACGATAGCCCGTCTCGGGGTCGCGCCAGACCGGCTGATCGGCCGCCCGCGACAGCCGTTGACCCTCCCCCTCGGCCCGCAACAACAACCCCGCGAGGGTCAGATCGAAGGCGCCGGCCAGCCGCACCAGGATCACCGCGGTCGGGCTCACCTCCTCGCGCTCGATCTTGCTGATCGTCGCCTTGGATACGCCCGAGCGTTCGGCCAGGTCCGACAGCGACCAACCCCGCATCTCGCGCTCGAGTCGGAGCCGGCCCGCGATCTTCTTGCCCGAATCGTCAATTAAAGTAGCCATTCGTCTCTTGTAATTGACGACCCGGCGAAATGCAAGAGGGAGTGACCCGGAAATCGTGGGCGTCGCTTCCAGGGGAGATTGCCTGGTCATCAGGGCAGGGACGTCGAAGAATCATTCCCACGTTGAAAATTCACACATCGAAAAACGAGACGTGGTTAGACTCTTCACAACGACGAGTGAAGGGGATCGTCCCAAGACGGGAGGATTGACAGCGTTTGTGTCCTGACACGGACGGTCCCGTTCCACAGCAACTCGAAGCGTCAGCGAGGTCTTCCACAAGTCCTTGTAGACGAATGGGAAAGATCCTCGCTGACGCTTCGGGTTGGTAGGAACGGCAGGCTGCGAAGGAGCTCTCGAACTGTCAACCTGCCGATGGGGTGCTTT
>JBKQHM010000203.1:0-12142 GCA_052148775.1 Isosphaeraceae bacterium | reverse complement strand
CTGTATTAATCATTTCACCACCCCTCGATCTTGAGCTTCTTGCCCGTCTCTTCGGCCCATTCCGCGAACCGCTTTGCCCGTTTTACGATGTCGACGACCTCTTCTTCCTTAACCGCGTCGGAAGCATAGGCAATCCTGCTCTTCTTAGAGAGGAGTTTTCCCAGCCGATCGACCCCCGGTCGTTCGCCGCCCTGTGGCCGACCCTGCTCTGGCTGGCGGCCTGCCTGTTCCTCGGCGACGTCGCCGTACGCCGCATCGCCCTGGATGTGGACCGGATCAAGCAGGCGGCGGCCAACGAGTGGCGGAAGCTCCGCGGCCAGGACGAGGCCACGGCCAGCGATTACATGGAGAAGCTCAGGAGCCGCAAGGCCGAGGTCGACGAGCAGCTCGACCGATCCCGCGCCGCGACCCTGCCCGAAGTCGAATCGACCCTCTTCCCGACGACCACCGCGACGGGCCCCGTTGGCGAGCCGCTCCTGGACGACGCCGAGCAGGCCGGCCGGAGCCGGCCGGCCGAACGGTCCGCGGCCCCGGGCCTCTCCACAGGCCCCAAGGAGCCCGAGAAGCAGAGCTACACCAACCGGCTGCTCAAGGCCAAGCAGCGCGTCTGGGAAGAACGGGAGAAAGACAACGAGAAAAAACCCTGACGCCGCGTCCGACTCGCTCCAACACGACTCCGGCTCATGCATTTCGAGTGATTCGCATCCGGATTTTTTCAACTACGGAAAACACGGAATCACACGGAAAGAAGAGCGGGGGATCGGTGTTTTCCGCAGTCAAGAACCGATGCCAGTAGGGTGGGCATGGCCCACCAATCGCAAACCCGGTGGGCCGTGCCCACCCTACGAAGAACCCGGGTTCGACGCAGTGTCATTCGGCGAGAAGGTTGAGAATTCCACTTCCCCGTGATCCCAGCGAACAGCGATTTCCATAAAAACGAAAGGATCGTCGTCGATGTCCGTTTCTTCCGCCGAGTCGATGGAAGCCCGCTCCGAGGAATTCCGCACGTCGTACGACCGCGTGAAGTCCGAGATCGCCAAGGTGATCGTCGGCCACGACGAGATCGTCCACGGCGTCCTGACGTGTCTGTTCATCGGCGGCCATGCGCTGCTGGAAGGCGTGCCGGGCCTGGGCAAGACGCTGCTGGTGCGGACGCTCGCCGACGCGATCGACCTGGACTTCAACCGCATCCAGTTTACGCCCGATCTCATGCCCGCCGATATCATCGGCACGAACATCGTCATGGAGCTCCCGGACGGCCGTCGCGTCTTCGAGTTCCAGCCGGGCCCGGTCTTCTCGCAGATCGTTCTGGCCGACGAGATCAATCGCGCCACGCCCAAGACCCAGTCGGCGATGCTGGAGGCCATGCAGGAGCACTCGGTGACCGTCGGCGGCAAGATCCACATGCTCAAGCAGCCGTTCTTCGTCATGGCGACGCAGAACCCGATCGAGCAAGAAGGGACGTATCCGCTGCCCGAGGCTCAGCTCGACCGGTTCCTGCTCAAGCTGATCGTCGGCTACTCGACGCGCGAGGAGCTGAGCACGATCCTCGACCGCACCACGCGGGGCGAGCGTCCCAAGGCCGAGAAGGTCATGGACGGCCCGACCCTCTTGCGCTACCAGGCCCTGGTCCGCGACGTGATCGTCGCGCCCCACGTGCAGGATTACGCCATCCGGCTGGCCCTGGCCACGCACCCGAAGGGCCCGTATGCCACCGAGACGACCAACCAGTATATCCGTTGGGGGAGCAGCCCGCGCGGCGTGCAGACCCTGGTCCTCGCCGCCAAGGTCCGGGCCCTGCTCGACGGCCGCTTCAACGTCAGTTTTGAGGACCTCCGCCGCGTCTACCTCCCGAGCCTGCGGCATCGCGTCCTCCTCAATTTCGAGGCCCAGGCCGAAGGGATCAACCCCGACGACATCCTGCTCAAGATCCTCGACTCCGTCTCCGAGAAGGCCGAGACCAAGGCCGCCTAGTCTTTGTTGTCATTGGTCATTAGTCATTGGTCATTAGTCATGCAAAGCGACGCATGGCAAATAGGCACGCGGGTAGGAGCCTATCTCAATAGGGTGGGAGAAACCCACCGATATCTTGCGAATGCAAGCACTTGGTGGGTTTCTCCCACCCTACGAAGACGCCTGCTGGGATGGGTTCTAAAAACTGGACCACGACTGACAGCAAGGACTAGGTACGATTCACCAATGACCAATGACCAATGACCAATGACCAATAACCAATGACCAATAACCAATGACTAATATGCACGACATCTATGACCCGCCGCCGGCCCTGGAGCAGGAGTGGACCCCTCCGCGGCGCGAGCGGCTGATCTTCACGACCGGGGACCTGATGTGCCTCGTCGGCCTATGCGCCGTGCTGTTCTCGGCGTCGGTGCTGGCGTGGCAGACGGAGCCCGAGCTGGCCATCGCCACGGCGGCGGCCGGTGCGCTGGTGATCCTGGAGAGCTGGCTCACCGCGCTGGGGTACCTGCACCGATGCCGGCCGCTGGGTCTCAAGGCCCGGTGGACGATCTTCCTGGCCGCCCTGATCCCGTGGCTCGTGGGACTGGGAATCGCCGTTGCCGTGATGTTATCGCTATTCTGGGTGTCCGATCTCATCAGTTGATTTCAAGTGGATCAGGCTTTCCGGCCTGACATGGGCGGAGAACTTGAAGTTTCTGCGATTCTTTGTTGCCGAGGTCATTGCGTCGGGCGCCTTCCCGGGGAGAAACTCATGACAGCGACCGCCGAGGAACCGCTCCTCGACCCGACATTCCTCCACAAACTCGAGCAGCTCGAGCTGGTCAGCCGCAAGATCTTCGTCGGCCGGATGAAGGGCGAGAGGAAGAGCAAGCGGCGCGGCTCGTCGGTGGAGTTCGCCGAGCATCGCAACTACGCCTTCGGCGACGACCTGCGGCACATCGACTGGAACGTCTACGGCCGGCTCGACAAGCTGTTCCTGAAGCTGTTCCACGAGGAAGAAGACCTGCACGTCTACACGCTGCTGGATACCAGCGAGTCGATGGACTTCGGCACCCCGACGAAGCTCCGGTATGGCAAGCAGGTGGCCGCGGCCCTGGCGTTCATCGGGCTGGTGAACCACGACCGCGTGCTGATGGACACCTTCAGCGCCCAGCTCTCCCAGGGGCTCCACGGCATCCGCGGCCGGTCGCAGATGTGGCGCATCATCCAGTACCTCGAGCAGTTGCAGCCCGACGGCTCGAGCAACCTGACCGCCGCGGCCCGCGAGTTCGCCATTCGGCACTCGGGCAAGGGGGTCGTCGTGGTCATCTCCGATTTCCTCGACAAGAAGGGCTACCAGGAGGCCCTCCGCTACCTGCTGGCGCGCAACATGGATATCTACGTCGTCCACGTCCTGAGCCAGGAGGAGGTCAACCCGGAGCTGGTCGGCGACCTCCGCCTCGTCGACGCCGAGGACGGCGAGGCCGCCGAGATCACCATCAGCGCGCCGCTGCTCAAGCGATACAAGAACTCGCTCAACGCCTTCGTAGGCGGCCTGAAGGAATGGTGTACCAATCGCGGGATCACGTATATCTTCACCACCAACCAGAACCCGTTCGATAAACTGATCCTCAACTATTTGCGGGAGCGCGGGCTGGTCAAGTAGTTGCGAGTCGCGAGCGGCCTGGACGGGGCGCAGTCGTCTCGACACCGCCATCTGGCCGACCGTGGGTCTCCCGGCCCGGGTCGGTGTTCGAGGCGCCCGGGTCGGTGCTCGCAGAGCACCCTACGAGAGTTAACATGAATCATTGGTCGATCACGAGTCCCTGGGTGTTTTTCGGATTCGGCGGTGCACTGGTGGTGTACTTGCTTTACATGATGATACGTCGTCGCAAGGGCGAGCGGGCGGGCGTGGCGAATCGGGAGCCGGAGCTGTGAGGACGAGGGGGCTTGCGGGATGGGTAACCTCTGGAACTGGATGGGTCAGTGGAGTTCCCCGATCGAGCTCAGCACGCCGCTGGGGCTGGCGGCCTGGTCGGCGCTGGCGGGGGTGCCGGTCGGGATCATCGCGCTGTACTTCCTCAAGCTGAGGCGGCGGCCGGTACGGGTGCCCAGCACGCTGCTGTGGCGCCGCAGCCTGGAGGACCTGCACGTCAACAGCCTGTTCCAGCGGCTGCGGCGGAACTTGCTGCTGTTCCTCCAGCTCCTGGCGGTGGCGCTGGCGATGCTGGCCCTGGCCGGCCCGCACATGAAGGGGACCGGCGGCCAGGGGCAGCGATTCGTCCTGATGATCGACAACTCGGCGAGCATGACGGCGACCGACGTGACGCCGACCCGGCTCGACAAGGCGAAGGAAGCGGCGAAGAAGGTCGTCGACGCGATGGACGCCGACGACCTGGCGATGGTGATCTCCTTCTCCGACTCGGCGCGGGTCGAGTCGAACTACACGGGCGACCGGCGGATGCTGGCCCTGCGGATCGACGCGATCAAGCCGACCCAGGCGAAGACCTCGCTCCGCGAGGGGCTCCAGGTGGCCTCCGGCCTGGCCAATCCCTCGAAGCAGATCGGCGAGGGCATCGTGGCCTCCTCGGTCGTGACGCCCAAGCTGTTCATCTACACAGACGGCGGTTTCGCCGACGTCGAGAACTTCAGCCTCGGCAACCTGGAGCCTGAGGTCGTGGTGATCGGCCCGCCGCCGGCCCCCTATTCGCCGCCCGCGGAAGGCAGCAGCAACGCGGACGAGAAGGCCAAGGTCCACAATCCTTCCGACAACCTGGCGATCGTGGCGCTCAACGCGCGCCGGGATGAGGACAAGCCCGAGGTCTACCAGCTCTTCGGCCGGGTCCATAATTTTCGGCCCGAGGAAGTGAGCACCGAGGCCCAGCTCTACCGGCACTCGGTCGACAAGCCCGGCGACCCGGGAGAGCTGGTCGACGCGATCGCGCTGAAGCTCGGCCCGCAGAGCGACCAGTCGTTCAAGTTCGACCTGACCGACGTCGGGCTGGCCCCGTACGAGGTCCGCCTCACGGCCAAGGACGCGCTCGAAGAGGACAACCACGCCTATGCGGTCGTCGGGACCACGCGGAAGGCCCAGGTGCTGGCGGTCACGCCGGGCAACCGATACCTGGTCGACACGCTGAATACCCCCTCGGCCGCCGAGCGCGCGGATATCACCGTCGTCACGCCCGAGGAGGCCAAGGGCGAGGCCGTCTCGCGGGATATCCGGGGCGGCCGTTACGACCTGATCATCTACGACGGGGTCAAGCCCGACACGCCCCCAGAGGCCAATGCGCTTTACTTCGGCCAGTTCCCGCCCGGGCCGGCATACGCCAAGCCGAAGGAGATCCAGCAGCCGGTCGTCCTCGACTGGGACATTGCCCACCCGATCATGCAGTACGTCCGGGACCTGAGCCTGATCTACATCGCCACGGCCCAGGTCGTCGAGCTACCCCCCGGCGCCAAGAGCCTGATCGACAGCAACCAGGGATCGCTGGCCTTCCAGGCCCCGCGAGAGGGCTTTACCGACGTGGTGGTCACGTTCCCGCTCCTGGAGGGGACCACGCCGAATACAACCTGGTTCCGCTACATCAGCTTCCCGATGTTCATCCTGAACAGCATCCAGGCGATGGGCAACGTCCGGGAGGGTGCCGGCGACGAAGTGTCCGAGCCCGGCAACCCGGTGGTCATCCACGCCGAGACCACCAACCGCGAGATCACGGTGGCCTCGGCCGATCATCCCGAGGAGAAGGTCCCGCGCTCGCCCCAGGGGACGTTCATCTACAACCACGCGGACAAGGCCGGCCTCTACCTGGCCCGATGGGACAAGGACGGCCGGCTGCCGTTCGCCGTCAATCTGTTCAACTTCCGCGAGAGCGACCTGGCCCCGCGCGGGCTAGTCCCCGCGGGGGTCCCCAAGAGCGCGGAGGAGTCTTACAAAATCAAGATCGGCTACAGCCCCGTCACCGGCACCCAGAAGCCGGCCAAGGTCCAGAAGGACATCTGGTGGTACTTCGCGCTGCTGGTCCTCGGCGTGCTGCTGCTGGAGTGGTATGTCTATAATCGACGTGTTTATATCTAAACTGTTTCAACGCAACAACTTCGAGCGCAAGAGCCCATCGGCCAAGAAAGCCAGCTTTTCGTCAATGATGCGGACCTTTGCTCGCAATCATAAGCTGACGCCGATTCAGAGTAACTGGCCTGCTAACGGAGCCGCTTTGATCGTAAGAGTTGATCGGCCCAGGCGGTCAGGTTTTCATCGAGGGCGGGATGCGGCTCCTTCCCATAGTCGATTCGCAGATCGTAGCTGGCGCGATCGTAGGCAGTGTCGAGCGCGGCCTGGAGATCGAGTCGTCCGTCCGGGTCGCCGGTCTTCAGTGGGATCGGGATGACGGGGAGCCGCTGGGGCAATCGGATACCCCAGAGCTGACCGCGCGGTCGTTGAGTTCTCCTGGAGACATGAATCAGATATTCGTGGGGACCGACCTTCTTGGGGATACGCATCATACGCTTACCTCTCAGCAGGTCGATTTCCACCCAATGTGTCGGAGAGTTCATGACCTCTCGGCGCTTTTCTTCGAAGCTTTGCCTCCCGGGAGAGTTGGGCACCTTGTTTGCTGGGCTCAAGATCTCGATGACGGTGATCGCTTTGCCTGAAGTGCGGTCGACGATCGTCAGGTAGGCCTCGTGGACCACTTTCTCGAACCAGGTTGTCGCGACCACCGGCTCGGCGATTTCCAGTTGTGCGGCCTCATCCCCCAGCGAGAATTGTGCCGACTCGCCGCCGGCACGAATGGCCACCTCAACGTCGGGAACTCGTACCTGTATGTCGAACTCCTCGTCGGACTCGTCCGAGATGTAGACACGCTCCTCAATTTTCACGACGTATTTCGGACGCAGTTGTGCGGCCAGGGTCTCTCGGTAGATCGAGATGAGCGAGTGGTGGACGTCAGACCATAAGACAGGGTTTTCCAGATAGGGGTCCATACCCGGAAATGGTGAGGGCATCGCCGACGACCTCCGTTGTGGATCGAAGTACGGGCGTCTACAGCAAGGTTCCCATTGTAGCCGATCTCACCACTCCAGCGATCGTCGATCAGCTCTGGACCCAATCCCGCTCGATTGCTGCGTGTTTTCTTCCGTGAGCCGTCTGACCTTCCAATCCCGGGGAGCTGGCCGACGATGGGGCGCTTTTCAGAACGAACCGCGTGACTTCCGGCCTGCAGCCGTAGCGAAAAGGGTGCATCCCGGCGATGCCCTCGTTGACGTACATCAGCGTCCGGCCGCGGCGGAAGAAGCCGCGGTCGAAGCGTCGCGAGTACATGCTCGGCATGAAGACGGCCCCGACGAGCGGCAGGCGGATCTGGCCGCCGTGGTTGTGGCCGGAGAACATCAGGTCGATTCCCCATCGCGCGGCCCGATAGAACCGGTCGGGCGAATGGCTCAGGAAGATCCGGAGATCGGCAGGCGGCATCGAATTCGGTTCGACGTCCGGACCCCATGGTGCCGAGGTGCCGCCGATCGCGATCGTCGACTCGTCGACGTCGATCGTCGTCCATTGTCCCTCGAGGGTCTCGAACCCGGCCTTGGCCAGCTCGCCGACGATCGCGCGCGGCTGATGGTCCTCGTCGTGGTTGCCCAGGATGGCATACTTGCCTAGCCGGGCACCTAGCGGCGCGAGCAAGGGTTCGATCCAAGCGATCGCCTCGTCGTGGTCGACGATGTCTCCGGTAAGGAACAGCAGGTCGGCCTCCCAGTCCTGGCAAGCCGCGATCACCCGCTCGAAGTAGCGGCGGCGGAAGCAGGGGGCCATGTGCAGGTCGCTGATCTGCACGATCCGCAGGCCGGCCAGCGACTCCGGGAGCCCTGCGATCGCCACGTCGTATTCGCGGAGGGACAGCCGGAACGCGTCGTTGCCGGGGAGCCGTAGCAGCCACGACCGCCGGGAATCGCCGATCAACTCGTCCCGCTCCCCGGGGCCGGCGAGCGGGCGCTCCTCGGCGGACCTGGCGATCCCCTCGGGGTGTTGGCGCAAGGCCAGGACCAGTGAGCACAGCGGCCAGACCAACGCGCCGGAGATCACGCACAAGATCGCGTATCCCCACGCCGGCCCCGACCAGCTCCAGTAGGGCGTCCGGAAGTGACACCAGAGGAGCAGCGCCGATGTGGCCCAGAAGCACCCGAACAGGGTCGTCCGGACCCGGTCCATCACGGCTTCGCGATATCCCAGTCCGCTGATGATATTGACCGACAGGATGAGGTGCCAGAGGTGGCCCAATCCCGCGGGTACCGCCAGGGCGGCGACGGCCAGCCATGGCCAGTCATGATTCATGATTCGAGGTCTCGACGGGTCGATGATCCGCCGCCTCATGACCGGTCACGGGGCTCGGCGTGGGAGGAGGAGTCCGGTGGGCGGCCGTCGGGGCGGGCGCGGGTGCCGGGACGCCGGTCCCCTTGGCGGCGGCATGGCCGTCCGTCGAGGCGGCCGGTCCTGTCGGGGCGGCGTGGGTGGACGACATGCGGAGGGCTTGCTCGACGGCCTCCATCAGGCGATCGGCCCGGAACGGCTTGTAGAGCACGGTCTGGAGCCCCTCTTGCCGGGCCTTGACGATCGAGTGCGACGGGTCCCAGCCGAAGCCGGTCATCAGGATGATCGGCACGCTCGGCTGGGCTTCCTTCAGCCTCTTGAACGCCTCGTAGCCGTCGAGGTCGGGCAGGCGGATGTCCACCAGGGCGGTGGAATACGGCGTCTGGCGCATCAGGGCGATCGCCTCGTGCGCGTCGCGGGCCGTCTCGACGTTCGCCCCCTGGCTGCCCAGCAGGTGATGGGCCGAGCGGCGGATCGATTCGTCGGCATCCACGACGAGGATCCGCGTCCCCGCCAGCCGGGGCGCCGTGGCGGACAGGCTCTGCTTGGGCTGCGGCGCGATCATCGCGCCGGCCTTGTGGATCAGGCTGCGGATCTCCCGCGCCCGATACAGCAAGTGTCGCAAACGGGCGATGATGTCCTCGTCGTGTCCGGCATATCGGTCCAGGACCGTCGTCGCGTCGGTGATGATGTCGTCCAGGGGGATCGCCAGCTCGCGGTTGATCGCCTCGATCGACGCACTCGCCGTGCTGACCTTCTCCGCCTCCAGCAGTTCGAGCGTATTGAGCGCGGCGGCGATGTTTCGGCCGTAGATCTCGATGAATTGCCGATCGCGGTCGTCGAACGCCTCCGGTTGCGGGCTCTCGACGTTCAGCGTGCCGATAACCGTCCCGTGGATGATCAGCGGGACCGTGAGCGAGCTGCGCGACCCGGACGCCCCTTCGAGGTAGAGCGGGTCCCGCGTCGTGTCCGGACAGACGTAGCTCATCCCGGTCGCCGCCACGAAGCCCGTTACCCCATTGCCCTCCTTGCGGGCGTAGAGTTCGCGATTGGCGGCGAGGGGCGTCATCCCTTCGGTCAGCAGCGGGATCAGGCGGTTGGTCGACCGGTCCAGCAGGCGGATCTCGATGAAATCGAGCCCTAGCAGGTCCTTCATGTGGCGGGCGATGTTGTACTTGAGGAGGTCGGTCCGCTCCTCGACACCCATCTCGGCGAGCTCGACGGGGGTCAAGTCGGCCAGCTCGTCGCCCGCCTTGTGGATGGCGTTGACCTTGAGTTGCTGTTGCGTCTCGTCGGTTGTCTCGCGGGTGAGGGCGATCAGGTGTGTGAGCGTGTTCGAACCGTCGAAGACCGGCGTCACGGTGACGCGCAAGTAGCGGTTCCCGCCAATCTTCATCGCCGTGCTGGCCGCCGCCTTCGACCCGACCGCCGTCGTGAACGGGCACGGGTCCGGGCCGAGGATTTCCGGCTGGCCCAGCGCCTGGTAAAATGGCGAGCCGACCGGATGCCGCGACGTCTCCGTCAACGAGCAGAATTCGGGATTAGCCCAGATGATCCTCAGGTCGGGGTCCACGACCGCCACCCCGTCGGAGATCGCGTCGAGGATCTCCTCGGCCTGGATCATCATCCCAACCCAGCGGACCGCCGAGAGTTGCGATGCGTCCACGTAGACCGCCGCGAACTTCTGGTCCCGCAGCAGCGACAACGCCTTGGACATGGTCCGGACCATCACCAGCTCGTACGACCCGGTGAGGCAGTCGAGCGAAGATTTCCCATGCGCGTTATCGCGGTCTATGACTAGCAGTCGAGGCTTTCCAGCCACGCCGGTCACCCCCACCTCAGCATAATCCTCACCCTGTCCCGAGCCGACTCGGAGGCATCCCCGCGGAACCGACTCCAGTTCAATTCATTATCCTAGTCGATGGAGCCAATACCGGCAAGGCTCGCCGAAAGTGTTTGCGATTCGATAGAATAGAAACCTGTGGATGGTTGCGGGCACAGGGCGGTCTGCGCGGTCTTGGCGATTCGGGTGGAATGGGGCACCTCCGGCAAGCCGGACGCGTTCGAGGCGAATGGTCCTTCGGTGATCGGGTCGCTTGACATCCGTGTCGCGGGCCATTAGTCATGGGTCATGAGTCACTGGTCACTGGTCATTGGTCATTTGCGGCTTTTCCCGTGCGCCAAGCGAGCATGGGAAAACCAGGCCAGGTATCAGAATGAAGCCGGCACAAGACAATGCGGCCCCGACGAATGACTCGGGGAATGACGATCGATCTCAACGCCGACACGTCTGACCAGTGACCAATGACCAGTGACTCATGACCAAGGACGAACAAGAGATGCGTACGACGCAGCGATTGACCGGGCAGCATGGTGCGTTGCTCGTGGTGGACCTCCAGGACAAGCTGCTGGGGCTGATCCCCGACCGGGACGCGGTGGTGGCCAGGAGCGTGGCCCTGATCCGCGGCGCCCGGACGCTCGGGCTGCCGGTCTGGGCGACGGAGCAATATCCGAAGGGTCTGGGACCGTCCACGGCGGCGATCGCCGAGCTGATCCCGGATCGGCCGGCCAAGACGACGTTCCACTGTTGCTCGGTGCCCCAGTTCCTGGAGCAGCTCTACGGCCGGAGCATCCGCCACGTCACGGTCGCGGGGATCGAGGCCCACGTCTGCGTGGCGCAGACGGCGCTCGAATTGCTCGACCTGGGCTTCCGGGTCCAGGTCCCGGCCGATGCCGTGGCCTCCCGGCATAAGACAGACTGGGAGTTCGCACTCCGACGCCTGGAACGCGCGGGCGCCGTCGTCTCGACCACGGAGTCCGCCCTGTTCGAATGGACGGAAAGCTCCGAACGTGCCGAGTTCAAGGTGATTAGCGAGCTGATCAAGTCTCTTGACGCGAGTGGCCAGTGACGGGTGGCTCAATCGGTCCGAGCAATGGGTAAAGCAAATCGATGAGTCGCCGGACGGAGCCGGCTCCTACACGGGCCAAATCCCGGGTACATCTTGTAGGAGGCGGCTCCGTCCGCCGATCCTCACTTTCCCCATTGCTTCGACCCATTTTAGACCAGTGAAGAGCCCGAAAAGCCTTGACGAGTCGTGAGCCGTAAGTGTCAAGTGAAGCAAGACTCGTGCATTTCTCGTCACTCGCCACGACAAAGGAGTTGCGCCCGTGTCCGCCGTCCCGCGACCTTCGACGCCCCGCCCGCTGAGTCCGTCTCCCCGGCTGCTGATGGGTCCCGGCCCTAGCGACGTGCATCCTCGCGTGCTGGCGGCGATGGGGATGCCCCTGCTGGGCCACCTGGACCCCGAATTCGTGGCCCTGATGGATGAGACCCAGGAACTCTTGCGCTACGTCTTCCAGACGACGAACCGGATGACGCTGGCTGTCTCGGGGACGGGCTCGGCCGGCATGGAGACCGTCGTCGTCAACCTGATCGAGCCGGGCGACAAGATGCTGGTCTGCATCAATGGCGTCTTCGGCGCGCGGATGCAGGACGTGGCGGAGCGGACCGGTGCCCAGGTGACGGTGATCGAACGGCCTTACGGCGAAGTGTTCGACCCGGACGAGGTGAATGCGGCGATCCATCGCGTGGGTCCCAAGGTCGTCGGGATCGTGCATGCGGAGACATCCACGGGTGCCTGGCAGCCGGTCGAGGAGATCGCCCGGATCGCCCACGAATCGGGCGCCCTGATCGCGCTGGATACCGTGACCGGACTGGGCGGAATCCCGGTCGAGATCGACGCCTGGGAGATCGATGCGGTCTATTCCGGGACCCAGAAATGCCTGAGCTGCCCGCCGGGCCTGGCACCGGTGTCGATC
>JBKQHM010000202.1:0-7608 GCA_052148775.1 Isosphaeraceae bacterium | reverse complement strand
GTTCATTCCGGCAGGCGCAGCAGATGTCCTTCTATGGTTACGGCAGCCCCCCATCGCCCCAGCCGCGGCTCCTCTACCGGGCGGGTCGGATCTATGTCGATACGCACATCGGAGTGATGGGACGACTCGACGCCGATTCCGGGGTGCTCGATTGGGGATATGGCTACAAGACGGACCAGGTTCAGTCCCCGTACGGCTTCTTCTATTATTACCAGCCGCAGGAGCCGTTGGCAGCCGGCAGCCCACCCGTGGAATCCGGCGAAGCCTTCCTCATCAAGGGGGTGCAGTCGAGTCGGATGTATTCGATCGAACCGAACCGGATGAAGGTCCTCTGGGAACGGCCGATCGAGAAGGCGTCGCGGCTGCTCGGCGTCAGCGACCGGACCGCGTTCCTCGGAGGTGCCGAGATCAGCGCCATGGACCTCCAGACGCGGGGACTCTTGTGGGCGACGCGGCTGCCGAGCGGCAGCCTGAACGCGCGCGTCCTGGTGCGTCCTGACGGCCTCTGGCAACTGACGCCCCGCGGGATCTTCGAGATCGATCCGAAATCGGGCCAGGTCCGGAGGATCTTCCGCGGCAAGGACCTCGGCGCCGTAGGGGGCGACCTGGTCCTGACCGATCGATGGCTCCTGGCCATTTCCAATCGCACGATCACGGCCTACCCTCGCCGGGCGGCCAAGGTTCACGTCACGTCCCGCGACGAATCCGCGATCACCAAGGAGAGGGCTTCGTATGAGTAATCCGTTGCACCAGAACGGCCATCGGCCCCCTTCCGGCGGGGCACGGCCCATCGGTCATGTCGCGAGATCGGCGGATCTGCGTCGTCCCATTCCCGGACGATCCGCCATCGCGGTCGCCATCCTGTTGCTGGTCGTCGGCGGCACGGGACGCCCGGCCCGGGCCCAGTTCTTCGACCCGACCGGCGGCATGGGCGCCAGCCCGAATATCGAGGGCTTCACGGTCTCCGGCAAGGGTTACGTCTCGGCCAAGCCGAACTACGCCGAGATCGACATGGACGTCAGCGCCTCCTCGGAGCTGACCGCCGACGCCATCGTCAAGTACCGCGACGCCAAGAAGCGGATCCACGACGCGTTCGCGGCCTTGAAGCTCAAGAGCATCGCCGTGGAGGAGCGGGGGCTGCTCGTCGACCAGAAAGGCCAGATGCAGAGCCCTTACTACTTCGACTACTCGCCGAACCCGCGCAACAAGACCGAGGTCCAGCTCTCGCGGAAGCTCGTCGTCAAAGCCTCCGATATCCGCAAGATGGACGAGGAGAGCGTGCTCCAACTGGTCGGGCGGCTGCTCGACGTCGCCCAGGACGCCGGGGCACACGTCGGTCCCCAGAATAATATGAATTACTATTATTACTACCGATGGGGCATGGAACCGCCGAACGGGCTGGTCCGCTTCATCCTCGAGGATTTCGACAAGCTCCAGGAGGAAGCCTACGAGAAGGCGATCGCCGACGCTCGGGCCCGGGCGGAACGGCTGGCGCGGTTGAGCCGCGTGGAGCTCGGCCCGATCGTCGCCATCCGGGAGGTCTTCGTCCCCGGCGAGCGCGCCAACAATAATGCCAACGAGGAGATGCCGCGGAAGCGGTTGGAGATGTCGCGGTTCCAGGAGATCCCGGTTCGCGTGGAGCTGATGGTGCGTTTCGAGGTCCATCATCCCAAGGCCGAGCGGAAGGGGCAGGCCGGACAACCATGAACACCACAGATCATGGCCATGATCGAGGACGGTCGGGGTCCGCGTGCACAACCCGGCGCGGGTTCCTGGAGCTCTGTCGCACCGGAGCCGTTGCCTCCCTGGCCGGGGCCGGCTACCTGACGGGCACCCGCACCGCATGGGCGCAGAAGGAAGTCCTGCCGAAGCACGTGACCCAGGAGACGCTCCGGGCGGTGCTCAAAGGGCTGGACTACCTCGCCGCCCAGCAGGCCGAGGACGGCTCGTGGATCAGCGACCCCGGCGGCCAGGCGTATCCGGTGGCCATGACGGGACTGGCCGGGACCGCGTTGCTGGCCCATGGCAACTCGCCGACGCGCGGAAAATACGCCAAGAACGTGCAAGGAGCCGTCGAATACCTGGTGCGTTGCGGGACGCCGACCGGGCTGATCACCGGCCCCGGCCAGGACAGCGGCCAGCCGATGCACGGGCACGGCTTCGCGCTGATGTTCCTCGCCTGCGTCTACGGCATGACCACCAAGGAGGCGCTTCGCCGCCAGGTGCAGATCGTCGTCCGCAAGGCGGTCGCGCTGACGAGCCAGGGCCAGAGCGGGGCGGGCGGCTGGACCTATATCCCGGGCGCCGGTGACGAGGGCTCGGTCACCGTCACCCAGGTGCAGGCCCTGCGTGCGGCGCACAACGCCGGTTTCCTCGTCCCTCGCGGCGTGATCGAGGAGGCGACCAAGTACCTGGAGAAGTGCCGGACGCCCGAGGGCGGAATCCAGTACTCGCTGCTTTCCGGCGGCGGCCCGCGGCTGCCCATCTCGGCGGCCGCCGTGGCAACCCTCTATAACGCCGGCCAGTTCGACAGCACCATCGCCACCGACTGCCTGAAGTACGTCTGGGACCAGTTCAAGGCCCATGAAGGATGGTCCAAGGGGGGCGGCCACGATTTCTACACGCATCTCTATGCATCCCAGGGGTTCTACATGGCCGGCGACCAGTACTGGGACAAGTATTTCCCGGCGACCCGCGACCAGTTGATCTCCATGCAAGCCCCCGACGGATCCTGGACCGGCGACGGCATTGGGCAGGTCTATGGCACGTCCATCGCCGCCATCATCTTGCAGTTACCGTACAAGTATCTCCCGATCTTCCAGCGTTAGCCCCCAGATTGCAGATCCCAGATTCCCAATTCCCGATTGGAGAAGGTCTACAGTTCCGAATCTGGAATCCGTTTCCACCACCGCCAAGCCAGGCATCAGGAAGGGACGCGATCTTGAGCACGACCACGACCGATGAGCTCGACCTCGCCGAATTGGAAGAACTGCGCTCGGCCCACGATGAGATCCGGCAACAGATCTCCCGCCAGATCGTCGGCCAGGACGAAGTCGTCGAGCAGCTTCTGATGGCGGTATTCGCCCGCGGCCATTGCATCCTCGAGGGCGTCCCCGGCCTCGCGAAGACGCTGATGGTGCACTCGCTGGCCCAGTCGCTGACGCTGGAGTTCAGCCGGATCCAGTTCACCCCGGACCTGATGCCCAGCGACATCACCGGCACGGAGGTCCTGTACGAGGACCGGAACAGCGGCGTGCGGGAATTGCGGTTCGTGCCCGGCCCGATCTTCGGCAACCTGATCCTCGCCGACGAGATCAACCGGACCCCGCCCAAGACCCAGGCCGCCCTGCTCGAGGCGATGCAGGAGCGTCAGGTCACCGCGGGCGGACACCGGCATAAACTGCCCGATCCGTTCTTCGTGCTGGCCACGCAGAACCCGATCGAGCAAGAGGGCACTTATGCCCTGCCCGAGGCACAGCTCGACCGCTTCCTGTTCAAGATCTTCATCACCTATCCGAAGCCCGAGGAGGAGCGACGGATCTACCGGCTCACGACTGGCATAGAGGAGCACGAGATCACGCCAACGCTCACCGGCGACCGGATCAAGGCCCTCCAGCGATTGGTGCGCCGGGTCCCGGTCTCGGACCATTGCATCGAATATGCGATGGACCTGGTCCGGGCGACGCGCGGCCCCGCGCACGGCGGGCCGTCGTACATCGGAGAGTGGGTGACCTGGGGCGCCGGGCCGCGAGCCGGCCAGTCTCTGATCCTCGCCGCCAAGGCCCGCGCCGCGCTCGCCGGCAGGCCGAGCGTCACGGTCGACGACATCCGCGCGATCGCACCGCCGGTCCTCCGGCACCGCATCCTGCTCAATTACAACGCGCAGGCCACCGGCGAGACGAGCGACTCGATCATCAACAAGCTCCTCAACGACGTCCCGATCCGGAAGGGGGCCGCCGATGCTGCCGTCGCGGAAGTATTCCGATCCTGACGCGATCGCACAGATCTCGGACCTGACGCTGCGATCGCGCCGCCTCGTCGAAGGAGCGATCAGCGGACAGCATCGCAGCCCGTTCCACGGGTTCAACATCGAGTTCGCCGAATACCGCGAATATACGCCCGGCGACGACCTCCGCCGGCTGGATTGGCGGGCCTTCGCACGCTCCGACCGCCATTACATCAAGCAGTATGAAGAAGAAAGCAATGTACGGATCACGTTCGTCGTCGACGCCAGCGCGTCGATGAAGTATCGAGGCTCGGTCCCCCTGTCCAAGTTCGACTACGGCAGCACGCTGGTCGTCTCCCTGGCGATGCTCCTGGCCCGCCAGCAGGACCCGGTGGGCCTGGTCCTCTTCGACGAGGCGGCCACCACGGTACTGCCCCCCTCGGCCACTCAGTCGCAGGTCGTCGTGATGGCCGGCCTCCTCGAACGCTGCCAGCCCGCCCGGAAGACCGACCTGGGCGGCCTGCTCCGTTCGCTCACCGGCCAGTTGCGCCGACGGAGCTTGCTGGTCATCGTCTCGGACCTCCTGACCGACCTGGACGCGGTCTATGACGGCCTCAACCGCCTTCGCTTCCACGGCCATGAAGTCCTCATGATGCAGATCCTCGACCGCGACGAGCTGGAGCTGCCCTTCAATGGCCCGACGATCTTCCACGACATCGAAGGCGAGGAAGAATTGTTCGCCGAGCCCTGGGCGTTCCGCCGCTCCTATCGGCAAGCCATGCAGGAATTCCTCGCCGGAGTCCGGCGCGAGTTCGGTAACCGCGGCTACGATCACGTCCGCTTCCTGACCGATGAGCGGCTCGGCGACGCACTCAGCCTGTTCCTGCACAACCGAGAGGAGGCCGGCCGGACCGCTCGGTAGCAACCTATGCAAAGCATGATGACTCTCCTGAGCCCGATGCTGGCCTGGGGGGCGCTCCTGGGCGTCATCCCCATCATCATCCACCTGCTGAACCGCCGGCGGTTCCGCAGAGTGGACTGGGCCCCGATGCGCTACCTCAAATTGACGATCCAGCGCAACCGGCGACGGATCGAGATCGAGCAGCTCCTCCTCCTGCTGTTGCGGATCTGCCTGATGGTGCTGCTGTTCTTCTTCCTGGCCCGGCCGGTGCTCAACCCCACGGGCCTGGAGCGTTGGCTGGGCAGCGGCGGCCGATCGAGCCAGGTCGTGCTGATCGACGACTCGCTGAGCATGGGCTACGGCGCCGGCGATTCCGTGGCGTTCCAGCGCGCCCGGGAGATGGCGGCCGGCCTCCTGGCCGCAACCCGGATGACGGATCGCTGCACGCTCGCGACGACCTCGGCACCGCGCAGCCCGGTCCTCCACGAGGTCGAGGGCACGCGACGCGACGAGCTCAGGGCCGCGGCACTCTCCCTACCCCAGACGGCCACGCACGCCTCGTGGCCCGCCGTGCTCCAAGGCGTCGATGAGCTCTTACAATCCTGCACGTATCCCACCCGACAGGTCACGATCTTCACGGACGCGCGAAAGGCCGGCTGGGAGGGGGGCCTATCCGCGATCACCGAGCGATGGAACGAGCAAGGTGTCCGCGTGCGCATCGTGGACGTGGGCTCCGAAGATGCGACGAACGTCTCGCTCCAATCGCTGCTCCCGCTGGACCGCACGATCCTGGCCGGCGCGGCCAGCCAGTGGGAGGCCGTGATCCGCAACGACTCGCCGAGGACCATCGCCAATGTCAAGGCGATCCTCCGCGTCGACGACAAGCCGACCGAGGTGCCCCTGCCGGAGATCGCTCCGCGCACCGTCGCCCGTATCCCGATGACCGTCCAGTTCCCGGGCTCGGGCTCGCATGACCTGTCCTTCAAGATCCCCGACGACGAGCTGACCGGCGACAACCAGCGATGGGCCGCCGTGCCGGTCAAAGACTCGCTGCTGATTCGCCTGGTCGACGGCGAGCCATCTTCGGAGCCGTTCGGCTCGGAAGTCGATTACCTCGCGGCGCCGCTCTCCATCGGCATCGGCGCGGCGGAGGCCTGGCGGGTCGAGACGTCGCTCGAGAGCGATTTCCTGTCGCCGCGGCGAGACCTCCCCGACGTGCTGGTCCTGGCCAACGTCGCGGCCCCGACGCCCGACCAGGCCGATCGGCTCAATACCCTCGTCCGCGAAGGCATGGGACTGCTGATCTTCACGGGTGCCAAGCTGGATATCGGCCTGTACAACGAGCTCCTCTACAGGCAGGACCGCCGGGTCCTCCCCTGTTCGATGAAGTCGCTCGTCGAGGAGGACATCCGCGGCTTGATCGTCGAGCCGCTCCATCCCTCGCCGCTCGAGAAGCTGCTGGAGCTGAAGCCCTCGGCGCTGGAGCGCGTCGCGGTCCGCCAGTTCATGAGCGTCAACGAGCCGGCCGACGGCGACCAGGTCCGCGTGCTGGCCCGATGGAACAACCCCACTCGGTCGCCCGCGGTCGTCGAGCGCAACCTCGACGACGGACGCGTCCTGCTCTGGACGACGACCGCCGACCGAGCCGGCAACGACTGGCCGATCGAGCCCAGTTTCGTCCTGGCGGCTCGCGAGGCCGTCCGCGGCTCGGCGCGGCCGACGCGGCTGGTCAACACGGTCACGGCCGGCGAGCGGATGCGGCGCGTCATCCGCTCCAGCCATCAGCTCTCCAACATCCTGTTAACTGCCCCGGGCGGCGGAGAGCCCCGGTCTTTGTCCGCGACGCCACTGGCCGAGGACCCGGGCGATCGCGCCCCGGCCGTCGAGATCAATGTGCCCGACACGCGCCAGCCGGGCTTGTACCGCATCGCCTGGGACGAAGGCCCGCTGGGAAACCAGCAGGACGCCTACGCCGCCAACCCCGACCCGCGCGAGAGCGCACTCGAACGGATCGGGATACCCGACTTGAAGAAGCTGTTCGAACCGATGGACGTCGAGGTTGTCGTCGCGCGGACCGACGACGTCGACTTCCTCTCCCCGATCGGCCGCGAGATCTGGCGCGAGCTGGCGGGCGGGCTGCTGATCCTGTTAATCGCCGAGTCGATCTTCGCGACCTGGGCCGGCCGATCGCGATGAGATTTCCGAGTGGCTAGTCGCGAGTGGCTAGCGACTGGTCAACAAGGACGCATTTGTATTCTCTAGCCACCAGCAACGACCAACATGAACCGATTCTGGCAGATGCTCCTGGGTATTGAACGGTCGCCCGGCGCCGTGGCGAGGGGCGACTCTCGCCTCGAGTTCGCGGCGATGCCGAAGGGTCCGGGCGCGCTCGTGCTGATCCTGGGCGCGATCGTCCTGCTGGCCCTGATCTGGCGGCTCTATCGATGGGAGCGCCGCGACCTGTCGCGGACCAAGCGGATCATCCTGGTCGGCCTGCGCGGCCTCACACTGCTGGCCGTCTCGATCATGCTGCTGGAACCGGTGCTGGTCTCTTCCCAGCGCGAGACCATCCCATCCCACCTGGTGATGGTCCTGGACGACTCGGAGAGCATGAAATACTCCGACCCGTACACCGACGATTCGAAGGCGGTGGCACTGGCCTCCGACTTGAAGCTGGAATCCCAGGCCGGTCGGACGCCGGTCCAGCGCCTCCGCGAGACGTCGAGGCTGGACCTGGTCAAGACAGTCCTCCGCCCGAACC
>JBKQHM010000201.1:0-9190 GCA_052148775.1 Isosphaeraceae bacterium | reverse complement strand
CCGTTGACTGGTCCCGTTCCACTGGCGGCCGTGCCCGTGTCCGATCTCACAGTGTCCGATTCCGGTTTCGCGGGACCGGAGAGGACGGGGGGAATCACTCGTCGCCCCAGCAATTCCGCGGCCGCCTGACCGGCTCGTCCCGGTCGGAGGCGAAGATCGGATCGGAGGTTCACGTCCCGGGTTGCGAGGGCTTCTGCAACCGATCCGACCGGGTCACGGCGCGTCGGGCTCGTCTCGGCCGGGGAGGCCGGCTGGTCTGGTTCCACCTCGGCCGGATTCGGGGGCAATGGGGATGGGGGAACCGGCTGAACTCCGGTTGCCGGCGGATTCCTGTCTTCGCGCGGGCTGGTCGCGAGCGATTCTGCCGACGCCAGCGGCCGGGGGGTCGCGGTTCCGAGGGCGACGGGGGTCGGAGGATTTGAGCCTGAATCGGGGATGATTGGATCGGCGATCATCGGCCGGGGGGCATGCAGAGCGACTTCTGCCAGCCGGAGCGGCGCGGCGGCCAGTTCCAGGCGATGCGACGAATCCGGAGATCCGGCGCCATCGGGTGCCTGATGACCCTCGCGAATCGACGATGCCCCGCTTCCGGACGGGTCCGACGGCTCGACCAGAGGTGCGACCCGAATCCGACGGATATGCGATCGATCGTCGGAGTCGGACGTTTCACCGCGGACGGCCAACCGAACCGCCGGTACCGTACTCCCGTAAAGAACGATCCCGACATGGGCCGCCAGCGACAGGACCAGGCACTTCCTCAGCGCGCGCCGCGAACCCCAGCATAACCAGACCAGCAGCGCCAGCCCCACACTCGCCAGCCCGAGCACGACCCAGGTGCTGAGGTCGGCTCGCAGCAAGAGCAGGAACGATTCCAGGTCCAATCCGGTCATCAACTTGGTCCTTGGTCACTGGTCATTGGTTATCGGTCATTGGTTATTGGTCATTGGTCACTGGTCACTGGTCACTGGTCATTGGTCACTGGTCACTGGTCATTCAGCTTCAATCGACAATGCGTGCGACACCGGGTGTCGATCTCCCGCTCCCTTCAATCACTCGATAGCCTACAAGAGCCGCTCGCCTTTCGGCTATGATGCGACTTCGTGCCAGGCCATCAGTCATCCAACTCCGTTCCGAATGCGCGCAAAGCCGATCCACTCATGACCAATGACCAGTGACCAGTGACCAATGACTAATGAGCAGGCACACGGCGTCCCACCGCCTCGCGACGTGCTCGGGCTGTCGCGACATCCCGGTCCTTGGGGAACTTGTCGATGAGCCGGTCATAGGTTTCGGCGGCGTCGGCCCACTGTTCCAGTCGTTCGTAAACTTTTCCCGCCTCCAAGAGTGCGACGGCCTGCCATCGAGGGGCTTGATAGAGGATGTCGACCCGGAGGAATTCGCGAAGGGCCTCGTGGAGCCGGTCCTCGTGGAAGAACGTCTCGCCGCGCATCAACTGGGCCTGCGCGGCCAGCTCGACCAGCGGCCGGGCATCGATCACCGCCTGGAACACCGAGCGGGCCTCATCGAGCCGGCCCAGGCCCATGAGGGTCTGTCCCCGCGCATAATCCAGCTCGGCGACCGCTGGATCGTCCGCGGGCAGTTCGGCGCGGAGCGACTGGATCGCGGGGAGAACGGGCTTCCATCGCTTCAGGATCACCCAGCACTGGATCTGCTTCAGTCGGACGATACGGGCGAAGGCCGGCGGATCGCCGGCGCCGGCGGGCTCTCCGAGCAGGGCCGTGAAGGCGGACTCCGCCGCCGCGGCGTCTCCCAGCTTCAAGGCCGACTCGGCCCGCAGGAACTTCGCCTCGCGACGGTAGGGATTGTCGGGGAACTCGCTGAGGAGGCGGTCGAGCGTGACCGAGGCGCCGGGCCAGTCCTGAAGTTCGACCTGAGTCCGGCCGAGCCGATAGAGCACGGCCGGTAACACGCGTCGCGTCGAGTCCGAGGCGATCTCAGCGGAGCCGGATGCGCTCGCCCCACTCTTGGACTCGATAGGCTTCCCGGCCGCCAGGGGCGTCAGCAACCGGATCACCTCGGCCGAGTTGTGCGCCTGGTTGGCCGACTCGGCCAGGTTGAAGCGGGCGTCGGCCGCGTAAGGGCTATCGGGATGATCCTTGAGCAGTCGCGCGAAGACGCGGTCGGCCTCGGCCGGCTTCGCGGCGTCGACGAGCGACCAGCCCCACTCGGCGAGCAGGACGTCGGGCGTCGCGCCGGCCTTGGCGAGCGAGGTCCGGGCGTCGGGATCGACCGAGAGCTGCTCGAATGCGCCGGCCGCGTCGGCGTTCTTGCCGAGACCGGCCAGGAGCCGGGCGCGGGCCAGGGCCGCCCGGTAGCCGGACTCGGTCTTGCGGAATTTCTCCTCGGCCAGGGCATAGGCGTTGAGGGCCTCATCGGTCCGCTTGGCCCGTTCGAGGGATCGAGCCCGGGCCAGGGCGATCTCGGCCGATGCCGGGTCGCCGGGGGCCAGCTCCAGGGCTTTGGCAAGCGCCTCGGCGGCCTCGCCCGGTTTGCCGAGCTCCGTCAGCGCCCTCCCGAGACCGTAGAACGCCCGGACGCGAAGGGATGGATCGATCGACGGACCTTCTTTCTCCCCGCCTGGAGAAGGCGCCGCAACATCCCCGCCCGCCCCCTCGCCCTTGGATTCGGCAGAGGTCACCAGCCGGAACTGCTGCGCGGCCCGATCGGGGTGATGAGCGGCCAAAGCGGCTTCGGCCAGTCTGAGTCGGGCGAGCCGGAGCGCCTTGCTGGAGGGGAACCGATCGGACAGGGTGGCCAGAGTCTTCCAGGCGTCGTCCGTCTTGCCGGCGCCGAACTGGGCGACGGCCAGGTCAGCCAGGGCGAACTCGGCGACCTCGCCCTTCGGATTGGCGGCCAGGTACCGTTCGAGCAGGCCGACGGCCTTGTCGTATCGGCCGGCCTCGACGTGTCCCTGGCCGAGGAGGAACTGCGCATCGGCGGCGACGTGGCCGCTCTTGAGATCGGCCAGGCTGGCGAGGATCGCATCGGCCTCGGCCGTCCGCCCGAGTGCCCGGTAGGACAGTGCCAGCTCATACCGGGCCTGCTCGGAATCTTCGGAGGTGAGGGAGGCCCCGGATCCGTCCTTCGTTCCTTGTGGCGGTTTGAGGAGCGATTCGAGGAGGGTCGCCGCCGCGCGGTGATCACCGGCCATCGCCGCGGCCTGGGCCTCAATCAGTCCAACGCCGGCACGAAGCGGACTGCCGGGAAAGCGGGTGGGAAACCGGGCCGACAGTTTCCGGGCCGTCGCGGCATCACCCCGATCCAACGCCGATCTCGCGGCCCTCTGGAGGGCATCGTCGGCCCAGGGATCGTTCGGGTCCGCCTCGACGACACGCAGGAACATGGCCTCGGCCTCGGGCAGTCGCTTCAACTTGCGCAGTGCCTCCGCGGTGCGGAATAGCAATGCGGAGACCAAGGGGGCCGGAGGCTTACGCTTGGCGGCCGTGTCCAGGACCGCCAGCGCCGACTCCGGTCGGTTCCGCTCCAGCTCGATCGTCGCCAGTTCCAGCGCGGCGTAGGCCGCCAGCGGTTCGGCCGGGTCGCCGACCAGCTTTTTGAGGAACGGCTCGGCTTCCTCGACTCGACCGAGCCGCACCAGGGCCTGCGCGCGCCGCAGCCGGGCTTCTTGTTTCAACGCGCTCGACGGCGCCGCCCGTTCCAGGGCGGACATCGCCTCGACGACCTCCGCGAACCGCCCCGCCGCCTGCTGGGTCGTGCCGATCTGGAGCCAGGCGCGGTCGACCCACTCCGGTGCCCCTTTCTGCGCCAACTCGCCGAGCACACGGACGGCCCGATCGCGGTCCCCGAGTCCGGCCAACGTCCGGCCCAGGCCATATCGTGCCCGATCGGCCATGCGACCGCGCGGGAACGCCGACAGGGATCGTTCGTAAGCCAGCCGAGCCGCTGGCAGGTCGTTCAAGGCGAAGCAGACATCTCCCAGGTAGGTCCAGGCCGTCTCCAGACCCTGATGATCCCCCCTCGTCGCCGTGAATGCCTCGAGGGACCGACGCGCGGCCGGCAGATCGCCCGTCAGGTACGACAGCTCACCGAGCCGATACCGGGCGGTCCTGGATCGAGGTTCGCCCGGCGCCTGGCCGAGGAATTCCTCGAAAGCTTGCCGCGCCTCCTTGTAGCGCGACTGATACAACCGGGCATTGCCGAGGCCAAAAAGGGCGTCGATGCGGTCCGGACCCTTCGGTCCCGTGTCCAGGAAGCGGTCGTATTCCTCGGCTGCCAGGTCGAACTTACGCTGCCGGAGTAGACCGTGGGCGAATTTCAAAGCATCGGGAACGCGGCGGGAATACGTCGTACCGGGTTCGGATCCCTGTCCCGCTCCCTTCGAAGCCGAAGGCCTCGGTCCCGTATCCTGGGCCGACCCGATACCGGCCACCATCGCCATCGAGAGCAGCCCCAGTCCCAAGGCTAAGGACCGACTCGAAATCCATCGAGCTCGCGGGTGTTGTCCCAGGGTTGCCGCGACATCCGAGAGGGCTCGGACCCTCCTTTTCCCGGAACGGCAAGGATTTCGACCAACATCCGTGATCATCTCCTTACCCCTCCCCGCTCCTCATCGCACCAACCGCTTTCGTCCCACTCCATGCTGTGAGTCCGCGGACGATGACTCTCATTGATATTGATAGGAGTCTGTAGCAAGGACGCCGGGTCTGTGGTCGGCGGCTGGGGCTGGCTGGGTCCTTCGTCCGCTCCGAATACCAACCCGAAGCGTTAGCGAGGTGATCGGTGGCGGAGGCCGCGGATCGGAACCTCGCTGACACTTCGGGTTAGTATGAGTGACGACGATAGTCGGCCCGGTGACTTTGCGACAATCTCATTTATACTCGGTTTTTCCGCCGTTCCTCAAGGCCACGAGCCCGATGAGCCTCCTCCCAATACGTCCGCGTCCTCCAATTTCCGAAAAATATTTCGGAACCCTCTGGAACTTGAGAGAAAACCGCTTTATCCTACTCGGAATTCGCAGATTTCCTAGAACACGCAGTCGGCAATCTTGTATACTGGAGCAAACCATTCGGGATCGAATTCCGTGTAACGATCTCGGTTCGATGGTTCGTTCGTGATTGCACCCCGAGGAGAACTCACCCATGACTCTAAAGCATCTGGCCGGCGCGACGATGTTGAGCGTCTGCGTTTCGGCTGCGGCGATGGCCCAGGCTCCCTCCAAGCAGACGCCTGCGGCTCAGGCACCGATCCCCTCGAAGACCGTCCCGGCCGCTCAGGCACCGGTCCCGACCAAGACTGTCCCGGCCGCTCAGGCACCGGTCCCCTCGAAGGTCATGCCTGTCGCTCAGGCACCGGTCCCCTCGAAGGTCATGCCTGTCGCCCAGGCGCCGGTCCCCTCGAAGGTCATGCCTGTCACCCAGGCGCCGGTCCCCTCGAAGACCGTCCCGGCCGCTCAATCGCCGTCTGTCCCTGCGAAGACGTTGCCCACGGCGCAGGGCGTGGCACCCGCTAAGTCGACCCCGGTTCCCACCAGCCAGGGTGGTGTTGCTCCGATGAAGAGCGTTCCGACTCCTGCACCCGTTACCGCTCCGCCGGCTCCGAAGACGGCACCAGCGACGGACGAAGTGCCTCCGGCTCCTCCCGTCCCGGGTGTCCCGAGCGTCCCTGGCGTCCCGGCCGGCCGGAAGGTTTGATTTCAGGTCTTACGTCGCGTCCCCCCGCCTCACGAAACCTCTGGCCGATTTTCGGCTGGGGGTTTTTTTGTTGATGAATGTCGTTGATCCTGATGTCTGGATTATGAAAGCGCTGATCGCTTGGGTGCTCTCGACGGAGGCCATCGCGCGGCTCCGCGCCTTCGCGGCCGCAGCCAACAAGAACGTCCTTCACGAACTCGACTTGCAGCGGTGGGCCGGCTTCATCGGGCAGACCCACCTCGATGGCACGGTGGTCGATCCGGACCTGCTGGACGCGTGGCTTGCGGATGAGGGCTTCGAAGCAAATCGGCGTGAGACGTTGATCCGCGAATTCGACTCCGGACGCCGTCTCCTCAGTGCGTACGACGATGAGCGGCGCGAGTAATGCCCCCAACAGCAACAGTCGTTGCCCAGCTTACGGCTGACCCAAAGCCGGTCATCTGTCTGAACGCAAGTCTTATACTGCCAAAGCGTTAGGGATTTCCAAACCTTATTCGCAGGGAATGAATCGCATCGCAATTATTGCTGCAAAGCCTTAAAATAAAATGATTTAGGTCTCTGCACTCCGTGCAAACGTGGATACCACGCCCCATTTTGACCGAGTTTCCTGCATTTTCTGTGCAGCCGGGGCGTGAACCGTAGCAGAGCGACGAGTTGAGCGCGCAAATCGTCAACTTCGGCTTGCAACCGCGTGGCAATTGGCACACGGAGGCATTGTGTCGGTATTCATGGTCGTAGAGTTTATACGGCCCGCAACAGTGATTCAACACTGTGAACGGTTACCGCCGCCGTACCTCCACGACGGGCGCTTGCTCACGCTCGAGGACACCGCGGAATTATTTAACCTCATCCTCGGGCTCAAGCTCACCGGCCGGGAGAAGTTGGACCTGGTGGCCTTCTTGAGGCAACTGTGAACGGTCGGCGGTTTCGCAGGGGGCGGCAATGAGCGCCCTTAGACCCGTCGGCCGTTTGCTAGCGCATCGCGGTTGGACTGAACAGCGCCGGGATGGGAGGACGGATCAGCCTGGCGCCAGGCCGAAGGAATCTTCGTCCCCGTTCGACGCGCGATCCACGTCCCATCGGAGAACGCATCCGGGCTCGAACGAATCCCTGACTTGTGGATCGACTCTCGTCGAGGTAAGCTCCCGACGTGCTGGCATCTTCGTATCCGTGTCCGACCAGAGATCAAGCAATAATGATACTGCCTCGGCATGTACAGTAGAGGTGATAGCCATGTTCAAACTGCCTTTCGTGGCCCGCTCGCAGCCGTCGCGACCCCAGATCCAGCCACTCAGCCCCCGGACGGCGGAGAAGGCCTCGCGGCTGCGCGGCGCGACCGTGACGGACGGCCTGTGTCCGTACTGCGACGTCGGCTGCAGCCAGCTCATCTACACCAAGGCCGGGCAACTGATCGATATCGAGGGTGACCCGCGCAGCCCGATCAACGAGGGCACGCTCTGCCCCAAGGGCTCGAACGCGTTGCTCCTGGCCGTTAACCCGCATCGCGTGAAGTCCGTGCTCTATCGGGCTCCTTACTCAGAGAAATGGGAGACCAAAACCCTCGATTGGGCGCTCGACCAGATCGCCCAGCGCGTGAAGGCGGCGCGGGACGCCGACTTCACGGTGCGCGATGAGGAAGGTCGCACGCTGAATTCGGTCAGGAACATGGGGACGCTCGGCGGTGCCACCTTGAACATCGAAGATAACTACCTGATCAAGAAGCTGTTCACCGGCGGCCTCGGAGTGGTCTCCGTCGAGAATCAGGCCCGAACCTGACACTCCGCCTCGGTGCCCGGTCTGGGTACCTCGCTCGGCCGCGGTGCGGCCACCAACTACATGCAGGATGTACCAAATAGCGATTGCGTCCTGTTCATGGGCTCGAACATGGCGGAGGCTCATCCCGTCGGTTTCCGCTGGCCCATGAAGGCCAAGGAACGCGGCGCCACGTTGATCCACGTCGACCCGCACTTCTCGCGGACGTCAGCGCACTGCGACCTCTACGTCCCGATCCGAGCCGGCTCCGACATCGCGTTCCTCGGCGGCATGATCAACTATGTCCTAACGCACGAGCGCTGGTTCAAGGAATACGTCCTCCATTACACCAATGCGGCGACCCTGATCCAGGAGGGCTTCCAGGACACCGAAGACCTGGGCGGTCTGTTCAGCGGTCTTGACCCGGAAACTGGTGTCTATGACCCGGTGGGTGGACACTGGGGCTACGAGGGCTCGTTCGGTGACCGCGACAGGCGGGTCGGCCGCGACGAGGGGCGTGGTGCCGACCCGACCGACTCGCCGGGGATCTCGCCGGAGGACCGCAAGGGGGTCCACGGCTACTCCATCGACGGCGGGGCCCGGCCGCACGACATGTCGCGGTCGAAGTTGACATCCGAGCTCGACGGCCCGCCGCCACGCGACCCGACCTTGCAGCATCCCCGCTGCGTCTTCCAGATCCTGAAGCGCCATTTCTCCCGGTACACGCCGGAGATGGTCTCCCAGGTGTGCGGATGCTCGCCGGAGCAGTTCACGCGCGTTGCCGAGCTGCTCTGCGCCAATTCGGGTCGCGAGCGGACGAGCGTCTTGGTCTACGCCCTGGGGTGGACGCAGCATGCCGCGGGCGCGCAGATGATCCGAGCCGGGGGCATCTTGCAGCTCCTGCTCGGCAACATCGGCCGTCCGGGCGGCGGCATCCTGGCCATGCGGGGCCATTCCAGCATCCAGGGCTCGACGGACGTCGGGACCCTGTATGACGTGCTGCCCGGCTATCTGCCCCAGCCCGCGGCCGATGGGGCCCATGACACGCTGGATTCCTACGTGGCGAACGACAGCATGGCCACCGGCTACTGGTCCCACTTCCGCGAGGATATCGTCAGCCTGCTCAAGGCGTGGTACGGGAACGCCGCACAGCCGGAGAATGATTTCCGGTACGACTGGCTTCCGCGCATCGAGCGCGATCACTCGCAACTGCCGACCTTCAACCGCATGGCCCGGGGCGAGCTGAAGGGCTACTTCCTCTTCGGCCAGAACCCCGGCGGCGGCGGACTGAACGCGGGGTTGCACCGCGCCGGGCTGCGCAACCTGGAATGGCTCGTCGTGGCCGACTGGTTCGAGACGGAGAGCGCCACCTTCTGGAAGAACGACCCGGGCGCACCGCCGCCGTCCGAGATCAAGACCGAGGTCTTCGTCCTCCCGGCCGCCGCCAATCCGGAGACCGACGGGACGCTGACCAACACGCAGCGGCTGCTCCAGTGGCACTGCAAGGCGATCGACCCTCCGGGAGATTGCCGCTCCGATTCCTGGTTCGTCTACAACCTCGGCAAGCGGCTCAAACAGCTCTATGCCGGCTCGACCGATCCCAAGGATCTGCCCCTCTTGAACCTCACCTGGGACTACGATTATGACGAACCGCCGCGACTCCCCGACGGCTCGATCACTCGCATCGAAGGCGACGCCGACGCCGAAAAAATCCTGATGGAGATGAACGGGTTTAAGCTCGACGAGGTTGACCCACGCACCGGCCG
>JBKQHM010000200.1:0-6685 GCA_052148775.1 Isosphaeraceae bacterium | reverse complement strand
GCGACGGCCTCGATCGCCTCGTCCTGGCCGACGACGCGTTCGTGCAGGCGGTCCTCCATGTGGATCAGCTTCTCGGTTTCACCCTCCAGCAGGCGGCTCATGGGGATGCCCGTCCAGCGCGCGACGACCTCGGCGACATCGTCGGCGTCGACCTCCTCCTTGAGAAACACCGGTCCGGCGCTCTCACCGCGCTCGCCCTCGCTGGATTCGAGCTCGGCGAGCTGGCGCTCGAGCTCGGGGATGTCCTGGTAGAGCAGCTTGGACGCGCGCTCGAGGTCGGCTTCGCGCTGTGCGCGCTCGGCTTCCATCCGAAATTGCTCCAGGCGCTCCTTCAGCTCGGAGATCCCCTGGATCGCCTGCTTCTCGCTCTGCCACTGGGCCTTCATCGCGGCCGAGCGCTCGCGCAGCTCGGCGAGCTCCCGCTCGATCGCCTCGCGCCGCTCAGCCGAGGCGGCGTCGGTCTCCTTGCTCAGCGAGGTCAGCTCGATCTCCAGCTGCATGACGCGCCGGTCGACCTCGTCGATCTCGGTGGGCAGCGAGTCGATCTCGATGCGCAGGCGCGACGCCGACTCGTCGATCAGGTCGATCGCCTTGTCCGGCAGGAAGCGGTCGGCTATGTAGCGGTCCGACAGCGTCGCCGCGGCGATCAGCGCGTTGTCCTGGATGCGCACGCCGTGGTGGACCTCATAGCGTTCCTTCAGGCCCCGCAGGATCGCGATCGTGTCCTCGACCGAGGGCTCGCCCACCATCACCGGCTGGAAGCGGCGCTCCAGCGCGGCGTCCTTCTCGATGTGCTTGCGGTACTCGTCGAGCGTCGTGGCGCCCACGCAGCGCAGTTCGCCGCGCGCGAGCATCGGCTTGAGCAGGTTCGCGGCATCGACCGCGCCTTCCGCCGCGCCGGCGCCCACGATCGTGTGCAGCTCGTCCAGGAACAGGATCACGCTGCCCTGCGCTTCAGAGACCTCGTTGAGGACGGCCTTCAGGCGATCCTCGAACTCGCCCCGGTACTTCGCGCCGGCGATCAGCGAGCCGATGTCCAGCGCGATCACGCGCCGCTCGCGCAGCGACTCGGGCACGTCGCCGGAGACGATGCGCTGGGCCAGGCCCTCGACGATCGCCGTCTTGCCCACGCCCGGCTCGCCGATCAGGACCGGGTTATTCTTGGTCCGACGGCTGAGCACCTGGACGACGCGGCGGATCTCCGAATCCCGGCCGATGACCGGGTCCATCTTCCCCTTGCGCGCCAGCTCGACGAGGTCTCGGCCGTAGCGCTCCAGGGCCTGGTACTTGTCCTCGGGGTTCTGGTCGGTCACCCGCTGGCCGCCCCGGACCTTTTGCAGGGCCTGGAGCACCTCCTTCTCGTTGATCCCCAGGGCCCCGAGCAGGGTCTGCGCCCGGCTCTTGACCTTCACCAGGGCCATCAACAGGTGTTCGACGGAGATATACTGGTCCTTCAGGCGCTCGGCCTCGGCGGCGGACGCCTCGAAGACCTGGTTCAGCTCGGGGCTGATGGTCTGCTCGCCGCCGGTGACCTTGGGCAGGACGTTGAGCCCCTCCTCGGCCGCCTTGAGGATCTGGGCCGGATTGACGCCCAGTTGGCTCAACAGCGAGCGGACGACCTGCTGGTCGGGGTGTAACAGCGCCGCCAGCAAGTGCATCGGCTCCAACCGCTGATGTCCGCGCTCGCGCGCCAGCGACTGGGCCTGCTGGACGGCTTCCTGGCTCTTGAGGGTGAGTTGGTCGAATCGAAAGGCCATTTCTTGGTCCTTGGTCATTGGTCCTTGGTCATTAGTCATCAATCATTAGTAGGAAGTGATGTGACCAATGACCAATCTACTCTGCTCTTGCCGGGAATAGGGTGCGCGGGCACGCGAGCAGACCACCAGGTGGACCGGAGGTCTCCAGTCGGGAGACCTGCGGTCCAGCTCACGACGGGGTCTGGAGACCCGCGCCGAACAAAGGGCGGGGTCGGGAGACCCGCGCCCGGCGGAGGCCATTTGCCATTAGAACTTGGTGGGAAGCGCCCGGCGGGATTGCGGGAATACACCGGGCGCCCAGATCAATCCACCAGTGACAAATGACCAGTGACCAATGACTAATGACCAAACTACTTCTTCTCCTCGAACTCGACGTCGATGACGTCGTCGGGCTTGCCGGCGCCGGGGCCGCCTTCGTGGGAGGGGCCTGCGTGGCCGGGTCCGGGCCCGTGGCCGGGTCCTGGACCGGCACCGGGTCCGCCGGCACCGGCCTGGGCGCCGGCGTAGAGGTGCTCGGCCATGGCCTGGCTGGCGCGCTGGAGGTCCTCGATCGCCCGGTTGATGGCGGCGGGGTCCTCGCCCTTCTTGGCCTCATTGACCTTCTCGATGGCCGCATGAACGGCCGCGCGGTCGGACTCGCTGAGCTTGTCCTTGGACTCTTCCATCAGCTTCTCGAGCTGATAGACGCGCTGTTCGGCGGTGTTGCGGGCCTCGGCCAGGTCGCGGCGATGCTTGTCCTCGGTGGCGTTCGCGTCGGCGTCGCGCTTCATCCGCTCGATTTCGTCCTTGGTCAGGCCGCCGGAGGACTGGATCTTGATGGTCTGCTCCTTGCCGGTCCCCTTGTCGCGGGCGGTGACGTTGAGGATGCCGTTGGCGTCGATATTGAACGCCACCTCGATCTGGGGCACGCCCATCCGGGCGGGCGGGATGCCCTCGAGGTTGAACTCGCCGAGCAGCCGGTTGTCGGGCGCCATGGGCCGCTCGCCCTGGAAGACCTTGATGGTGACGGCCGTCTGGTTGTCGTCGGCCGTGGTGAAGGTCTCCTTCTTCTCGGTGGGGATGGTGGTGTTCTTGGGGACGAGGACGGTCATGACGCCGCCCTTGGTCTCCAGTCCCAGCGAGAGCGGGGTGACGTCCAGGAGCAGGACTTCCTTGACGTCGCCGGTGAGGACGGCGCCTTGGATGGCGGCGCCGACGGCGACGACCTCGTCGGGGTTGACGCCCTTGTGGGGGTCCTTGCCGAAGATGTCCTTGACGATCTGCTGGACGCGGGGCATGCGGGTCGAGCCGCCGACCAGGACGACCTCATCGATCTCCGACGGCTTGAGCTTGGCGTCCTTCATGGCGGTGAGGACCGGCTGGCGGCAGCGTTCGAAGAGGCTGTCGGTGAGCTTCTCGAACTGGGATCGGCTGATGGTCATCGCCAGGTGCTTGGGCCCGGAGGCATCCGCCGTGATGAACGGCAGGTTGATGTCGGCCTGGGCCTGGAACGACAGGTCCTTCTTGGCCTTCTCGGCGGCCTCCTTGAGCCGCTGGAGCGCCATCTGGTCCTTGCGGAGGTCGATGGACTGTTCCTTCTTGAACTCGTCGGCGATGTGGTTGATCAGGGCCTCGTCCCAGTCGTCGCCGCCGAGGTGGGTATCGCCGTTGGTGGAGAGGACCTCGAAGACGCCGTCGGCGACGTCGAGGATGGAGATGTCGAAGGTGCCGCCGCCGAGGTCGAAGACGGCGATCTTCTCGTTCTTCTTCTTGTCGAGCCCGTAGGCCAGCGCGGCGGCGGTCGGCTCGTTGATGATCCGCGCGACCTCGAGGCCGGCGATCTGGCCGGCGTCCTTGGTGGCCTGGCGCTGGCTGTCGTTGAAGTAGGCCGGGACGGTGATCACGGCCTTGCGGACCTTGTGGCCCAGGTAGCTCTCGGCGGCCTCCTTGAGCTTGCGGAGGATCATGGCCGAGATCTCGGACGGCGTGTATTCCTTGCCGCTGACCCGGACCTTGACGTAGTCGCTGGCGCCCCCGACGACCTCGTAGGGGATCATCTTCTCTTCGCTCTTCACTTCTTCATGACGACGGCCCATGAAGCGCTTGATGGAGTAGACCGTCCCGCGGGGGTTGGTGATCGCCTGCCGCTTCGCCGGCTCGCCCACCAGGATGTCGCCCTTGGTCGAGAAGGCGACCACCGACGGGGTCAGCCGGCTCCCCTCCTGGTTGGGGATGACCGTCACGTCGTTCCCCTCCATCACCGCGACGACGCTATTGGTCGTACCCAAGTCGATCCCGATGATCTTTTCGCCCTCTGACACGACGTGTCTCCTTTTCGACGGTGTGCGGTGACGAGCCGAAGGACCCAGCCGACAATCCAGTCCCCACGACCGAACTCAAACGGAAATGCTACCTCAAGAACCACCGGATCGGCGATCCAGAATACCCGATCCGTCACTCCCGAGTCTCGCTCCGACCGTCTCGTCATCGATACACGATTGGTTTACCATATAAGGCAAGCGCCGTGCCAGAGGCCATGAGAAATCCGGATGATTAGCCTAAGTTTTTTTCAAATCGATAGTTAGAAAAAGCGATCGGGAGTCGGGTCGGCGGACAGTTTGTCGGCTTCCTGCCAAAACGACATGGCCGGATCACGACCTGACGAGCGACTGCAAAAATGGCAGTCTGCGGAGTGGGCCATGGTCCGAGCCGTCCGAAGCGCCCACACGGCGGTCTTGGGTTCGTTCGCGCGATTTTGGGCGCGGGCCGTGGGTTCGTTCGCGCGATTTGCAAGCATCGTTCTTGGGTTCGTTCGCGCGGTTCAGGTGATTCGGGCGGCGTCTTGGGTTCGTTCGCGCGATGTGCGAGTGTCGTTCTTGGGTTCATTCGTCGGGATTTCCCGTTGGTGGTGTTCGGTCCTTTCATCCCAGGCGCTCCTCTCTTCACTGACTCGCGCACCCCGAACGCCGCCGAGAGACCCCGTTACCTCGGATTATAGAAACTCCCGAAGGCCAGCGCGGTCCGGATTCCGAGAATTCCGAGAATGTCAGATCGTGACGGGGATTGGGTGAATGCAGGCGGCCTCGAGGGACTGATGAGCCCGTTGAGATTCTATCGATGCAAAGGCGAGGGTCGGCCGGGCTCTCCTCGAAAGCCCGCGATCCGTTCCCGCCGGGCTTCGTCGGGTTCGTCTGGCTCAGCCTCACCTTCCGCTGGTGCTGCTATCTCAGGCTAAGTTCTTTCCATGAATTCGGATCTCTTGGATGAGATCGTCGACCTCTTGGGACGTGTAGAGCTTGGTTCGTCCTTGTCGCAGGATTCGTTGAATGTCTTCCCGGACTTCTTTCGCATTGGAGCGGAAATCCCCGACGACGACCAATTCGAGTTCTCCGAGGTCGCAATCGGCATGTTCGTACAGGGCGATTCCGTCGATGGCGTGAGCGCTGGCGGTCCTTCGCAACTGGGCGGGGTCGCCGGCCCGGAAGCTGACCGGCTGGATCAGGTTAAATCGACCGTTCTGGTATCCGAAAGGGACGTCGATTTCCTTGTTCAAGCTGGGGACATGGATCTCGATGTCCCGCTTCAGTTTGGGACCGAGGTTCGCCCTGGTCAATTGCTCCACGAACCGGCGTCGAAAGCCCATAACATCCTGGGAGCGTTTCCGATGTCCGACGACTTCCTCGAAGAGTTGTTGCAGGTCGCTCCGAGGTTCACGAACCGTGATTGGCCGTGGGGGCGTCAACTGGATGTTGTTGCCACGACGCTGGCCGAAGACTTTCAAGTCCTCAGGCCCGCGGAAGTCTTTTCCTTCGATCTCGAGCCGCTCCTTGATGCCTTGCTTGTAGGAGTTGATCCGGGACCAGTTGAAGGCATGCTTGCCGAAGAACCGTTGAATCCGCGAGTTATCGCCCGCCAAGCGGACTTCGAGGAAGTCCAGTTCGGGGCAGAACAGGACGACTCCCACATTAGCCGCTTCCAGGCGTGACTGGTCGGGACAGAACTGGATGAGCGAGTAATAGCCTTTGGTCGGTTTCATGGGATTGACTCCGCCTCGCTCGTGAGACTGTTCGGCTCGTCCGACGGGCAAAGCTTAATCATTATAGTAGCAGCGAGGTAGGCGGCTCCAGAGACCAGGAACTGGTTCAGGGCGTCCGTAGTGGCCACGTCCATCTCCCATTCCCTGGGGATGTCCCGCGTCACCGTCTCGGCATCCTTCTTCGTAAACGAACGGAGTTTGTCGATCGTTTGGCGGACGACCCGGCCATCCAGCCACGGATGGAATTGCGGGAACAGCCCGTAGATTCCCTCGTCTTGAACGGAATCGATGTGAGCGAGCTTGACGGTCAGCGGCCTTCCGCAAGTGAAGCAATGCGAGTGGTCCATGGCGACGAGGAGGAGATTGTCCGGCGGGGCCGACTCACTCAGGTAGACGTTGTTCCGGTTCACCCGTCGGCCTTCCGGCGCGTATCGATCGCAATTCCGCGTCCAGGAGTCGAACACAACCAGGCGAGTAATATCCTCGGGGTTGACCAATTGCTCCAACTGCCGTTCGGTACCACCCCAGGTGTCACCCGGCTAGTACTTGGTAATGAAAGCCGGTCCGGTTTCGACTTCCGGGCCCTCGAAAAAGGTCAAGCCATACTCGGCAACCACGGTGATGACCCCGAATTCGAAGGTAGGTAGCCCGAACCACCTGGCCAGGCGAGTGCCCACGAGTTCGCAGACCAGGACGTGCGGCCCCTCCGGGTTGCCCAGCGCTTTCAAATATCCTACACCCTGATCCGTCACGACCTTAATCGCTCGAGTTCCGGTATTCAAGGCGTGGGCGCACGACATACTTTGCAGCGGAAAGCCCGTCCGCGTATAATCGATGTTGGAAACGTGTTATCCCGCCAAGTCACAACTGGAAGGAGCAGTTAGGGATGGCTCACACCACTGATCCGGCCGCC